>NZ_JBQXXK010000002.1:0-421008 GCF_052656625.1 Melioribacter sulfuriphilus | reverse complement strand
ATTTTTTCGTTTCATTCAAAACTACTCAGCATAAATGCTTCTCTCCGATTTTTTCGTTTCATTCAAAACTACTCAGCATAAATGCTTCTCTCCGATTTTTTCGTTTCATTCAAAACTACTCAGCATAAATGCTTCTCTCCGATTTTTTCGTTTCATTCAAAACTACTCAGCATAGATGCTTCTCTCCAATTTATCCGCTTCGCTCAAAACTACTCAGCATAGATGCCTCTCTCCAATTTATCCGCTTCGCTCAAAACTACTCAGCATAGATGCCTCTCTCCAATTTATCCGCTTCACTCAAAACTACTCAGCATAGATGCCTCTCTCAAATTTATCAGCTTCACTCATAACTACTAAGCATAGATGCTTCTCTCCAATTTATCCGCTTCGCTCAAAACTACTCAGCATAGATGCCTCTCTCAAATTTATCAGCTTCACTCATAACTACTAAGCATAGATGCTTCTCTCCAATTTATCCGCTTCACTCAAAACTACTCAGCATAAATGCTTCTTTCCAATTTTTTCGCTACGCTCAAAACCATTCAGCATAAATGCTTTTCTCCGATTTTTTTAGTTCGCTCAAAACTACTCAGCATAAATGCTTCTTTCCAATTTTTTCGCTACGCTCAACACTACTCAGCATAAATGTAATTTAACTGAGCGCTGGGCAGTCCGCTCTATCAGAAGTATCGAAATGAGGTATCAGTTTTTGCTTTCGTCAAGCAAACTTTTAATTATTCTCATAAAAAATTAATTCAAAATAGTGTTTGATATTTACACATTGTAGATTTAGTTTTTTGCTGTAAAAAATGGAGTATGCGCCATGCAAAAAAAATTTTTATGTTTATTACTCTTACCAGTAATCTTATATTCTCAATCGGGCAAAGTATACGATAACCTCTCGATGAATTCAACAATATTAAAAGGGGAAAGAAAATATGCTATTTATTTACCCCCTGATTATGATCGATCAGAACGGAGTTACCCAGTACTTTATCTTCTCCATGGATATAGCGATGACCAGACGGGGTGGATTCAATTTGGGGAAGTATCTCATATTGCCGACAAAGCAATAAATGAAGGCAAAGCCACACCAATGATTATTGTTATGCCGAATGCTGATACTCCTTACCGCGGATATGTAAATCGACCCGAAACAGATTACCGCTACGAAGAGTTTTTTATTAACGAATTCATTCCTTACATAGAAAAAACTTACAGAATACGCTCGCAGAAGCGGTATCGTGCTATAGCAGGATTATCGATGGGCGGCGGAGGCACATTTTTTTATGCCCTGCATCATCCAGAACTCTTTTCATCTGCCTGTCCCTTGAGCGCTGCTACTGGTCCATCTCACCCAGATAGCCTTCAGAATTACTACATCCTAAAAGGGATTGAAAAACTATCCCCCGAAAAAGCACTTGAATTTTACAAAAAATACAACGTTATAAATCTTATAAAAACTCTACCCGCAGAACAATTAAAATCTGTGAGATGGTATATCGATTGCGGAGATGACGATTTTCTAACGATAATGAATTCTGAGGTTCATATCGAAATGACAAAGAAAGGAATACCTCATGAATTCAGAATGAGAGATGGAGCACATAACTGGACATACTGGCGGGAATCGCTTCCCGATGTACTTAAATTTATTTCGGATGCGTTTCATCAATATTAATCATGGATCGAGAAAAATTATTAAACAAAGTATTACACAGTAAAGATCAAATCTGGGATGTAATTATTATCGGCGGCGGTGCAACTGGATTGGGAGCCGCCGTCGATGCAGCATCGAGAGGATTTAAGACTCTTCTGATTGAACAATTCGATTTCTCGAAAGGAACTTCGAGTAGAAGTACGAAACTTATTCATGGTGGTGTTAGATACTTAGCACAGGGAGATATTTCGCTCGTTTTCGAAGCTCTGCACGAGCGAGGACTTTTAATGCAAAACGCTCCTCACCTTGTGAAAAACCAACAGTTTATTATTCCCGTTTATGAATGGTGGGAAGGTCCTTTTTATAATATCGGAATGAAAGTTTACGACCTTATGGCAGGTAAACTTGGTTTTGGACCAGCTAAAAAAATTTCGAAAGAGGAAACGCTGAGAGCAATTCCAAATCTCGATTCGGAAGGGTTGCTCGGCGGTGTAATTTATTACGATGGTCAATTTGACGACTCCCGTCTGGCAATTAATCTGGCACAGACAGCATACGATAACGGAGCAACTCTTTTAAACTATGTGAAAGCTGTCGGCTTTACTAAAGATAAAGACGGGATACTCGATGGCATAAAATTATTAGACCGGGAAACGGGACGTGTTTTTCACGTAAAAGGAAAAACTTTTATTAATGCGGCGGGTATATTCGTCGGTGAAATAAAAAATATGGACGAAGCAGAAAAATCGAACTCCGTTGTTCTGAGTCGTGGAGTTCATATTGTACTCGACAAATCGTTCCTTCAAGGTAATTCAGCAATTATGATACCGCATACATCCGACGGAAGAGTTTTGTTTGCCGTACCGTGGCACGACAAAGTTATACTAGGAACTACGGACACAGAAGTCGATAAACCTGAAATCGAGCCGCGTGCCTCTGAAGATGAGATCGATTTTTTGCTTTCGAATTCCGCCAGGTACTTATCGAAAGATCCGCAACGCTCAGACATACTTAGTGTGTTTGCTGGATTAAGACCCCTGGCAATTTCCGAAGGAAAAGCAATTCCTACAAAAGATATCTCAAGAAAACACCAGATTACGGTATCACCCTCCGGGTTGATTACCATTACAGGAGGTAAATGGACAATCTATAGAAAGATGGGCGAAGATTTAATCGACCAGGCAATACTCGTTGGCGGATTGGAAGAACGAGAATCAATTACTAAAAATCTTCCGATTCACGGTTATCTAAAAAACACTAATCATAACGAACCACTCTATTATTACGGCGCAGATAAATTTAATATCGAAGAAAAAATTATTTCACAAAATAAAAGTCTACTCGAGCCTATCCATCCCAAATTACCCTATATAAAGGCAGAAATTATCTGGGCAGTTAAATATGAAGCGGCAAGAACGGTCGAAGATTTTCTGGCAAGGAGAGTTCGAGCCTTACTGCTCGATGCAAAAGTTAGCATCGAAATGGCTCCTGTAGTAGCTGAAATGATGGCAAAGGAATTAAAGAAAGATAACAAATGGATATTAAACCAGATTAATGAATACACCAAATTAGCCAGAGGATATCTTCCTAATAATGACGAATAAAAAAGTTTATATTGTAGCTCATCGTGGAGCCTCAGATGAAGCTCCTGAAAATACAATTCCTTCATTTAAAAAAGCATTTTTGGAAGGAGCTGATTTTATCGAAGGAGATTTCTGGCTGACTAAAGATAATCATATTGTCTGCATTCACGATTCCAATACAAAAAGGACTTCAAAAGTCGGAACAAAATTATACATTACAAAAACAAAACTTTCTGAACTGAGAAGTGTTGACGTAGGCAACTGGAAAAATCCTCAGTTCGAAGGAACTTACATTCCAACTCTGGAAGAGATTATCGAAATAATCCCTGACGACCGCGGTATTTTTATCGAAATCAAAGACGACAGAAAAGAATTCCTTCTTAAGCTATCGGATGTACTAAGAAATAAAAAGTTATCGAACGACCAAATTAGAATTATAGCTTTCAATCCCAACACAATTATTGCATCTAAAAAATTATTTCCTGATATAAAAGTCTACTGGCTTTTCGAATGGTTTTCGTCTAAGAGAAAATGCCTAAACGGAATAGCGCACCAGCGATTGTTGTACACCTTGAAAAAGCTCAATTGTGACGGCGTCGATCTCAATAATGCTTCGTACATAAACGAAAAACTATCTGTTTATTTGAAAGATAACGGATATGAACTTTGCGTCTACGACGTTGAAAAGGGGGAAGACGCAGTTAGATTAACAAAACTTGGTGTCGACTATATTACAACAAATTCGCCGGCAAAAATTATCGATCAATTAAATAGATATATTGCTGATCAAAATGTATGAATGGTGTTTTTCGAAAAAGATTTTACGTTAAAAAATCTTTTTAGTTTTTTAGATTAATAAAGACAAACTCTTCCGAACTAATCTATTCAAAATATTTACCTATCAGAAACGTGACGATCTTAGTGACTACTCTTTCATACCAGCCAAGTTTTTCTTCAGCTGTTTCTTTAACAATTTTATTCCAGTGTTCCTGTAGAGTGCTCATCATTATTCATTGCTTCTAAAAAATTCATTAGTTAATAATATTAATTATTTGCTCTCGTGTTTCAATTTTCTAAGATTGGCTTCGATAAAATAATAATCGGCATATATTATTGGAACATCGACTTCGGAGTTTGCCGGCTTATTACCGGTTGAATGTTTCAAGATAAAACCAGCATTTGTATGTGGTAATGCCAAATATTCTGGTTGTGTTAGTGCATCCATAATACGGTCGGCGTAATTTTCATATTTATCGTTTTGTGTAAGTTCCGCTAATTCATATAGAGCTGAAGCCATAATGGCAGCGGCAGATGCGTCTTTGGGATAATTTGCGGCGTCGTAATCCCAGAACGGAATTAAATCTTCCGGTAGATGATCAAATATATATTCAGCAATTTTTTCAGCTTGTTTTAAATAGCGAACGTCGCCTGTTTCACGATAACACATTGTAAATCCATACAAGCCCCAAGATTGTCCTCGTGCCCAGCACGATTCGTCTGAAAATCCCTGATGTGTATTTCTCTTTTCAACTTTGCCTGTAGCTGTATCGTAGCTTAATACGTGCCATGTACTGTAGTCTTTTCTAAAATGATTTTTCATCGTTGTATTTGCATGACTTACGGCAATACGATAGAACGAAGAATCGCCAGTTTCTTTTGTAGCCCAGAAGAGTAATTCAAGGTTCATCATATTGTCAATAATTACGGGATACTGCCACTTTTCTTCCTGGCCGTCCCACGATTTTATACAGCCGACTTTAGAATTAAATCGAGAGGCGAGTGTTCGCGCAGCGTCAATCAATACCTGTTTGTAATGTTCACTGCCAGTAAGACGGTAACCATTTCCAAAACTACAGTAGATCATAAAACCGAGGTCGTGTGTTGTATTGTTAAATTGTTGCCCTTTGAGATTTTCAGTAAACTTTTCTGCAGCTTTTAGCCACCTATCGTCTTTAGTATATTCGTATAAATACCATAAACTTCCGGGGAAAAAACCGCTGGTCCAATCCTGTGCATCAACTAATATAACTTTTCCTGAATTGTCCATCGAACGAGGTAATTTATCTGTATCGCCCAAGAGTTCAAGCAGATATGAATATTGTTCTTCGGCTTTTAGTAAATTCTTCTTTACTGTTACTGTATCAAAAAAAATAAATCCTGTTACAAGAGATATCGTCGAAAAAACTATTATCAGAAACCTCTTTGAATAGTTGCTCATTTTAAGATACCTTTTTTAAAATAACTATGGACAAATATAATCACCTCATCTTTATTATCAGTTAATGAAAATTAAATTAAAGATAAGCCAATCTCTATTTATTTTTTTCTTTATTAAAGGTTTACAGGAATTCAATGGTGTGAGTTATATAATTTTTCTGTTGACCTTCTTTTTTAATAATTTTACATTTGTTAAGGGTTAACAGATAAACTAAAATGCCTGAATATTCAATCCTTGTAAACGGTAAGAAAGAGAGTGTTAGAGTTGAGGAAGGAACTCCACTTTTATGGGTTTTGCGCGACACTCTCAATCTCAAGGGCACAAAATTCAGTTGTGGAATTGGGATTTGTGGTGTCTGCACAGTATTAATTGATGGCAAAGCTGAAAAGTCGTGTTCAATAGCAATTGAAGATGCAGTAGGTAAATCAATAATAACCATAGAAGGATTAGCATCCGATAAGAATAATAAATTGATCAAAGCCTGGCTCGATGTCGAGGTTTCGCAATGCGGGTATTGTCAACCCGCACAAATTTTAACAGCCACCGCATTATTAAACGAAAATCCCAATCCTTCAGACAAAGAAATTGAAGAAGCCATGAGCGAGACCCTATGCAGATGCGGCACGTACAACCGAATTAAAAAGGCAATTAAAAAAGTGATTTCGGAAAAATGAGCAAGAAACAAACACGGCGTCAATTTATTAAAGTATTTAGCTTAAGTAGCTCAGCGCTCTGTCTCGCTTCTTTCGTACCAATGAAGGATTTATTTGCCTCCGGTGGAGAACCAAAAATTTTTTCTCCGAGTGTCTACCTTAAAATTGACTCCGATGGAATTGTAACCATTGTTGTCCATCGTTCAGAAATGGGGCAGGGAGTCAGAACCGCTCTACCAATGATAGTCGCAGAAGAATTGGAAGTCGACTGGCGTCAAATTAAAATTGAACAGGCTGAGGGGCATCCGAAATACGGAGATCAGGTAACGGGTGGGAGTACGAGTGTAAGAAAATCGTGGGATCCACTCAGAATTGCAGGTGCTACTGCACGAGAAATGCTGATAGCTGCAGCTGCGATTAGATGGAACGTTAAACCCTCTGACTGCAAAGCTGAGAACGGTTTTGTCATAAATAAATTAAATAATAAAAAAATCGGGTACGGGGATTTGGTGGAGGAGGCATCTAAACTCCCCGTACCCCAGAACGTAAAACTAAAAGACCCGAAAGATTACAAAATCATTGGCAAACGACTTCACCGTACTGACTCTCCCGATAAAATTTCAGGCAAAGCTATATTCGGTATCGATGTTGTACTGCCAGGACTTATATATGCCGCAGTAAAAAGGAGTCCAGTTCTAGGATCAAAGGTAAAAAGTTTTAATGCCGACAAAACAAAGTCCTTAAAAGGAATTATTGACGTTAAAGAGGTTACAAATGGTGTAGCAGTATTTGCTGAATCTACCTGGCAGGCCTTTAAAGGAGTAGAAAATCTTTCGGTAGAATGGTCCTCGTCGCCGTATGGTGATCTCGACTCGGAAAAAATTTCTCAAAAACTGAAAGAAAATCTTTTAACGGGTGGAACAACAGTCAAAGAAAATGGAAACCCAAAGCCGCCAGATCAAATAAATTATAAAATTGTCGAAGCAATTTATGAAGTTCCTTACCAGGCACACGCTCCAATGGAACCGATGAATTGTACAGCAAAATTTGAAAATAATCGCGTTGAAGTATGGGCACCAACACAAAATCCACAGGATGCACGACGCGCTGTTGCAAATGCTCTCGGACTAAAAGAAGAAGATGTAACCATTTATGTCACTTTTATGGGCGGTGGGTTTGGTAGACGTACTCATTCTGATTTTGCAGCTGAAGCTGCGGAACTATCAAAAGTTATAGGTAAACCGGTTAAAGTCACCTGGACGAGAGAAGACGATATCAAACACGATCGTTACAGACCAGTAAGTATGCATCACTTAAAAGGTGCAGTAGACAATAACAAAAAAATTTATTCTTTTTCTCATCATGTTATTGCTCCATCGATTGCACAACAAAATTGGGGAGCCAGGTTAAAGCCAGAACAATACGATATAATGACCGGTGCAATAGAAGCAGATTATAAAATTCCTAATTACAGGATTAGTGGATCTATTGTTGATATTCCAATTCCAATATGGTACTGGCGTTCAGTTTACCATTCGCAAAATCCGTTTGCAGCCGAGTGTTTTATCGATGAATTAGCACATGCAGCCGGGCGAGATCCTTATGAATTCAGAATGGAACTGCTCCCTGATGATTCGCGTCTGAAAGCCGTCCTAAAAACTGCTGCGGAAAAAGCAGAGTGGGGAAAAAAGCTACCCCCAAACAAAGGGATGGGAATCGCTTTATCGGCTGCTTACGATAGTTTTTGTGCTCAGGTTGCTGAAGTATCAATTAACAACAACAAAATTAAAGTCGAAAAAATTGTTTGTGCAGTCGATGTTGGCATAGTTATTAATCCCGATATTGTAGAACAGCAAGTCGATAGCGGCATAGCATTCGCATTGAATGCTGCTTTGAAAGGCGAAATAACAATAAGAAATGGTGAAGTAGTCGAAAGTAATTTCGACGATTACCCATTATTATCGTTTGCCGAGATGCCTATAGTTGAAACTTATATAATGCAAAATACCTATCGCGTGGGAGGAATGGGAGAAGTCCCCATCGCACCGTGTGCCCCCGCTGTTGGTAATGCTATTTTTGCTGCAACAGGAGTAAGGCTTCGTAAGTTGCCTTTCAGATTGTAAATTTTGTTAAACCTCTATAACACCGTTTTCCGAACCGTAGGGCGATTGAATAAACCGATCTGCAGCAGGATCATTTAACCATGTTTCACCATCGCATAAATATCGGAACTGGTATTCTTTGCCAGGTTCCAGTTCAATCGATGCAGTTAATTCTCCATCTTTACTTGTTGTAAAATGATTTGCCTTTGGGTCCCAATTATTAAAATCACCCATCAATGCAATTGTTTTAAACTGCTTACCGATTTCTTCTGGCAGTGTAAATGTAACGCGGCAAATAGTCTTGTCTTTCGAATATTCTTTTTTAATTGCCATTTTACACCTCCTCTATAATTGAAAAGGAGAGGGTGCATTATGTTAATTCGATTTCTATAGCTTCTCCTTTGAATTCTATTTTCTTATGAGAACCATCGCAAAAAGGTTTGTTAGAAGAAGCGCCGCATCGACACAGCGCAATTGTCTTTTGAGTAATCTTTTCTTCACTTCCTGCCTTTTTTAAATTTGCATCATTTACTTCGATCAAATATGGCCCGTTTTCCGTGGCTCTGATTTTCATTTTAACCCTCTTTTTTAATCTGCACCAATTATAATAAAAATTTCGAGTTATTTAAACATCCACACATTATTTTGTTCTTATTTCTTTTTATTCAAGTTAAAGAACAGGCAATCAAAATAAATGGCAGTATATTAAAAGATAAAAATCTTTTGTGAATCAGTTATCGCATCATAAAATATTGCATTTAGCTTAGCTTATTTTTTACTAATTTCCCGAATAAATTATATGGAGTTTATAATGAGCAAAAAACACCGATTAATTATAATTATTTTCTTTTTGATACAAAGTATCACTCTCAGAGCCGTTCCCGGCGAAGGGATGTATCCCTTAAGCGAACTAAAGAAACTAGATTTGAAAAAGCTCGGGTTCAACCTAAATCTCACTGACATTTATAATCCAGAGGGAATGAGCCTAATCAATGCTATTGTCAATATCGGTGGATGCACGGGTTCGTTCGTCTCGGAAAATGGATTGATATTAACAAACCACCATTGTGCATTTGGAGCAGTCAGCCGCGCAAGCACTCCCGAAAACAATTATCTGGAAAATGGATTCTATGCTGCCGAATTCAAAGACGAAATACCGGCCGCTGGCTATACCGTTCGAATTACTGAATCGTACAAAGACGTGAGCCAGGAAGTACTGACGGGATTGGAGAACGTCAGCGATTTTGCTGAAAGAAGTCGTATGATCGAAAAAAGAATGAATGAAATTGCTGCACGTGAAAAAGACGAATCGAAGGCGATCGACGCCGAGGTATCTGAAATGTTCCCTGGCAAGACTTATATTCTCTTCAAATACAAAATTATCAAGGACGTACGTCTGGTTTATGTACCTCCACGCTCAATAGGAGAATTCGGAGGTGAAACAGACAACTGGATGTGGCCTCGTCACACGGGGGATTTTTCTTTCTTACGAGCTTATGTTGCTCCCGACGGTTCTTCCGCTGAGTATTCTGAAAATAACGTGCCTTTCCATCCTCAGAAATTTCTGAAAATTAATCCAAACGGGGTTAAAGAAAACGACTTTGTTTTTATTCTCGGGTATCCCGGCAGTACTTATAGAAATTATCCCGCCTGGTTTCTCGATTACCAACAAAACTATTTCCTGCCGTATAACGAACAGCTCTATTCATACTTAATCGATGCTCTCGAGAAGCTGAGCAAGGACAATAAATCTATCGAATTAAAATATGCTCCTTTTATAAAAGGATTTTCAAATGCTATGAAAAATTACCGGGGAAAGATGCTTGGCATTCGCAAACTCGAGCTTCTGAAAAAAGAATACGAGCTGGATCGAAAATTGAAAGAATTCATCGACAAAAATCCTGACCTCGCTAAAAACTACAACAACCTTTTCAATGAACTTGAAAGCACTTACAACAAAATGTTCGATAATATTTATCCATCGATGTGGTTGAATCGACTCTATCGTTTTTCTAATGTGATCAATTACGCCGACGCTATTTTGAATCAAATCGAAGGGAAGCCTACGAACGAGATCGATAAAATTTATCAGCGGATCGATCTACAGTTCGAAAGAGTGTTTCTAAAAAAAATGCTTGAGGATGCACTCAACATTTCTGAGCTCACTTCTATCGAAGCCGTTACGAATTTTGTAAAAGATACTGATGCAGAAACTTTCTTAAACAAATTACTCAGCTCTGATCTACTTAACGAAGAAAAAGTAGCAAAATATCTTAAAGGAGAATTAGACTGCTCAAATGTTAAACCGGAGGAAGATTTGCTTCTAACTTTTACGGCTTTGATTAAAAGACAAAAAGACGAACTGAAAGAAATTTCTGATTACGTCGACGGAAAGCTTAATTTGTTGCTACCTCAGTACATAGAAATCAAAAAACTTTATGAAGACAAATCATTTATTCCCGATGCAAATGGAACTTTGAGAATGACATACGGCAACATTAAAGGATACGAACCACGGGATGCAGTTTATTACAAACCTATTTCTACATTAGATGGAGTAATTGAAAAAAGTTATCTCGGCAAAGAATACGCTGTACCCGATAATCTTAGAATTGCATACGACAAAAAAAATTTCGGCGAATTTTTTGACGCTTCAGTCGGAGGAGTTCCGGTGGCAATTTTATACAATACTGACACTACCGGTGGAAATTCCGGAAGTCCAGTAATGAACGCAAATGGTGAATTAATTGGTTTGAACTTCGATCGTTGTTTCGAAGCTACGATCAATGATTACGCATGGGATGATTCGTACAGTCGATCTATTGGAGTTGATATTCGTTACATTCTCTGGATTTCAAAATACGTTAACAATGCAGAACGCATAGTTAAAGAATTAGTCGGGATGTAATAAAAATTTTTAGGGCGGGCTTATTTGCCCGCTTTTCTTTTACTTTGCAAAAATCATTTTCCTAACAAAGATATGATCTGCTGCATTTAATGTGTAAAAGTAAATTCCGCTTGCAAGTCCGTATTTATCCGCAGAAAATTCAAGTCTGTAACTTCCCGCTTCTTTCAGTTCGTTTACCAGCGTGGCTACTTCTCTGCCCAGTATGTCATAAACTTTGATTGTAACAAAGTTTCGTTCTGGCACCTCATAATTAATAACAGTACTGGGATTAAACGGATTGGGATAGTTTTGTGAGAGATTGTAGTTATATTTAACCAGAGGTTCTCTTATCTCTGTAATTAATTGGTTATATTTATCTCGTGCCCTGTGAATAGTTGAACGAAGCTCTTCGAGACTTTCGCCTGCAGCGATTACAAATGGAATTACTATATCGCTTCCGGCATTCAAAGTATGAGGACCAGAAGAAATAACCATTGAAACATCAGCAGGTCCAATCTGCTTATTTATTAAGCCACTTGTTAAACTGGTCCATTTCTCCTTCTTTGTAAATCCATTTTCGTCGAACAGCATTACAGCTCCAGTATCGGCTGAATTTTCGATCGGATAAAAGCCAAGTTTACTATCGTTGTCCAGCAGTGCAATTCCTACATATGTATTTAGTATCGAATCATTCTTACAAAAGACGTAGCCAAAACGATCTTCCTCATCAAAATCTACAATGTCAATATCGGGTATTTCCGCCGGCATATCCCAATCGAAAAAGTAACCGGCATAAAGCCCGTTTATGTCAATACCACTTTGATTAATCAACCTGTTGACGAGAATAATGTAACTATCGTCGAGTGGATTTGAAAAACCATATGATGTAAGTTCAGTTTTAATACCGAGCGCTCCTTCTCCAAATCCAGAATCATCAAACAGAGTTCTTCCTATTTGATTATTATTTTGATCGCTTGTAATTCTAACTTTTTCGATTATGTTAAAATCTTCACTCTGAAAATAATCGCTACGAGCTGCGTCCATAACTTTATCGAATGATGTGCCATACATAAAAGCCCCTTCAAAAATAAGATTGTCGCCGTTTTTGTAGACAAATCCTCTTCCTTCTTGGTTATCGGGATAGTCGTTAAAGCCGAGAGTTCCTTTGCTTGTTATAGTAAGTACGATTTTGTTGGCATCGTGTGTAGCATAAGTGGGATTAATTCTAATTGAAAACCATTGATAGTCGTCGTATGAATTGCCTTCGTATTTAATCATAACATCAACTGTGTGGTTGTATGGACAATCTTCGGAAATCACAAAACGAAAAAGAGATGATGAATTATCCGCAGTATCGAGTGTATTCATAGGGGGTAGATTAAATTCATTGTTATCAATAGTAACTGATACGTCGTTGGTTAACAGATATACCTTGGTTTGGGGAGAAGGGTCGAGATAATTTGTAAATCTAATTCTAACATTCACCGCTTCGCCTGATTCAAAAAGTCCATTGCCGTTGCCGTCTTCAATAAAATCTATTTTTGTCGCTCTTATCGAATAAAGATTTGTATCCTTAACGGCGTTATATGCATCTATTCTACCTTTACCGAGCAAATATTGATATTGTATATTTTCCAGCGTTATGCCAGATGCTCTAATTCTTTCTGCAATTTGAAGTGGAAGGTAATTCGAAAATCTGGCAGCCACCAGTCCAGCAACACCGGCAGCGTGTGGAGTAGCCATTGAAGAACCGCTTATTGAACGATAAACCGAATCAGGACCGGCATACGTAGGCCACGTAGAATAAATGTATGAACCGGGTGCCATTATATCTACCTGAGTTCCATAGTTGGAGCCGGAGTTCTGGTTATAATTAGCCTTCTCACCTTTTTCGTTGAGCCATCCAACAGACAACACGCCTTCATAACTGGCGGGATAAAAAAGGTTGTTACTATTTTCATTTCCTGCAGCCGCAACAATCACAGCCCCGTTTTCAATGGCATAGTCGATGACCTCCTTTTCATATCTGGAATAACCATAACCGCCCCAGCTACAATTGATTATTTTTGCTCCATGATCCACTGCCCACTTAATTCCTTCAAATCCATAATAAACATAAGGATATCCATTTGCATCGCGCATATCGCCACGCGAAACTTTTACAGGCATTATCGTACAATTGAATCCCACTCCTGCAACTCCAATTGAATTGTTCGTTACTGCCGATGCAATTCCAGCCACATGTGTCCCGTGATACGAATTTTTGCCGTCAGGTGGAACATCTTCGCGCGGGTCGTTGTCTTCACTACCATTCAGTCCCCCGAAATCAATTCCAACCAGATTACCGTTTGAGTCGAATAAAATGTTTGCTTTCAAATCGGGGTGATTCCAGTCAACTCCTGTATCGATAATGGCTATTATAATCGAAGTATCACCTTTAGAAATATCCCATGCTTTTTCTGCGGAAATCATTCCGATATTGTACTGTCTTCCTGAGTTTAAAATTGGATCATTCGGAGTAACGGTAACTCTTCTGATAAATTTTGGTTCTGCCCATTCAATCTCTTTCAGTTTATTCAACTTTGCTGAAATTTCGAACGGATCTTCGTTGTTATCTATTTTCAATAAATAAATCGACTCAAAACGATCGATGCCTTTTTTCAACACATTTTTGTTTTCCGAAAATGCTTTTACAATCCCGCTTATTTTAATTGCTCTCCTTTCTATCTCTTTTTTTAAATTAATTACATCAGTGTCAGCCTCTTTCAATTTAACAACTATTGTATTACTCAAATAATAAATATTGTCGCGTACTTTTATTTCGTCTTGAGGTAAAACCGTCACAGTAATAAAAAGGAAAATGATTATTCCCAGCGCTGATTTCATATTACACCTTAGATTACTCGAGATTATAGTAAAAAGTAACTACCACAATAATAACAATTTATTCAGATTTCTGTTCGAGGAATGGAGACAAATTTGCCCACAGAAGTGTGGGCAAATTATTTATTAATGGTGTGTGGTTTACTTATACGCGGTTACTGTAATGCTCAGTAGTCCGACTGAGCTTTTTTTGAAATTGACAATTTCTTCTTCGCTCAGATGTTGTTGCAAAAGTTCGTCGGGCAAGTCGGTTTTTTTTGATGACTTGATTTCAACATTTTTAAATCCGGTTTCTTCAATAATTTTAAGATATTCTTCTTGTGGTATGGCGCCCGAGATACAACCGGCATAAAGTTCTGCCGATTTTTTTAATTCCATGGCCATTTCGCCCGTCGATACGATATCTGATATGCAGAAATGAGCTCCTGGTTTAAGAATTCTGTAGATTTCAGTAAAGGCTTTTCTTTTGTCGGGCACTAAATTTAAGACGCAGTTGCTTATGACTACATCTGCCGTATTTTCTTCAAGCGGGATATTTTCGATATCGCCAAGTTTAAAGATTACATTATCATAACCGAGTTTAGAATTGTTAGATTCGGCTTTCCGAATCATTTCTTCGGTCATGTCGATACCAATAACTTTCCCTTTCTTGCCAACAATTGCGCGGGCGACGAACACGTCGTTCCCCGCACCGCTACCGAGGTCAACGACCACATCCCCCTCTTTAATACCGGCGTGTTTTGTAGGAATTCCGCACCCCAGTCCGAGGTCGGCGTCTGCCAGATAACCGGCTTCTTCTGTATAGTCGTCCTGAATAATAGAATAATCGACTTTGTCGCCACAGCATGAATTCTTGTCGCAGCAGGATTCTGCAAAGGCGCTGGTTGCTATCTTTGCGTATTTTTCCTTAACGACTTTTTTTATTTCATTTTGATTTTCCATATAGATACTCCTTTCTCAGCAACATCCAGTTGCAGAAAATAATTTATCCAGTTGTTTTTTGACGCGTTGTAACGTCTTTTTATTTACACAATAGCAGACCTTTGGACCATCGATTTCTCCCTCGATAAGGTCTACACGTTTTAGTTCTTTCAAATGTTGCGATACAGTCGATTGTGCAAGCGGAAGGTGCTCTACGATACAACCCACCATGCACGAATTCATTTTGTTGAGAAACTTAAGAATTTGCAAGCGAGCTGGATGTGACAGCGCTTTTGCCACTTCCGCCAGCCAGACGTCTTCTTTGTCGAATTCTTCCTTTTTTGAATATGCCATAATTACCCCAATCGTTAATCGTAAATATACGATAAATATTTTACAAACCAAATTTCTATAAACATTTTTTTAAAAGATACTAACTAAGGGATAGATTAAGAATATCGCACGAAATTGACTGCTTTGCGAACTTCGTTAAAATCTCATTATAATATTAAAATTATTCCAGGTGCTCAAAATGGACGCTTCTCTATCTACAAAACTGGCAAGGATATTAATTTGACCGTCATAGAAAAATGCCATAATCAATTTATTGTAAATTTATTGTCCGCAGCGTTAACGTCAGGAATTTGATGCGTTCCTAAAAATAATTCCATCGGTTTATCAATTTTAATTTCGAGCTTTAATATGCTTGTTTTGCCTTTCCAGATATTTGCCTGCGCATCGAATATTTTCTTTTTTTCGACCTCGCCGTATTTTGCATACAGGGCTATAGGAAGCGGCAGACCACCTTTGTTTTCAATTTCCACAATAAGATACTCGTCCCGATAGACAACGTTTTTAATTGCCATATCGGGGTACTTAAATTCGAAGAACCACGGTTTAACAAACCAATCGAGATCTTCTCCGCTTACTTCCTCGAATGTATTAAAGAAGTCATATGGAGTGGGATGTTTGCCATTCCATCGTTCAATATACTCTTGCAGACAAGCCTTGAAATTTTCTTTACCCATAAACTTCATCATAAAATCGTAAGCGGCTCCAGGACGGTTGTAAGAGGCCATTCTATAAGAATTTCCTCTCAATTGAGACGAAGGAATGATCGGTGGTAAATCGAGATCAGTACCGCCATACCGTGAATAACTTTCTGCATTTCTTTGTCTCGGATCGTATCCCTCTGCATTCAATTCCTGAAAGTCGAAAGGCAACATTGTGGCCCAACCTTCGTCCATCCAGGCATATTTCCTTTCATTAATTCCCATAAAAAAAGGAAAGTAGGTATGTGCAATTTCATGCGAAGTCAAATGAACAGTGCCACTCAAATTATCAACGGATGAATTATTACACATCATTGGAAATTCCATACCGCCTCTACCGTTAAAAACTGTCATAACAGGATAGGGATACATAACTCCTGGCAGTTCCTCTGAAAAATAAATTATCGATTTACGAGCCACATCGGCAACATTATAAAATCCTTTTGACTCGGGGTTATATGCCGCAGAAATTAAAACGCCCCGCCATGAAGAGGCATCCCACAAGTAATGATCGCTCGTGGCAAATGCAAAATCGGGGATTGCTTTTGAACTGAATTTGTATGTTAACTTCTCTCGTTTTTGTGTTACATTACCTAAATCTTCTTCGGTAATTATATGTATTATTTCTTCTGAGGAATTTGCTATATTGTATTTATCAAGAACTTTCTTTTCGAATACTTCTTCCGGATTTGATAATTTACCGGAAGCCCAAACCACAAAATTTTGAGGAACGGTGATCTCAACTGAATAATTGCAGAAATCGTTGTAAGTTTCTGTTTGTCCCGAATAATCATTCATATCCCAGCCGTCGATATCGTCATAAACAGCAATTTGCGGGAACCAGTAGGCAACAAAAAATGAAGTAGAATCGTACGCACCCATACGTATTTGTGACTCGTTCGGAATATCGACTTCCCATTTGAAATAAAGCTCGGCACTTGCTCCTGGCAATAATTTTTCCTTTAAAGGTATTATTAATTTTGTCCCTGCAATATGTGGTTTCTCTCTTTCACCTGTTATTTCGAAATCGGAACCATTCAATTTTGATTCAAAAATTTTCATTCCTTCATTTACTGCACCTGGCGATATTTCAAAATCCCTTGAGTTTCCTTTTCGATATATATCGGCCAACAGCTTGACCACTATGATATCGAGTGTATCGGGACTATTGTTAAAATAAATTATTGTTTCTTCGGCTTTAACTTTTCTTTCTGATGGGATTACCTCAGCATCGATTTGATAATCACTTTTATTTTGCCAGTAATTCTGTCCAGGTTTCCCACTGAAAGTTCTGGTTTGTTTTTCGAATGCTTGTTTGAAATTAGAAGGCAGTGGTTGTGATAGCAAAATTACAGGTATAAAAAGAAAGAAGATTATCTTTTTCATGTTAAGTGCCCTAAGTTCTTTTAATTAAATACAATTTAGGAGAGATATTCGAAATAAACAATTGAGCGGAGGAATTTTCCTCCGCTCCTTTGTAATTATACTTCGTTTTCTTCAGGAACCACTCTGGCAATATCAGCAATTTCATCGCCTTCATTTAATTTAATCAATCGAACTCCTTGAGTGTTTCTTCCCATTACTCTAATATCTTTTACTGCCTGTCGGATCACCATTCCTTTAGTAGTAATAATAACTAATTCATCCGTGTCATTTACTTCTTTCATGGCAATCATTCTGCCGTTCTTTTCAGAAGTTTTAATTGTAATAATGCCTTTGCCACCTCTGTGAGTTAAACGATAATCGTCAAGTTCTGAGCGTTTTCCATAGCCTTTATTTGTAACTACAAGGAGTGTCGATGCATTTCTAACGACGATCATACCGATAACTTTGTCGTCCTTAGCAAGGTTAATACCTCTTACTCCAGTTGCAGTTCTACCCATATCACGCACGTCTTTTTCGTTGAATCGAATTGCCATCCCGTTCTGTGTACCGATAATAATATCGTTGTTACCGTCGCTCAGTTTTGCTTCGACGAGATTATCGCCTTCAACGAGATTGATTGCATAAATACCACCGCGTCGAATATTGGAGTATGCCGAGAGAACAGTCTTTTTTATTGTTCCTTTTTCGGTAACCATTACAACGTATTTATCGTCGCTGAACTCTTTAACGGTGACAAAAGCGGCAATTTTTTCATCCTTCGATTTTTCGATAAGATTGAGTATCGATCTACCTTTCGCTGTTCGTCCGCCTTCAGGAATTTCATGCACTTTGAGCCAGTAGCACTTACCATTGTCGGTAAAGAACATAATGTAGTGGTGTGTAGAGGCAACAAACATATGTTCAATGAAATCTTCATCGTTGGTGCCAGCTCCGGTAACTCCTTTACCGCCTCTGGACTGACGTCTGTAACCACTAACGGGGAATCTTTTAATGAATCCTTTATGCGAAATAGTAACAACAACGTCTTCTTCGGCAATTATATCTTCGAGTGAAAAGTCCTTATAGTCATAGATAATTTCGGTTCTTCTTTCGTCTCCATATTTTTCTTTTAGCGCAAGCAACTCTTCTTTGATGATTTGTTTTCTCTTCTTTTCGCTGTCAAGAATACCTTTAAGTTTTTCGATTAATTTAATAGTTTCTTTGTATTCGTCTTCAATTTTCTTTCTTTCCAGACCGGTAAGGCGTTGCAATCTCATATCGAGAATTGCCTTTGCCTGGATTTCAGAAAGTTTGAATTTGCGCATCAAGTTGTGTTTGGCAGTTTCAACGTCGCGAGATCTTTTTATTGTTTCAATAACTTCGTCGATATTGTCGAGAGCTATAATATATCCTTCAAGAATATGGGCTCTCCTTTCGGCTGCGTCTAATTCAAATTTTGTTCTTCTTATAAGAACATCCATACGATGGTCGAGGAAGTGTTCCATCATTTGTTTAAGTGTAAGAACTTTCGGAACACCATTTACAAGAGCAAGCATTATTACGCCGAAAGTGACCTGCATCTGAGTATGTTTAAAAAGCTGGTTCAATGTAACTGCAGGCTGGCCATCTCTTTTCATTTCGATGACGATTCTCATACCATCGCGGTCGGATTCGTCACGAATGTTGGAAATTCCTTCAATCTTCTGATTCCTTACGAGCTCTGCTATTTTTTCGATTAATGCGGCTTTGTTTACCTGATAAGGAAGCTCGGTAATAACGATGTTTTCTCTCTCGTTTTTCAGAGTTTCGATATTAGCTTTTGCACGAATAACAATTCTTCCGCGGCCTGTTAAATAAGCTTCCCGAACGCCTTCATAACCGTAGATAATTCCGCCCGTTGGAAAGTCGGGCGCTTTAATGTACTTCATAATATCTTCAGGTGTAATTTTCGGATTATCAATCAAAGCTACCAATCCATCAATTACTTCCGTAAGATTATGTGGTGGAATGTTTGTAGCCATTCCAACGGCAATTCCACTTGAACCGTTTACAAGTAAGTTCGGCAGATAAGAAGGTAATACAGAAGGTTCTTGCAATGTATCGTCGAAATTGGGGATAAAGTCGACCGTGTTTTTGTCGAGGTCACGCAACATTTCTTCCGAAATACGAGCCAGTCGTGCTTCTGTATAACGCATTGCTGCGGGACTATCACCATCGATCGAACCAAAGTTACCCTGACCATCTACTAATGGATATCGCAGCGAAAAATCCTGAACCATTCTAACCATCGTATCGTAAACGGCACTATCACCGTGAGGATGATATTTACCAAGTACTTCACCGACAATACGAGCTGATTTTTTATATGGCTTATTATAAGTTAATCCAAGTTCGTGCATACCGAACAATACTCTACGATGCACAGGCTTTAAACCGTCTCTGACATCTGGTAATGCGCGAGCCACTATAACACTCATCGCATAATCGATGTAAGACGACTTCATTTCTTCTTCTAAAGAGACAGGTACTATTTTTTCGAATATTGTACTCATATTTCCAGTCTGTATTAATTAATAATTTCTAATTTATTTCAGTATCAAACTTGCAGACCCGAGATAAAATAAAATTGTTCCAATATCGGTAAGAGCAAGCGTTACAGGTCCAGAAGAAATTTTTGGGTCTAAATTTGTTCTGTGTAAAATTGCCGGTACACTAATTCCCCAGAAAGCAGCCAGCAATTCCACTATAATAATACTCAGTCCAACTACAAATGCAGCATTAAGATCTTTCTTCCAGATAACAATTACGGCAAAAACAACCAGCGCACAACTTAATCCCAACAAGGCTGAGGTTTTTAATTCTTTGACAATCGATTTCAGATACCATTCCTTCGTAGGGCGATTTGTATGAAGGGCTTGAATTGATACCGTCATTGATTGTATACTTATGCTTTCACCGAGTCCAAGTACAAGCGTAATAAAAAAAGCGATTACAATACTTTCGGCTAAAGTAGCTTCAAAGAAGCCGGCAAGCAGGGCACAAATAGTGCCACTGATAATTGTTGTAATGAGCCAGGGAAAGCGATATCTCCACGCTTTTAGCGGTGTGGCATTTTTTATTTCTTCGATTGTAAAACCGATGATTTCGAATATATCACTCTTTTTTTGGCGTGCTTCGATATCCGGATCCAGTTCAAGTAATTCCTCAGTAAATAATGTCACATCCACAATACCGATTATTTTGTGATCTTTATCGACTACAGGAAGCGCCAGAAATTTATATGTAACGAAAAACTCACATGCATCATAAACTGTAGCGTTATCGGGCAGAGCTGCCACACGTGTAATCATAATATCTTTAATATGTGTATTTTTTGAAGCAGTTAACAATCTTCTTGTAGGTAACACTCCTACCAGTTTTTCCTCGTTGTCGACCACATAAAAATATACAATCCTTTCTCCAATGCCTTCCATGCGGATTTTTTCTAAGGCCTCTTCGATTGTTAACTCCTGATTCAAAGCGGTATAGTCGCTCCTTATATATTCCTTAACCGGATGATTATATTTATGATGTTTATGCATTAAACGTCCAGATTTGCGTATTTAGCATGTTTTTCGATAAACTCTCTTCTCGGTTCAACCGCATCCCCCATAAGAGTTTCAAAGATTTTATCGGCCGCTGCAGCACTCTCAAGATTGACCTGAAGTATTGTTCTTGTTTCGGGATTCATTGTTGTCTGCCACAATTGTTCAGGATTCATTTCTCCAAGTCCTTTATATCTCGATACAACAATTCCTTTCATTTGTTTTTGAGTTCCTTCTTCTCCTTCCTCAACTTCATAAACCTCGTCTTCATCTTTTCCTTTAGAGTCACTCTTCAAACGTTTCAAAATTGAGTCGCGCTCCTCGTCATCGTAAGCATAATATTCTTCTTTACCTTTTTTTATTTTATAAAGAGGCGGCTGTGCAATATAAATTTTCCCCTGATTGATTAAGTCTTTCATATAACGATAGAAGAACGTCAGTAGAAGTGTTCTGATGTGGCTTCCGTCTACGTCGGCATCCGTCATTAAAATAATTTTACCATATCTCGACTTAGAAGCATCGAATTCATCGCCGATACCGGCACCAATAGCAGATATTATTGCCTGTATTTCTTGATTTTCGAGTATCTTGTTAATATTTGCTTTTTCGACGTTGATAATTTTTCCTTTAATTGGAAGGATTGCCTGGAATCTTCTATCGCGTCCTTGTTTGGCCGATCCACCTGCCGAGTCGCCTTCAACAATATAAATCTCGCAGTGCTCAGGGTCGTTGATAGAACAGTCAGCCAATTTGCCTGGAAGATTTAATGTATCGAGAGCATTTTTTCTTCTAATTAATTCTCGAGCTTTTCTTGCGGCTTCTCTTGCTTCGGCAGCTTTGACACTTTTTTCTATAATCTTTCTTGCTACAGAGGGATTTTCTTCGAGATATTCTGAAAGTTTTTCTCCAACAATCGACTCAACTATCGACTTAACCTCGCTGTTTCCGAGTTTGGTTTTTGTTTGCCCTTCAAATTGAGGCTCCATAACTTTTACTGAAATGACTGCCGTTAGTCCTTCTTTAAAATCATCTCCAGTCAGAGTGATTTTACTGTTTTCTTTAATAAGCCCATTCTTGTAAGCGTAATTATTAAAAGTTCTTGTGAGAGCGCTTCGGAATCCAACTAAATGAGTTCCGCCTTCAATTGTATTTATGTTATTGACATAAGTGTGAACGTTTTCACTGTAGGAGTCGCTGTACTCAAATGCTATCTCAACCGGAGTTCCTTCTTTTTCCCCTTCGATGTAGATCGGTTTATGGAGAGGATTGCGTTGTTCGTCGAGATACTTAACAAAGTCAATCAGTCCGCCTTTAAAATGATATTTTTCTTCAATGCCTTCATTCTCGTCTTTTAAAATCATGGTAACATTTTTATTCAGGTAGGCCAGCTCTCTAAGTCTTTCAGCTACTATTTCGTATTTGAATTTTACTGTTTTGAAAATTTCTTTGTCTGGTTTGAACGTTATTTTTGTGCCAGAAGTACCTTTTTTATAAGTTCCAATTTCTTTAACCGGGCCCTGAGGTACTCCTCTTTTGTATTCCTGCATATAAATTTTACCATCTCTTCTTACTTCAGCTCTCAGCCATTCTGAAAGAGCGTTAACAACAGAAACGCCTACACCATGTAAACCACCAGAAACTTTGTACGAGCTTTTATCGAACTTACCGCCGGCATGTAAGACAGTCATTACTACTTCGAGTGCAGATTTTTTTTCGACTGGATGAATATCTACAGGAATTCCCCTTCCAAAATCTTCTACTGTTATACTCTGATCCTTATGTATTGTGACAATAACTGTATCGTTAAAACCTGCTAAAGCTTCGTCTATACTGTTGTCTACCACTTCGTTAATAAGATGATGTAAACCACGAGAACCAATGTCCCCAATATACATTGCAGGACGTTTTCGTACTGCTTCAAGTCCTTTTAATATGTTAATATTTTTGGCTGTGTATTCACCATTTTGAACTGTGTTGTTTTTCATGTTTATATCAGTTTTATTGTTTTTAAAATCTGTTTATTAAAAAAGTTATTGATCTTTTCTGTTATCTGTTTTCTGTATAAAAAGAGCTCGCTTTTCCAAACAGAATTTTCGACCTTTATAAAAAGCACCTTGTCTTCCACTTTTTTCGGTACTGCGATTTCTTTCAATTCTGGAAAAATCGTGTAAAATTCTTCTACAACTTCGTACGATTCCGCAATTTCTCTCAGATTCTTAAATTCTTCCTGCTCAATAATCTGACTTATACTCTTAATGTCAGTTGACAACTTTTGCTTTGCCATTTTCTACTTTTATCATTCTATTGTCGTTATTGAGTTCTTCAAAATATGTCAGGTCGGTCATAGTAATAAAAGCCTGTCCTATTTCAGAAAGATAGCCGCTAATTTTTTCAGCGCGTTTTTTATCGAGCTCACCGAAGACATCGTCCATCAAAAAAATGGGTATTCTATTCAGTCTTTCCTTGATATAAAAAAACTGCGCGAACTTCAACGCTATCTGAAAAGTTTTATGCTGACCTTGCGAACCATATTTTTTTAATTCTTTGTAGTTAATTAAAAAAATCAAATCGTCACGGTGTGGACCAATTAAATTTACTCCCCTCCTTATTTCCTCGTCCCTTGCAAGATCAATTTGTTTTCTAAATTCCTCATTTATCTTTTCTTCTGGGTTGCAGAGCGTAGTATAATTTATGTAAGGAATCTCGATTTCCCCCATTATGTGCTGATATGCTTGCCTTAGGTATTCATTAAATTCCGATACAAATTTAATTCTATGTTCAATAATCTGAGTACCTTTGAGAATCAGCGATTCCGTCCAGGCTTCCAGCTGGTCGTAAAGATTTGTGTTTCTGTTTTCTCTAATTTGAGACAATAGGTTTGAACGTTGTCTCAGAATTTTATTGTAATCGATATAGATGTTCAAATATGAATGACTTAGCTGTGAAAGTGTTGAATCGACGAATTTCCTTCTATCGGAAGGAGACCCTTGAGTAAGCAGGTGGTCTGACTGAATAAGTGTTACAATGGGAAATTTGCCGATTATTTCGGCTGAATTAGGAATAATTTTATCGTCGAGATAATAGTACTTTCTCCTGGAATCGAAGTTCAAACGAACCGAATGGACTGCCAAATCTTCAATAACTCCTCTAATTTCCATAAATTGCCTGCCAAAAGTTACAGTATCGGAATCTGAAAAAGATAAAAGATTCTTTGTGGTACAAAGGTAGTAGATAGCTTCTAAAATGGATGTCTTTCCCTGTCCGTTTCCTCCTACCAGGAAATTTAATTTATTGGAAAATTCTACCGATGTGTCTTCATGCAGTCTGAAATTGCGCAAGTTTATATTTCTTAGGATCATCTTATGTATTCAAACGTACGGGCATCAACAGCATCATCAAATCTGTATTTTCTTTCTGTTCCACCGGTTCAATAATAACTGCTTTGGTAGGCGAGTGCAGTTTTAATATTATTTCATCGTAATCCGAAAGATGACTTAAAATATCATTGATATAAGTAGAATTGAATCCAATCTCCATTTTTTCTCCCTGGTAGTCGCACATCACTTTTTCTTCGCCTGCCGCACCTATATCGATATCCTCAGCAGAAATTATAACTTTATCGGTGTCAATCGAGAACTTTACTCTTCTCGTAGTACTTGTTGTAAAAAGCATCATTCTTTTGATTGACTCAAGTACTTCATTTGTTTTAAGTCGTAGCTTATATTCATTTTCGAGAGGTATTACACTCTTGTACTCCGGATATTTTTGTGCTATTAAACGTGTAATTAATTCCATATCGTTTAATTTGAACGACACATAACTGTTCGTAAAATAAATCTTCAGCTCTTTTTCGTCCAGCACTTTGGATAGAACTGTTACAGCACGTTCTGGAATCACATACTGTTTATTAATATCCGTCTTTATACTTTTATTCAGATAATTAACAAGACGATGTCCATCTGTTGTGACAAATCTCAATCCATCGTCGCAAAATTCAAAAAGAGTTCCCATCATTGCTGGTCTTATCTCTTCTTTACTCATAGCAAAAGCGGTTTTGTCGAATGCGTTCTTCAGTTCCTGGCCGTTGATCGAAATTTCATATACTTCGTTGCTTGTATTTATGGTTGGAATTTCCGGGTATTCGTCTGCGTCGATATAACTTAATGTGTATCTTCCATTTTCTGTAGTTATTTCGAGTCGTTTATTACTGTTAATTTTAAAGTGAACAGTAGTATCCTTAAACGATTTTATTATGTCGTAAAACAAACGCGCTTGAATAACTATTTTTACATTTTCGTCGGATGCTATATTCAAAAACGACTTCAGAGATATTTCAAGGTCCGTTGCATAAATAGTCAGAACTCCGTTTTCAACTTCAAGAAGAAAGTTTTCGAGTATTTGCATTGGAGTTCTTGTAGGCACAGCGGGAATAATTTTGGCAAGTAGTTTTTCAAGTTCTTTACTGTTTACTTTAAATTCCATAAATAATCTCCAGCTTTCAACAAAAAATAATAAAATAGAGAGAGATAAACAATTTTATTTTAGCCTTGTCCACACACGTAATTATTATGTTTTTATAGTTTTATTATATAAACAAAAGAATAAAAACAATAACGATGTTGATATGTTGATAAGCACTGAAAGTCTCGTTAATAGATTAAAAAGGAACATTGTTAAATTTTATTATTGTGGATAAACAGTTGAAAAAAGTGAGTTATCAAAAGGATGTTTATAAAAAGAAATTATCCACAGCTAAAAAACAGTTTACCAACAAGATATAAACACTCAAACAGCGCTCATTTCGATCTTGTTTTTTAAGTTTTCTATTATCTCTTTAACGTTGCTATCTTTTTCTAACATTTGTTCCATAGTATTAAAAGCGTGTATCACGGTTGAGTGATCGCGTCCACCAAAGTGAAGACCAATGGTTTTGAGTGATGACTTGGTCAATATTTTGGAAAGGTACATTGCTATTTGACGGGCAAGTACAATTTCTTTCTTGCGGTTTTTTTCGCGTACTTTGTTTTCGTCCACTTTAAAGTAATCGCAGACGACCTTAGTTATGTAATCAATGGAAATGGAAACATGCTTGTTTGTAGAAACTTCCTTTACAATTTTTTTGACAAGTGCAAAGTCGATTTCTTTTGAGTTAAGAGAAGAAGTCGCAAGAATTTTTATCAGACATCCTTCCAGTTCTCTAATGTTCGATGTGATATTGTGTGCAATATATTCATAAATTTCGTTTGAAAGTTCCAGTCCAAAACTTTCGCTCTTGTTTTTTAAGATTGCTACGCGAGTTTCAAAATCTGGGGGTTGAATATCTGCTGTAAGACCCCAGGAAAATCTCGAAATTAATCTTTCGTTTAGGCCTTTCAATTCTTTCGGTGGTTTATCGCTCGATAAAACTATCTGTTTTCCACTTTGATGAAGTGTATTGAATATCTGGAAAAATAAGTCGAGCGTTTTTTCCTTGCCAACCAGGAATTGTATATCATCGATAATAAGTGTATCCATGCTTTTATAAAAAGCAGAGAACTCGTTAACGCGGTCGCTCTGGATAGCTTCTACAAATTCAACAGTAAAAGCGTCGGAAGAAAGATAAATTACTTTTTTTGATGAATCTTTCTCCAAAATTTTATTTCCAATTGCATGCATCAAGTGGGTTTTTCCGAGACCTACACCTCCGTAAATAAAAAGAGGATTAAAAGAAGTCTGACCAGGATTATCGGCCACAGCCAGAGCAGCGGCTCGTGCAAGTTGATTTCCCTCTCCCTTTATAAAATTTTCAAATGTATAGCGTGGATTAAGAAATGACTCGAATTCATTTTTCTTCTTTTCTAAAACAACAGGCTCTTGTTTTTCCTCCTTTACCGCTTCTGTTGTTTCTTCAAAGGGATAGTTTTCTTCATAAACAATGTAAACAAGTTTACCTTCAGGACCGAGAACTTGATTTACAGTTCTGTTAATTAATGTGTTGTAATGCTCTTCGATCCACTCGATAAAAAAGTTATTCGGTACGAATATTTTTAACGTATTATTTTCGAGCTCGTATGGCTTTATGGGTAAAAACCAGGTATTATAGGTTATATAAGGAACATTATCTTTGATAATACTCAAGCATTCTTTCCAGATATCTTTTGCGTTTTTTTCAGTTTCAATCTTTTCGGTATTTAGAGCAGATTGATTAAATTCCATATCACTTATCCACAATTAGATTAATGAAAAAATTGAGAATATTAATTATTTGTTAAGAAAACTGTAAGTGAAAAGGTTTAATTTCCACAAATTATTCACATTAAATAAATTTTATAACTCCTTAAAATTAAGGAGGTTACGGAATTTGCAGTAAAATAACGAACAAAAATTAATAGTAAAGTTGATAAAATTACCCTTGTAAACGCGATGTGAAACGTTTCACACAATCAACTTATCAACAAATTATCAACACCTGTTTTCTATACCTTATCCGGGCGTGAAAATATGAGTTGCCGACGATAAGAGCAAATTAATTTTAAATTCTTTTTCACTTTTCTTTTCGATGAACTCAATTTATTTTGAATTACGAAAAAAATGGAGAAAGAAAGTGAAAAATATTTTAATAATTTTTACAGGCGGCACATTTTCGATGAAGATCGATAAGAAAACCAATTCCGCCGTACCTTATTATCATGGCAAGGAATTGCTTAAAATAATTCCAGAAGCTGATAAGAAGGCAAAAATTTCCGTTTACGAGTTTGGTAATTACCCAGGACCACACATGACACCGGAGTTAATGCTTAAACTTTCGGAAATAGTTAAAAATTATATTAAGAAAAAAGAAATTGACGGTATAATAGTAACTCACGGAACGGACACGCTTGAAGAAACTGCATATTTTCTCGATTTGACTGTAAAGACGCAGAAACCGATAATTGTTATTGGAGCAATGAAAACCAGCTCTGAACCCGATTGGGATGGTCCAAAAAACCTGCTCGACGCAATATCGATTATTAACAATCCCAATAGCAGGGGCATGGGAGTGCTGGTCTGTCTTAATGGAGAAATCAATGCAGCAAGCGAAGTAACAAAAACTCATACTGAAGATATTGAAACATTTCGAAGTCTCGATTTCGGCTCGCTTGGTTTTGTTGAAAAAGACAGAGTAATCTTTAATCGCTTGCCAAGAAAACTTGAAACGTTTGAGACAAAAAAAATAAATTCTAATGTCGATTTAATTAAGGTTTATGCAGGCATGGACGATAAGTTTTTCAAATATTCGGCAGATAGCGGAACGGAAGGGCTGGTTGTAGAAGCAATGGGAGTGGGTAATGTGCCTCCAAAAGCATTTGAGGGAATAAAATACGTTATTGAAAAAGGGATTCCAGTTGTTTTGGTCTCCAGATGCCCCGCAGGAGAAACTCTCGATATTTACGGTTACGAAGGAGCAGGAAAGTGGCTCAAGAAAATCGGTGTTATTTTTGCTGACTATCTCAACGGACAAAAAGCCAGAATAAAATTGATTGTCTGTCTCGGTATTACAAAAGAGATTGATAAATTAAGGTCGATGTTCGGCGATGACTGATAGTCACCTAAAAAAATGGATGCCTTCGATTCTATTTTTACCGGCAATAATTTTTTTAATACATAATGATGGAAAGGTATTTCTTCTGAATGAAATAAATCTTCTCATTCATGAAGGAGGACACGGAGTTTTTGCTCTCTTTGGAAAATTTATCTATACGCTCGGTGGAACTCTCATGCAAATTATCATTCCCTTGCTCTTTATAATTTATTACTACAAGGAAAAAAAATATACGCTCGCCAGGATTTTTCTTTTATGGTTAGCTCAAAATTTAATTAACATAAGTATATATGCATCAGATGCAGCAGAGAAAAAATTGAGACTTTTAGGCGGAAGCAAAGTGTACCACGACTGGAATTATATTCTAAGTAGTATAAACTTGCTTGAGTACGACAATATAATAGGTCTGTTATTTTATTTACTGGCTCTTCTTATTTTTGTTTATATCTTAATAATGCCATTGCTAATCGGTGAAAAAAGAAGGCTGTCCCCCGAAGAGGAGAACAGCCTTGAAAATATCTTAGATGAAGAGTAATTGAATTAGTATAAATATTGGCAAAAGAACTATCAAAGAAAATTTATACATATAAGCAAAAAAGCTGGGCATTTTAATATTATTCTCTTCAGCAACAGCTTTTACCATGAAATTTGGCCCATTACCAATATAAGTCATGCTACCAAATAAAACAGCACCAATTGAAATAGCTCTTAAAAGGTCCTCTGGAATTCCAGCTACGAGCTGACCAGTCTTTATGCCCAGACCAAGTGCAAGAGAATGAAAAGTTACTGCAGTTGGAGTATTATCCAGAAAACTGCTGAGCGCACCAGTATAATAATAAAATTGATGAGCCAGAGATACACCTAATTGATGGGCGTTTGTTTCCAGGTAGAGGAGTGCTGGTACCATTGTAATGAAAATACCCAGAAAGAGATATGCCACTTCTTTTATTGGCTCCCATGTGAAATTGTTCGATTGTCGTGTTAACTTTGGTGTAAAAAGAAGTGAAAGAATTGCCATTACAACTATTACTGCTTCTCTGATGAATTTGTAATATTCATTTTTTTCTATAAAGGGGAGATACTGTTCATTTAGAAAAGCAACCGAAAGAACCACCCCAATAAGCCAGAAGAAATTCAATTTTCCTTCGAGTCGGATCGGTTTAATATTGGTACGATCTTTCACAATCGATCGATTTGATTCCTTTTTGTAATAATAACTATCTACAATAAAATAAGTAATGATTAATAAAAGATTGGCAAACAGCCACTCTGGAGTTAGTTTAAAGAACCATGTAAATGGAGCACCACGCAAATACATCATGAACAAAGGTGGATCGCCTAATGGAGTTAAAAGACCACCACAATTGGCAACTATTGCAATGAAAAATAGAATGGTGTGTACTTTGAATTCTCTTTCTTTGTTAGTCTGAATTACTGGACGTATTAGAAGCATTGCGGCTCCAGTCGTCCCCATAAACGAAGCCAGAACTGCTCCAATTCCCAAAAACAAAGAATTTACCTTTGGAGTTGCTTCGATATCTCCCGACAGGTAAATTCCGCCAGTAATTGTAAAAAGTGCGCCAAGCAATATTATAAATGGAATGTAATCAAAAACCATTATTTCAAATAACTCGTGAGAAAAGCCGGCTGAGAGTAAATAAATTACTGCGGGAATGCTTAATATTATTGCAACGATTAGTTTATTCCGATTCTTTTCCCAGAAGTGTTCCCAGAAAAGTGGGAATATTGCTATCGATAAAAGCATCAATACAAATGGAATTATACTTATTAGTGGAATTGTGACTTCATGAGCTTCCATAATTATAACCAGTTTTGTTGAATAAAATTATGCAAAACTATCATTTTCGGACGATTATATCAAATTTTTGTTGGTTTTTATCATACTTATTAATGTAAAACTATATAGATAAATTAATTTTTAAGTCTATTGGACACACAATCTTTTTTATAATAAAAAATGAAATTAGTGTGAGGATCGCTGATGTAACAAAGATATATGAAATGTCGATATAGTTTATGATTGTGCCGATAAAGAGGGGCGCTATAATTAAAGATAAATTAAGTGTTCCAAACAATCCAAGATAGAGGGTTCTGTTTTCTTCATTCGAAATTTCAATAATTGCACCCTCCTGTATTATCTTCCATGAACCGATGGCTCCCCCGATTATGAAAAACAAAACATAAAACAACATTATCGAGTTAATTAATAAAGATAAGAGGGGAATAGAAGCAAGTAGCGGTATACTAATTCTCATCATTCCCTTGTATGAATAACGGTGTACTACTTTTTTCCAAATTAAGCTGGAAGCAATCATTCCTGAAATCTGTATAAGTAGAAAATTCCCAACTTCTAATTTTGTTATTGGAATGGATTCCTTTATATATCCAATTAAAAAAGGGAGCGTGACAAATGAAACACCGGCGAGATTGGAAATTAATATTAGCTGGCGTAAGGTTTTGCTGTCTTTTATTTCACGAGTGATTATTCCTAATAATTTTTCTTTTTTTATTATTAATTGAGAAGCTTTCTCATTAATCATCCAGAAGCCGAATGATGCAATAAAAAGAAAAGAAGCTGCACTGAAGAAGGCAACCTGATAATTACGCGGGAATTCAATCCCGTTCAATAAATATTTTGCCAGGAAGGCTGAAAAGAGAATACCGATCCCTGTAAAAAATTGTTTAAAGGCAAAGAATTTTTTACGTATTGAATTCTCAAAACTTTTGCCTACAATATCGCCGTAAGAAATTCCCGCAAAAGCACCGCTTACTGAAAAAAGAAACATCCAGAAAAGTAAAAAATAAATAAAAGAGGTCGTTGAAATTTGTCCAATAAGAAAAATAGAATAAGCAGCGCCTGCAAAGGCAATAACTCTTAAATAAATGGCAGCAAGAAGAAAATTCTTTTTGTGTGGTTTGTCTCTAAGAAGAATTGCAAAGAATAACTGAGATAACAACGGCACCCCAATCATAATCGAAGTAAGATATCCAACATCTGTTTGAGTACCTCCAGCATAAAGTATTAACGCCGGAAGTATTGTGTTTTTATCTGCAAAAGTTTCTGCCAGTGCTAACCAGAATGCATGCCATATGAGGGAAAAAAAGTTTCTTTTTTGGTAAGTAACAGGATGTGCTGTGTCAATTATCTTTTGCATCGTAGTCTTTTTTTATTAACCAACGCTCATTTTTGCCGTTTGTTACTTTATATAATCGACTGTTCCATATAATAATTTTTCTACTCCCACTTTAAACTATATTTCCATTGCATTGACACATTGCTGTTGGGTGTGTTAATAGTTTCAAACGCATGAGGAAAAAATTTTCTACAATAAAAGTTGCTTTTCCATTTCAAATAATTTTGCAATTTCTTTTCGCCTGGATTCTATAGTTTATTGACAGAGCTTACATGCCTATTCTTATCGTATTCATAAAAGTAAAATGAAGAGCGTAATAAATCTTTTTTCCACCTGGTTTACCGAAGAAAATACACCAGTTTTAATGAATTATCTATCACTTCCTGTTTAAAGTTCTTTTGCAGTAAAGTAGCCACTTTGTATAGCAGAAACAGCATCACCTACTTTTTCGGCATCTCCAATTATGTAATAAGGGATTTTTCCATCGAGCTTTTCTACAAGCGATCTATCGGGTATCATGCCTGCAGCTACAACACATAAATCGATGTTCTTAAGCACGGTTTCTGTGCCGTTTTTATTTGAGATGCGGACTTCATCTTTAGAACAACTCGTTACCTTCGAGTCTGTTATAATTTTAACTCCCGCTTTGTTGAGCTTATTTAAATTCAATTTTCTGGTTATTAATTCCATGTCGCGGGCAATTTCGTCGAGCATTTCGACTATTGTAACATTGTTGTTATTGTCGACGAGTGCCGATGCTATTTCAACTCCGATCGAGCCACCACCAATAATGAGTACATTTTTATTGTGCGGAGGGTCTAACATTATTTCTGCCCAATTGTATTTTTTCATCCCCTCAATTTTCGGAATAAAAGGTCTGGAACCGGTGGCAATTAAAACCCCATCAAATTTTCCGATCAAATCTTCGGGAGTTGCCTCTTTGTATATTACCTTAACATTACTATCGTTAATTTCTTCGATATAAAAATTGATTTGCTTATTTAATGAAATTTTGCCTGGTGGCAGCGGAGCATAATTAAATTGACCGCCGAGTTTTTCCTTTTCGAACAAAGTTACATTGTGACCTCTTTTTGCCAAAGTGAGAGCAGCTTCCATACCTGCCAGGCCGCCTCCAACAACCGCATAATTCTTTTTCGTTGTAGAAGGAACAATATCTTCCAGTTCCCTTCCTACCGTCGGATTGATTTCACATTGCAAAGTTTTGCCAATCTTTATTCTACCCAAGCAACCAGTTAAACAAGAACTGCACGGGCGGATTCGTTCGTCAAGTAGTTTTAAATATTTACCCGCGAAATCGGGGTCGGCTATAAGAGCACGCCCTATTGCCACATAATCGGCAGAACCGGAATTAAAAATTGTGTCGATATCTTCCGGCTCGTTAATCTGCCCAACGGCAATAACAGGAACTGAAACAGCTTCTTTAATTTTTTTTGAAAGCTCCCAATTTTTTCCTTTTGGAATGAAGTGATGTTGATAATACCACGGTGGGCTCATACAAACATTACCAGAAGTGACATGAAGGGCATCAACTTTTTTATTCTCCAGCGTTTTTGCTATTCTAATGGTCTCTTCAATCGAAATTCCGCCGTCGTACATCTCATCACCGCTCAGCCGAACAATTACAGGCAGGCCGGTTTCTTCTTTAATTCTTCTCAATATTTCTATACCAAAACGGAGACGATTTTCAAAACTACCGCCGTATTGATCTACTCTTTTGTTTGAATCTGGAGAGATGAATTGTGCAATCAGATAGCCAAGTCCAAACTGAAGTTCTATTAAATCATAGCCCGCATTTTTAGCACGAATGGCAGCCTGTATGTATTGATTCTCTACTGAATTAATATCATCTATTGTCATTTCTTTTGGCTTTTTGCCGCCGTTTGGGCATTCAATTTCTGAAGCAGAAAGAAAGATGTTTCCTTCGAGTTTTGGATTTGCCATTCTGCCGGGATGATTGATGTGTGCAATTGCAAGTGCACCATTTTTATGGATTGTATCTACTAATTTTTTGTGTCCCTCTATTTTATCGTCGGAATCGATCCCTATTTGAGTAGGAAGTTCTCTAACTCTGCGGTCAATATAAAACGGTTCGAAGATAACCGCTGCAACATGACGGGAACGCCTTTCCCAGAAAGCGATGTGTCTTTCTGTTATTTTACCACTGCCGTCTCCATAGCCAGTTTTGACGGCCGACATAATTAATCTGTTTCTGAATTCAGGGAGTGCCATTTTTTATAATTTTTTATTTGGTTAGATGCTACATCGGGAAAATTGATTCGAAAGGGGAAGCACTGAGGTAAGTTTAGACTCTCCTCAAATATCTCATCAGTTTGAAAAACCAGAGAGTGACTGGAAAACGGTTGACGAGTTTTTTTATTTCGTATAGGTTTTCGATTGCGGCGAGTTCTCCTGCTTTAATAATTTCATCGGCATGTTCAAAATCAGCCCACGATAAATTTTTTATATCAGGATGAATTATGAGATCGGCTTCCTTTAATTTTAACAGAGCCAGATGGTAAGCAGTAATATCTTCAGTACGATAAAGGAGGTCGATAATGTTTTCAGGTGCTTTTGAGTGTTTTAATTTTCTCATAACATCCACAGCCAGGATACGGTCGGCTCCTAATATTTTCAACTTTGTGGCTGGGACGGTCTCAGAAGTATAGCCGTCAACCAATAAATAGTTTTTATACTTGACAGGAGGAAAAATTCCAGGAATTGCCGAGCTGGCTCTTATTGCCGTTCTTAATGAACCGCTTGTAAAATTGATTTCTTCGCCTGAAATTAAATCGGTAGCAACCGCAGAAAATTTAATTTTCATACTTTCAATTGGAACATCGGGAATAATCTGGAACAGCTCTTCTGTTTCTTCTTCTTCGAAGTAAGATAAACTCGTAAGGGATTTAAAAGCTTTCAAACGAACTTCGATAAAATCAAAAAGTTGTTCCATAAAGTTTCTGTTAAGAGCATTCTTTGAATCGCCTAATTTTGATATGCCAAGTTCTTTGAAGCGAGGATTGTTAAGAACATTGTATATAAACTTTTCAACATCGTTAATATTTCCGTAATAGGCATAAAGTCCCCCGATTATTGCACCCATGCTACAGCCGGTAATGGCGTGAATTTTAATTTTTCTTTTTTCGAGCACTCTAAGTACACCAATATGCGCAAGACCACGCGCCCCTCCGCCTCCCAATGCTATTCCTAACTTCGACACTTTTTAATTTCCCGATTTTACAACTGCAAAGATAGAAGATAATTTAACAACAGGAGGAAATTTTTTAGGCTTTATGCCTCGTTCCGTTCAGTAAATTAAAAATAGTTTCTGAAACGGGTAAAATTAAACTTTGATAATTTCCCTTCCGGTGTATCAACAACCTCTCGTTTAGTTGTAGAAGCAACGGCGGGTATATTTTTTTCTTTTAATTTATTTACAATTACATAAACAAACGTTAGTTCTCCCATAATGTGAACAGCATAATAATCCGGTCTGTTTTGATTAATCAAATCTTCGATTTTGGTCATATATTCTTCAGCTAATTTAGTTACATATTCCAGACTGCTTTCTGGTGGAATTTCTGGAAACGGAATGTCTATAACTTTTCCGAAATTACTTTCAGCAATCTTTTTTTGATTTTCACTCCAGCGTTCAAAAGGATGATTAGATAAATTGATAAGCATTGAGTACCTCTATTTATGTAAGTTTTCTATTCCAATAATTGAAGAGCCAACACCGTTTGCTGTTAAAATAATTTTATGATGCATTGTTTTCAAACTGATTGGTAGGTCGGCATAAGGTTTGAAGTTTCCAGTAACGATGCCAGTATCTTTAATTAAATGCACAGATATCCCAAGCCAGAGTGCCGCAATTGATAAATTCTTATTCTTATCGATAAATAATTTTATTTTGTCCCAAATTTTATGATGATCTTCTGGCAAGTTTTCAATCACCAACTGCACAATTTTGTAACAAAATCTCATTGTAAATTCAAAAGTAATGCCAACCAATATAGAATGGAAAAATAAACTTCGATGCATTCCAATCCCTCCAATTGTAATATCGAGATCAGGAATACCACCTTCAATGTCGGTTCCTCCCGCAGCAACTAAAAAAATTGTAAGAGCAAAAAGATAAGAAATTATTAAATCGATTTTTTCTTCTTTACTCATTTTCTTTATGCTGTTGATTATTTTTGATATATTCTCTGGCGCATTCTTAAGAAAAGTTTTTAATTTTAGTAGATCTTCCTTAAAGGCAACTTTAAAAGTAGCTTCTTTATATTTATTTATCTTCTCGCTTGTCTTTTTATATATTTTATTGACTATAGTCTTCTTGTTTTCGTATGTGTCTACTGCAGATTCTTTAAGCAAGCCAATGAGGATTGAGTTTAATTCCGAGTTTCTTAAAGAAGAAAGTGAAAATTTTAGTTCGTCATAAATTTGTTGGAACGCGTTGTTTTTTTCTAAGTTAATTGTAGTTTCCATAAAGCCCTCTATATTTTTTTTGAGTAATCATATTTTATAATATTTATGATTCACTTTTGTGGTTACAAACAGATTTTCTATAGTTCTTAGATATCGAGATGGGGTTTTAGTATAGCAAAGAAACTTTGAGTATGTGGTGATAGTTATATTTTTTTTCGAGCGGGTTAATGCAACGTATAAAAGCCTGGCATTTTCTAATTCTTCTTCTTTAGTTCTCGAGTAAAAAGAAGGAAAAACGCCATTAATACAACCGGGAATAATTACATTTTCGAATTCTAATCCTTTTGCTTTGTGGATTGTGGAAACTATAATTTTTTCTTCTCCTGTTATAAGATCGGCTTCTTTGTATAATTTATACTCAGGCACATATTTATTTAATAATTCTTTTACTGGTAACTCTTTACAATTTAATTTCATATGTCTAATTAGTTTTTCTAAATAGGGTTTATCTTTTTCAAATTGTTCCATGTCAAGAATATTATTATCCATTAAGTACTCTAAAAACAAGTTAATTAAATAAGGTAAATCAAGAATGTCGTTGCTGGAATAAAAAATTTCCCAGAGAGGTGAAAAATTGCTTTGTAACTTTTCGATGGTTCTTTTATGTGACAATAAAAATTCTTCGATCTCATTTATTTTCTTTTTTATTTCTGGAATTAAGAATTTTATAAGAGATGCCGTTGCTTTAACATCATCCAGGGCATTATGAGAATTTATGCCTTCCAACGAAAAGTATTTTATTAAATCTGCGAGTTTGTAAGAATTTAATTTTGGAAATACTCTTCTTGTTACGTTTAATGTATCGAATAATTTTCCTGGTATATTAAATTCAATCTCTTTTCTTTTTATGTTATTAGAAAGAATCTCGTAGTCGAAATCAAGATTGTGGGCAATTAATGGGGCGCCATCAACAAACTCGTTAAATTTTTTAAAGGCTTCGGCTGCATCAAGTCCTTGTTTATCGAGGATTGCACGCGTAATATTATGAATTTTTGAGGATTCTTCCAGTGGCAGATCAGTTTTTATGTAAACACAAAATTCTCTTCCTATTGAGCCGTTAATAAGTTCAACTGCAGCTATTTGAATAATGTCGTCCTCTTTTTTATTTAAGCCGGTAGTCTCTGTATCGAAAACAACCACTCTCTGATTTTGAATTGTTGATAGAAATTTCGACAAGTAATTTGTACTAAAAATTTTTGAGTCCAGTAAATCATCGGGAAAAAGACCTTTTTCCCAGAATTTGTTGATGAATAAACGGGATTCTTTTAAAGTGCTTATTTTAGCAAAAAGGTGAAAAATTCTACTCCACGACAAACGGTCGTATTTATTTTCGAGGACGCTTAAAAAGGCCATGATATCTTTGATCGTACGTCTGCGGAAAAGGTCGAAGCCAGAAATCTTGAAGTGAGGAATTTTTTCCTGTAAAAGAACTTCAGAAAAGGCTTCAGCACGTTTGTTTGAATGAACAAGAATGGCTGTTCTGTCTTCTTTATTAATATTAGCTTTTTTAATAAGATTTTCTACAATAAAATCAATTTCGTCTCCAGGTTGGCCATCGACGTGATAAATTCTAAGGGCATTTTCATTTTTGATACCGGTTAACATTGAACGCGGTTCTTTATCCCAGGTTGGGTTTAAATTAGAATTTGCATATTGCACAAATACTTTTAGTAGGTAAGCAGGCGAGCGATAATTTTTTGTAAGTGTATGTAAGGTACAACTGTTCCTCAATTTATTTACGGTTTCAAGGTCGGCACCCATGAACGAGAAGATCGACTGTTCCCGATCGCCAAAATATACGACGTGTGCCGAATCCTCTGAAAGGAGTTCAATAATTCTGAACTGAAGAGGATTTAAATCCTGAGCTTCGTCAACTTGAATCCATTTATATTTTTTATGACCGCCATTGCTCAAATGACAGTAAGCCAGATTTAGTAAGTCGTCGAAATCAATTAATTCCGATTCTTCTTTTAATCTTTCATATTCCTCGCATATGTTTTTAACTATAGGTGTATCGTTTAGGAGTTCGAGACAATCATTTGGTATTTTAATTAAGTTTTCTGGAAAATTTAGACTCCGCTGTTTTAAATAATTTTTTATTAGGGATAATTTTTCATAAAAATTTTTCACACCATAAGGTCTATAGTGTAAGTTATCAACAGCTTCTCTTAATAAAAGGTAAGAATCTTCTTCGTCCATTAAAGCAGTGTAGCGTGGAAGTAATTTATTTTTAATAAGAAAACGATATGAAAAGCTGTGAAGATTACCAACAAATACTGAATGGCTTCCGTTATAATTTTCAATACGCGTCTGCATATTTTTAGCAGCACGATTGGTAAAAGTAAGGCAGAGCATCTCTTCTGGATTAACATTATGAGCAAGCGCATAATTAATTCGATGTGCTAAAATTTCTGTTTTGCCTGTACCAGGCGGGGCAAATACAATATGCTTTCCCTCAGATAATTTTACTACCCCTTGTTGTTCTCGTGATAGTCTATGCACAGAATTTTTTTTAATCTCAGTTAACATTCGACAGTGTCCCTCTCTTTTTTTGGTTTCTTTTTTGAATGTAGAGTAAAAGAATCGATATGGCGTTCGACATTGTGAGGCCCAAAATTGCACCCGTGACAGCATCCCCAAATCCTAAAAACGAAACAAGAAAAGCCGTGGCAAACAAGTCGATTAAAAAGTAGCGGCCATAATAAAAAAATCGAAATATGTTGTTAAAGAGTGCATACAACGAGTAAAAGAGTATCGAGAACTTATTTTTTCGTGCCGGCAGAAAGTAGAGATGGTCCAAAAAAGGACGCAACTCCAAATACCAGAACACTACGGTCAGTATAACCATAAATAGACCAAGTAATAAAATTGCCGCCATAAATTTCCCCTTTATTGCTAATAAGAGGGACGCAGGCGGGCTCTTTAAAATTTATTTTAAGGAATCTTATAGAGATATTAAAGTGTGTCGGAAGTCTCAATTAAATCGATAACATCTTTTTTAAACTGTTCGAAAGTCATTTCAGGGGGAGTAACTTTTACATCAAGTAATTTTAGAACGGGGGCCAATATCCAGAGCTGACCTTGAATAATTTTATTACCGTTATTGTAAAAATCGATTTCAAATATTTTTTTAATATAGTTATCCAAAAACGGTATTAAGGCAAAAGCAAAAAGACTAGATTCAGAATTATCTTCACTATCATCATCACCATCATCATCATAGTTGAAAAGGGAGTCGTCCAAGTAAAACAAAGGTATATCGACGGGATTTAGCATATCAGAACTGTAAAGATTTTTTTTAGAAAGCTCTTTTACAATGAACAGACCGATCATTTTTTTTAAAGTTAGCATGTGATCAATTTTCACATAAATTTTGCTGGCAGTAATAATATTGTGACTGTTTTCTTTGAACTTTTTTTTCAGTTCATCTTGATCCATCGAGTGAGTAATAGCGTCGACGACAAATTCGGGGTGTGATTTAAGACTTGTTTTAATTTTAGGAAAGCAGAAATGCTTGAAATACTTCAAGCTTAATTTTGACATATTAAATTCGTTTTGAAGCATTTATAAACTCCTATTAAATTTTTTGTTAAGAATTAATTGGTTACAAATTTTCTGATAGTAAATAATGAGATTTCAAGATTAGCAAGATCGAGAAACTTTGTAAGATTGCTCTCGATATTTCTTTATCAAGGTAGTGAATATGAATTCAGAATATCACTCTTGCGTTCAAAATTGCAAAGAAAGGTAAACTGAACGAATAACGTATTCCGTCACAATGGGGATATCGAGTGCAGAGTGATCGAAACGAAACAGCTATAGATTTGATGGGAGACAGTTCCCAGATGATGGCAGGTTGATAAGTGAGTTTCGGCTGTTCTACAACAGGGGCTCCGAGCGATCTGTCGCGGTTCCATCGCTGGAAGATCGACGCAGTATACTTTGACTGGCTCTTCGCCATGATCGCGGGAACAGGCCTATCTTTTTTGTACTGTTACAACATGGCTGAACGTGCATCCTAACTGAGGCCTGATGGAACTGGAACTAGTTTCACTGCATATGTCGGGACTGGGTGTACGTGACAGACTCCCATCTCATACGAGCGACCACAACAATACTGGTGTACCCGCGACGACTTGTGATTGAATCACGGCGTGACATTAAGAATTGCTAATACAACATTCGTTAGTATTTTATTCTCGCTTCTATTTCTTTTGACTTTATCTCAGTATTAAGTTTAGTCTTAATACCATCCCTACTTAGATTGTTGCAACTTCTATATTCCGTTCCAAGTTCTTTATAAATATTACCTGCCTCGGTGTAACCATTATCTATCAGGAAATTACCAAACGATTCCTTAAGAGATGCTATCTCATTCCAGTGAGTACCAGAAAAATCTGAATCCAAATTATTTTCAATAGTGCTGGAGTTATTAGCGGAGAGTCCTTTCTGCATTGCCAAAACATCGGCAATTGACTTTTTATTAATCAACTGCTCCTTAGTTTTCTCTTCTATAAACATCATCCAGTATGGACCACTCTGATCCTCACCAGAGGCGAGGTTACCTCCCTTTTCCCAAGCAGTTAAAAATTCCTCTACAGGGATTTCAAAATTTTTATATTTATCCTCTGGTTCATTTTCGTCATATGTCTCATTCATATATATTCCATCAGAATCATATCCTGTTACAAGAATCCAGTGACTACCTTTACCAGGTTGAATGTTCGGAAATTTAGGATGAGAGTGCATATAACCCAGATCAATGTAGACCTGTGCAGGTCTGCCCGAATTTATTACCGCTTTTAGATACTTCAATGCATCATCTGCATTTTTATAAGTAATTTTAGCATGGGCATTGTTATAAAGGCGTGAGTATCCATGTGCTGACCCTAAAATATAATGAACACCATAATTTTTTAATTGATATTCACGTGCAGACTGCGGATATGGAACCTCGGATTTAAATGCTTTCAAATAAGAATCATAACTTAGAATTGCTCCACTTCCTGAGAAAGCGACGACTTCCTGTATTGTAATGGAATTATCAATATAAGCTATCTGCATTGAAAATGATTCAATATAACATAATCCTGCTAAACTCTTTCTGGTCGGTACATCAAGAATTTTACTATCAGGTAAATTTGCTAACGATAAATTAGTATATTCAGGAATATCGGGAAGATCTGTCCCAACAACGTCTTCTCCACGATCGCCACATGAAACCATAATACAAAAACAGCATATAGAAAAAATAATAAGTAAAATATTTATATTCCGCATAATTTCCTCCTTTACCCTTTTATTGTACTAATTTGACTAATCACCTTAAGGACATCATAGGTAACACATCACACACTTTTAAATCCGTCGCTTCGCTTTCTTTTGTTAAATTCAAGATAACACACAATTTTAATTTTTTACCAATAAGCCGATCTATAACTCCCAAAAATATTTTTAATTGACTTGTAATTTGTTTTTTCAGGAGCAAGGGGGTGTTTATTAAATATTCATTTACACACTAACTATTCGAATTTTTTCGCTTCCACCGTCTATATCAGTGTAATGCCTTTTACTTTCAAAATAAATATTCTCGGGGCTTTTGTCAAAGCAAAAAAATCTCCAATTGAGGTGCAGGCAATTATTTTGACGTAAAAGATAATACGCATTTCTGCTTAAAAAAAACAGGTAATCTTAAAGATAACCATTCTCTTAGCCCATCTCGTCTCAATCCTTCTTTATCAAGGTGGTGAATTTGAATCCTAAGCCGAAACCTGAAACTGGTAAAAGACCCGAAAGGGTCGTCTCAATCCTTCTTTATCAAGGTGGTGAATTTGAATTGGATAAAATAAGGAATGAAATGGTACTTGAAAAGTAGAAGCAGTCTCAATCCTTCTTTATCAAGGTGGTGAATTTGAATGAGTTAACAGCTTTAATATTCATAATCTCAAGCTCTTCTTCGGTCGTCTCAATCCTTCTTTATCAAGGTGGTGAATTTGAATTGAGTTGGCTCTTCGACAATTTATCGAGTGGGCACGGGTGTGTCTCAATCCTTCTTTATCAAGGTGGTGAATTTGAATGAGGTAAAAGAGTGAGTATAAAAGATGCGCTCGCCTCTTTAGGTCTCAATCCTTCTTTATCAAGGTGGTGAATTTGAATCCTAAGCCGAAACCTGAAACTGGTAAAAGACCCGAAAGGGTCGTCTCAATCCTTCTTTATCAAGGTGGTGAATTTGAATAGTTTCTATAAACTCTCCCGATGGGTACGTTCCAGTTGGTGCGTCTCAATCCTTCTTTATCAAGGTGGTGAATTTGAATCTGTAAATCTTATCTGAAGCCTGCAGCAAGGTACTAATCTGTGGAGATCGTCTCAATCCTTCTTTATCAAGGTGGTGAATTTGAATTTCTGATCCAGGCAGTCCCTATCATTCCGGTTTAACCGGAGGCAAGTCTCAATCCTTCTTTATCAAGGTGGTGAATTTGAATGACCTTGGCTTGGACAACATGAACCTGCCTCGTGCAAGCGAGGTCTCAATCCTTCTTTATCAAGGTGGTGAATTTGAATCTTACGAAGAACTTTTCGCTAGCCTTGCAGTAAAGGAGTTAGGTCTCAATCCTTCTTTATCAAGGTGGTGAATTTGAATCTGGCACCAGATAATAGATCGGACAGTAAAAACAGCATTTACGCGTCTCAATCCTTCTTTATCAAGGTGGTGAATTTGAATGGGGACAAAATGGCGAAGACCATTTTGGCAGAGCTGCCTCTGTCTCAATCCTTCTTTATCAAGGTGGTGAATTTGAATCAACCCTACGTGCCGCACTAATAGCTTGACTAACAGTCTCTCCTGTCTCAATCCTTCTTTATCAAGGTGGTGAATTTGAATGAGGTTAGATTAGCTAAAACTGCAAGAATTAAGCAGTTTTACGCGTCTCAATCCTTCTTTATCAAGGTGGTGAATTTGAATGGGGCAAACGTTCAAAACGTTCAATGCTGAAGCACATTCGCGTCTCAATCCTTCTTTATCAAGGTGGTGAATTTGAATGTTCCGCAATATATATGAATTCTAAACATTCACGACAAAGAGTCTCAATCCTTCTTTATCAAGGTGGTGAATTTGAATGGAGAAGGAGAGGCGAAATGGACGCCATTTCGAAACTGCCTGTCTCAATCCTTCTTTATCAAGGTGGTGAATTTGAATCATCTTCCGTGCAAAATACTATGGTGGCAAAAAAATAAGATCAGGTCTCAATCCTTCTTTATCAAGGTGGTGAATTTGAATGGAAATGGTTAGTAGAGATGTATTAGCTTCCCTGGGTCTTAGTCTCAATCCTTCTTTATCAAGGTGGTGAATTTGAATACTTCCCTTTGTAACCCGTTGTTAAAGAACAACTTAATTGACCAATTTTCTGCAGCTAATGAAAAATAAAAACAATTTTTTGTTGCGAAGATAAATTATGGAAAAATGGAGAAAAATCAAATAAAAATTTTTCTGCAGGGTCGGCTGTTTTTATCGTGTCGACCCTGCAGAAATTTTAATCGATAAAGATTACAGGCCCTTTGTTAAATTTATCCGTACCTAATTCAATTATGCAGTTATCAAGATTGCTCTGAATTGTGTAGATGCGTACTGAATCCTGGCTTGTGTTTATGGTCTTCTTAATTTTTTTGATAAGTAACTTGTAGTCTTTATCGTCAAGTTCTAATTCAAAAACGGAATATTGTACGTGCAATCCGTAGTCTTTCAAGAGTTCGCAAATTTTATTTCGTCTTTTGTCCGATGGAATATCGTAAGTAATAATGTATTGTTTCAATCTCCTTTTAACCTCCCGCTCTCAATAATTTTGAGAATTTAGTAAGGTTTTCCTGAATATTATAGATAATGCTTTTAGAAGGTTTGTCGTAATCGTAAACGTACTTTTTCCAGTGTTCAAAAAAGATTTTTTTTCCATCGTTGTTTAGAAAGAACCCGCCTTTTTCAGATTTAAGGAAGTGGCGAGCTTGAAGAATGTTCTTGTTGGTTAGGTTAATAAAGAATCGGTCGCAAAAAGGGGCACGGTAAAGTTCGAGAATGTCGAGTGCAAACGAATTTCGCCCGTAGTCTTCGGAATGAACAAATCCAATATAAGGATCGAAACCTGCCGCGAAAACAATACCAGTAATAAGAGAATAGGTGAGCGTATAAATAAAACTGAGAAGCGCATTGGCTTCGTCCTTTGGAGGGCGTTTGCTCCGCTGAGTGAAACGAATTGAACCTGATGAAATTTCTTTTAACATATCAAAATAAATCTTTGTAAAGTTACCCTCGTGTCCAATCAATTCTTCAATCGAGCTGGCTCTTTTTACGGATTCGATTGCAGTTGCTTCCACTTTTTTTATTTCGCGAGCAGTTATTTTTTTGTTTCGGCTTTTCGATGTTTTAATAAAATTTAAAGAGTTAATTATCTTTTGATTAATGATGAATTTTGCGATTTCAAGGCGTTTTTCTGGCGAACGAAAGGCTTCGTACTGGCGAATTTTTAGATCGTAATTAATGTATTTAGGAGGCAAAACAAAATAACGTGGTTCGCCTTCAAAAGAAAGGTTTGTTATTGGTATTCCTTCCTCTGCAAAAAGCCGAATTGCCTGACTTGTTATCTGTATGTTGCCAAATAATAGACACGCAGAAATTTCTTTTACTTTTATCTCCTCTGAATTTTCGTTCGACTCGAGAATCACTCTTTTGCTTTTGCGAGTAATTGTAATGGAAGGATTGGTAAGTATAAGTATTCTTTTCATAAAACTTCCGCTTTTTTTTATTCGTTAAAATTTTCTTGTGCCCAATTACCAATAGAAATTGGTCGAACAATATTTCAAAGAGCCGAATCGAATTTATAGATAAGTTAATTTAAAAGAACCGTAACCAAAAGAAGTATTTTTACCAATATTAAAGTGAGACGCAAGAACAATTTGGGGAAGATATTCCGAAAGATTTTTTCCCGATATTATAATAGAGCCCAGAAGACCACCAAATTCCATTTTTTGTTTCTGCCGATTACTATATCTCTGTATTTTTTGATAATATAAGTCGTTTTCGACAATGCTAATATCTTGAATGCCGGCATTTGTTTCTGTAACGGGAATATCGTAAAAAAGTGTTAGAACTGAATATACTCTTCGTAAAATAGTGCGCATCAAAAGATCGGGCGTTATTTTGTCTTTATGATAGATTAAAGTGGAATTTTCTTGAATGCGCAAAGGAGTTGTAAACTCAAGTTTAACTTTATTTGTTTTTACGGAATTGAGGTTGATATTAAAAGCCGTAAAATTTTCGTTGAAATTTTGAGTGGCTGAATCAAATATATCAGTTACTCCGCTGCTATTTACAGAAAATACTTTTTGAAGTGATAGCTTGTGCCGTGCGGAAGATATCCCAAATTGCCCGAATTTTTGAAAAGTAAGTATAAAAAATGGTAAAAGGTGCTTAAACTTGGGTATAATGGTCAAAGAGACGTCAAAAGTTTCTCCTTTTTTTAAAGAAGTTTTATCGTTGTCGGGAGAATTAATAATAAAAGGGTGAGGGAATTTTTTGACGCCATTGAGAAACCAAAGATTACTTTGCCGAGCCTCTGTTTCGAAGATTAAATAGTAACTGCACTGATTTTTGATAAGGCATTTGTCGCAATATTTCTTTTTTGTAATACAAACGACCGACTTAAAGGAATGCCCGAATGTGCCTCTGAGCATCGACCATTTATAAAGAGGCAATGAAATTTCTTCTTCTGACTCAAAGCGGAAAATAAATTTATACAGACTTAAGTTTTGTTCCATTGAAAATTATTCCTTGAAATATCCATATCCAACGGCAGTTTTTGCACCCACACCCGATTTTGTGAGAGCTTCGTTTGTAAGATTCCACGCCAAATCGAGTAATTTTACCTCTTTGCCCTGCCATTGAACTAATTCGTTATTATTAGCGGCTAATATAAATTGAAAGATTGTGTTCTCAATAGCCAGAAAACTGACAGGAACAGGCATTAAATAATCTGCCGGCGGTTTTTTCTTTTCGTAATATTCGCCGTAATGAGGATTTATAATGTCTTTTTTTAAGCACAATTCATCCATATAAATTGGGAAAGCATCGAAAAAGACGACGCTTCCTTTGTATTCTTTTGCCAGAGCTGTTTTTTGATCTTTAATTTTTTCAGGACATCCAAAAAGCAGGCAGAAAGTTTTACTTGTTGTAAGTGCCTCTTCTTCCTTTTTATGGAAATAATAATTAATGACGTGGCTTCTTACGGCGCCTTTGAGCGACTGGCCGGGAATATATGGAAAACCGTACGTATAGTGCAAGGTCATCGAAGTTTCGTAGACAGACTCGTTGCCCAATCCAACAATAATTTTGTCGGATAATTCTTTTTTATTTTCTATTACGTTTTGGGGACCAAATATAGCTTGTGCAGATTTTATCTGTTGAAGGTTAATCTCTTCTAACAAATTTTTTAAACTTTTTTCGTTTATAGTAATATTAATTTTCTTAGGGTCAATTTTATATTTGTTATTGATGTCCCCAAGTATAAATTTGTTGTATTTTAGGGCAAAGTTATCGATTTGAGATAAATTTTTGTCAATACTGTTACTTGTATCTACTGGAAGAAGGAGAATTTCTTTCGGTTCATTATTTTTTTTATTCATCGATTAACCCCTCGTTAAATCGTTTGAGCCAAACTAAAAAGTTTAGAACTTCTGTTGTAATGAGATTATATTCGACAGAACCAGTATTGTTAATTAAATGTTTGATTAGGTCTACAGTTGTATGAAGATTGGCAAATTTGTCAGAAAATAAATTTGATTTTTTTAGCCACGCACTAATATCATTACCCAATTTTTCATAAGTACCACTTTTAGAAAGTATAAAAGCTAATGTAGGAGCAAGTCCGTTTGTTTTAATCATGGTAATTAGTTTTTTGGAATATTGTTTGTATTCTTTTTTTTCATCTTTTTTTAATTTTTGATCTTGGGCTACATCGCTTGCGCATTTGTATGCAAAAGCAGCTCGTCCTTGTTCAATTTTTGTTATGATAGTAGTTTCCATAGTAATTACCTCATAATAGTTTAGATTCGACAATTCCTTTACCGAGTGTGGCGTTGCCGCCTAATTGAAAATAAGGAGGAAAGTTTTCTGTAATAAAATCGAGAACACTCTTATCGTCTGTAAAGTTATTTTTAATTTCATTGAAAATTGAGGAAGCAAAGACCATCGAGTACATAATCGTTTCTGCAGGCAAATATTCTTCGTTAAAAAGAGCTCCTTCTTCAACGGTGCCGGTTTCGTTGTTTATTTTTGTTCTGGTAATAACTTCGGTGGAAAATAGCGTAAAATTCTTGAAAATTTCGTTTGAAACAATTACGAGATGATCGGAAACTTCGGGTATGTTGATCACTTCGGCTAATTCTTTTGCAAATTGTTCATTAATTTCGGCTGTGAATGAATATTCGTCTAAGTGGACTTTTTTATTGACGAGGAGGGAATTTGAGCCGGCAATGCAGAAATCGGGATACTTTTTAATATTTTCGAGTAAATTAAGTTCTAAGGAAGGATAACCGAGTAGAATTCTCTCTTTATTGAATTTTTCGAGGACGTTTGGACAGGTGACATACGCAAAAATGTTTTTAGCGGATTTGACGGGGAAAAGCAAAATGCGTGCATCAGAAAAGGCAACAGCACCAGCAAATTCAGTATTTCTACCATCTGGATTTGATTGATTGAGTTGATTTTTGACTTCACCTTTCCTGTCGGAATCTTCGTCGTAGCCGAAAACGAGATGAACGTCGAGATTATCGTAGCCTAATTTTTTTTCGAATGCCTCTCTTAAACTCCCTTTGAGCGAAGAGGCCTCGACTTTTGGAAAATCCGTATGTTTTTCTCTTTGAATCGGAAGATCAATTATTCCAAGTTCGCTGCCACTTCCGACATGTAATGGTGTAATAGCACGGAATACGAAAAGTTTTTTTTGGTTGTACATAGTTTATATCTCCTTTTGTAATGGTATACAGCTTAATTCAGAGTTTTTTAATTGTTCGTATTCATTGTTAAATATTTTTGAATATTCATGGTCGTCGCTTGTAGATTGAACAAAAAGATAATTGAAAACAGTAAGCCGGTTATTCTGGTACTTGTAATGAATTCTGATTTGAAGACTACCATGTGCGTACTTAAAGATATAAGTGTTATCTTTAAGTCTTGCGTGTTTGAGGTCTATATCCAGATAAGTATCGAACTTATCGGAGATAGCATCAATTTTTGTAATAAGGTCAGAAATTGCTCTGTTTAACTGCAATTTTTTGTTTGGGTCTTCGTTAAAGTATTTCGAATTTACAGGCAGAAAGAAGATGTTAAAGCGATTGAACTTTTTAAGAAAAATTACGCCGACGCTGTTTAATGAAATAAAGCTGAATTTATCTTCGTTTAATTCTTCGATAACGTCGGGAAAATCTGAATTGTAGAGATTATTCTTTCGGAAGAATTCTTCTTTAGAAATTTCCAATCCATCTTCGAGTTGAAGAAGTAATTTATAATACTTGGCAAAAAGTCCCCAATTGATATCAATAGGAGCTTGAGGAATTTCAAGCAATGAATTGCTTTCCTCATAGAGATAAATCATCTTTACGTTATTAACCTGTGCCCAAAGAGTTAAATAAGGGATAACGCCTTTGTAGCCGCCAGTAAAATTGAGGTAGATGTTCGGCTGAGCGCTGTATTTATCGAGGCGGTCAATGAGATTGGGAATTCCTTCTTTGATGAATACTCTTTCGTCAAAAACCTGAAGCCCTTTAATTAATATTTTTTCGTCGGTAAAAATATTATAACGACTGAGTAAATGGTCCGAAATTACATCGGCACAGATATTTGAAAGTAGTGTGTCTGTAGTTACTGGTAATATCGAAACTTCTTCGTTTATTTTTTCTTTAAGTTTCAGCGTGCTAGAAACTTCAGCAGAGTAATCTGAGTTGGTATTAAGGAAATCTTTCAACTTACTTTTGAGATTGTTAATTCTGCGTTCGTTGTTTTTAATATAATTTTCGTCGTATCGTAGTTTTTCCATATCGTCAATAAAGTCGACGAAATCATTTTTTTCTTTGAGAAATTGAGAAATTAAACTTGTGCCGACAGATGTAATTACAGTTTTCATTTATAATTTCCGATTAATGTTATGCCAAAGCCTTGTTTGTCTAAGTTGAAATCGGAGATAGAAGCAAGGAAGAAATCATCAAGCAGATCATTCGAATCGCCTTCAAAGGAAAAATAGAAAACAGAACCTTCTTTTACTGCGCGGTACATAGGTTTGGGTTGATTGGATTGGATGTCGAAACCGCCAATTGATTTATAACCGCTAACAGCAGCAGTAAGGAGTTTCATATTATATTTTTTGAAGAGGGGCTTTTCGAGATTCGGCAGACTGCCGTTTTCGAATATAGCCGGTGTAAGCAGATATAATTTTACGATGTTTGAGGATAGGACGGGTTTAGAAATTAAATTCTCGTCGTCCTTAAAGAGAGAATATTTAGCTGCTTTTCCTTCGCCGCCTAATTAAGAATCCCTTCCTCTGAAATGCTCAGACCTTCGAAATCGAGTAAAAATGAAAGAGAAGATTTATTTTCGAGGCGTCTCATTCCAACGCGATAGATCATGCTCTCGGCGGCGGATCTTGTAGTATTGCTACGACCAATACCTACCTTCGGTTCAATTGTAATAAACTTGTTTAATTTAACGGAGGTTATTTTTTCGAAGTCGCCGGAAAGATATTTATTCATCGAAAAGGAGCTGATTAAATGGTATTCTTCGGGTCTTTCTACTTTTGATAAATTTCCTTTGTATTCCAGGATTTTTGGAAGAGGAAAATTTCCATATTTAGGCTTGTCGTTAAGTGTTAATTTAAATAAATCGGGATTGTTTTTATTTGAATTATCGGTAACAAGGTCGGCAGGAGCGGGGAAGAATTCGTCTTCCGACCAGTAAGAAATTTTATTTATCTTGAGATTAAAAGTTGGATCTTCGGGCGTGTTAACTTTTTTGAATTCTGACAGATTTTTTGAAAAATAGGAAGTACGTAGACTGCCATAAAATACAGATGGTGCAGGCGGAAAAATGCCATTAGCCCACGATTCCTCGCCCATCGAAAAGGGTTTTCCATCTTTAAAGAAAAGTGTATCGATGGCGTCAATTTTTATTTTCATTATTGCTCCCATTGATATATTTTGAAATAAAGTCGGCAATATTCAGAGCTGAAATGAAATTATTGACATTACTGGAAGCCATAAAGAGAGCTTCGACGTTTTTGTAGACTTCCTCAGCAAGCTCTTTATTAGTTCTTCCGGTTTTCGATTTGTTAATAAGTCGTTTCAATTCTGTAAGATATAAAGCGTCGTTTTCGAGCTGTTTTTCGCGGTTAATTCTCGAGAATTCAGATTCAAAATTCTTAATGAAAGAATTTGAGATAAGATTTCTGGATAAGAGGGACGTAAGTTGCTCAATATAATTCATAACGAACTGATTTTCGGAATCGAACCACTGGAAGAAGGCTTTATTAATTTCGCCCGAATGTTTTATAACAGAAATGGCAAAGGCGTTTTTGTTGTCGAACATATCTTTGGCTTCTTTTTCGAGGCGGCGGCATTCTTCGATGACAACATTTAGAGGTGTTTTGTAATGAGAAATTAAGATACCGGCTGTAAAAGTAATCTTTTTTTCTGAATACGACTCAATAGATGAATTAATTTGAGTGTCGAATTCTTTTTTCAATTCAACGAGTTTCTTAAAGACGTGATTCAAATTAAAGAAGCCCATAAAATCGTCGCCTCCGGCATATACAGTGGCACCGATGGGTTTATCGAGCTGAGATTTTTGTGAAAATTTATTGAGAGCCTCTGACAAGTTTTTTTGAAATTCAATTAGGTTTACATTGTCTTTTATAAATTTGCCCGAAATCCAATCGCCCATCCAATCGGCATCGAACATAACCAAAGAGTAGTAGGGAGTGAATTTTAGATTTTGCTTTGCAGCAACCTTTTTTATTTCTGCGTAAGAATTTTTTATTTCTTCGAGCTTTGGAATAAACCTTTTCAGACCCTGTTTCGAAAAGTAATTAGCATCGAGATTTTCTTCGAATAAAAGTTGTTCGTCGAAGTTTTCTCTAAAGATTTCTTTATACTTCTGAAGTATTTCGATTCCGTTATGCGAAAAATCCTTTTCAATTTTTTCCAGAGAGTCGTATAGAGCAATTTCGGCTGTGGGTGGGTAGTTTTTTGTCTGGTAGAATCGTTTGGTAAAACAAACTGCGCAAAGCCCTTCATTTCGATTCAGACCAAAAGAAACTTCAGGCGGCAGTTTTGATTCGTTGTTGTTAATTACAATAAAATTTCTTTGACCACAGACAGAGCATTTTCTTCCAGTTTCAACCAGTTGATTAAAACCGCGGTAGTTCTTTTGCGTTGCTAATAATTTTTCTGCATTTTCATAATCGGTGCGGAAATCCCCTTTGCACTCATAAGCTGTCCAGTAAATTTCTAAAAAAGAATCAATTTGATTTTTGTAAGATTCCGGTAAATTGTTGTTGAGGTAATTATTAATCGTTTCTTCTGATATTTTAGAAAATTTGTTTCGTATATCCGATTCAATTTCTTCTCCGAGTTTTTGAATTTCTTCGGAATTCGAAGCTTTGACTTGCGCTACAAACCGGTTCGGCAAACTTCCGTTCGATTTGTGGGGAAAGATAATATCCTCTTTGTTAAACTTCTCGAGAGCTGTTTTAACTAAGTCCGATATTATTTTACTGCCCGAGTATAAATCCTTTGTTTTTCTGGCCTGGGCAATAAAAGATTGAACCGGAGAAATTGTAAGTACAAAAAGAAAATCTTTCATTCTTCTTCTCCTTCAGCGGATTCTATATAATTTATTATTCTTTTAATTGCTTCATTATAATTCTTTAGTAAGTCTTCTTTCGATATACCTTTTACCTCATAACCACTGCAATAATTATAAGGAATAAGAAAGATGCATCCGGAATAAGTATTATCCTGATTCTTTATAACTGATAAGAAAAGAGGTTTGCCATGTCTTTCAATATTGAAAGCTGAATTCTTAAAAGGACTACCAATATAACTACGCTCTGAAGTATTTAAAAATTTTCTGATATCTTTATATGAATTACCTAAACTAACTAGAGCGTCTATAGAGGAGTTGTTGTCATCTAACCAAAATATTTCTGTTTTTTCAGAAAAAGCAGTAAAATCAGCGGGAGGATATTCTTTTCTTTCTCCAATCCAGTCAAAAACGTTATCAATAGAATAATTTAAATTAGTAATTGAAAAGCGTCCGAAGCCATTTCGGGATTTTGAACCGAGTCCGCCTACCATAAAAACGAGAGCTAAAGCCTGTTCTACTGAATCGATCTGTTCCTTAGTAAGTTGGTCGTCATATTTTATAATAATTTCAAATTTACCGCCTACATCAAAGTACTCATGAAATTCTCCATTATTTCCAGTTTCCCATTTACCAAAAGACATATATTTTATAGTGTTTAGATTGTCGCTTTTAAATGGCTTACAATCCTTTTTAAGTTTAATAGTTTTTGTACGCACGCTTATTTTGCTTTTTAATTGGTAGTCTGTGTGACTGCTGCCAAAAATTTCTGCTTCTTTTCTGTGAAGTTCCTTAATATTCAAGTTGCCGTGCAAAGCTCTCCACCAGTAACGCAAAGCCCCTTTAACAGAAGGCGCCCGTAATTCAACTTTTGTAGGGTCAACGCCTCCCAAAAACATTGGCGTAACTACTTCGCACTCATAAGTTTTTTCGATTGGCATTTTTATACCTCGTTTATATTTGTATTTAATTAAGAGTCCAGAAGAAGAAAATTTTCAAAAAATAAGATTATGGTATCCTGATAAAAATCGTAATTTTTTTTTCATGATTTTAATTTATCAGGTAATCGGGGTTGGGAGTTTTAACGGATATTTTAGAAGGATTAAAATAAATAAATATTTTTTTGAATAGTCTGAAGATGCTAAATTGAATGGGAAGTAATTTAATTTTTCCATAAACCCTCTTTAATAGTATCAATTGCAATATAAAAATAGAAAAACAAATATGAAAGTGGAAATAAAAATTGTGCTCAAAAAAAATTTATAATCTTCAAAGGCAACAATGAATGGTAGATTATAATGAGAGAAAAAATTAATTGTACTGAAGAATTTGCCCGGCTTTCAATTTAGAAGCGCCAACCTTAGAAGTTTTAATTACAATAGCATTGTGCTTAAATTCAGGATTAGTAACAGGGGCAGAGGTATAGGTAATAGCAAAAAAGTTAGGCAGCGAGTTAAATATTTCTGTAAAACTTGAAATCATGGAATAAACTACAATTGGTGCTGGACCATCGATAATTACTCCCGTCCCTTCATCTTTTAGAATCTCAATATTGTGGTGTAAAAATTCAGCTATTGCAGGAAAGTCTTCTATTTTTAAGGCTTCGCGCGGTTTTGTTTTGATAGATATTAATTTATGTAGACCAAAATTTGATGTGGCATTTCTTTTTTCGAGCAAAAAATATCTTTTGATTAAAGGCGAGTTGACTATATTTTTTATTTTTTCGGCGAAAATTTTTTTAACGAGTTCTGATAAATCGCTCGTTGTATCATCGGGATAAATGAAATTGTTTGTGTCAGGCAATTCTTCTTCAACTACACTTTTTTTTAGATCGACACCACTAACTTTTTTAAGCAGGTATTTATTGTTGTCTTTTACTACATCTCCGGTGAAACAATAATTTTCGGGCACCTTTTGCTCTGTCAAAAGAGAGATAGCAGCAAAGAAGAGAGGCAAAAAAAAGGAACGACCGTCAATCTCGTATTTAGTTTGTGAGGAGGAGTTTTTTTTGAGTCCACACTTTAATGAATTTAAGTTCCAATCTAAAATTAGCAATTCAGGGAATTCTCGTTTAAGATAGAGCTCGATAAAGTCGGGTAAAGTTTGAATTAATAATTCCGTCCATTCTTCATTTACAATAATATCGTTATAGTTGTCGTAAGAGCATTTAATTTTAAGGAGGCTGCCATTCTGCAAGTTGAGGTCGACAACAGGTAAATATGTTTCCCCGATGGAATTGGTTTTAAAATTTTCCCAAAGTTGGAAGATATTCTTAAGTTCGTTTTGAAAATGAATTTCGTCGTCGAGATTAAGCGATTTAGAAGAAATTAGTTCTTTACAAAATTTAGTAGCCTCGCTAAATCTTCCTCTCTGAAGCAATTCTTCAATTTTGTTTATCATAATTCACTACAAAAGAAAGAGAATAAACCTTGCTGTCAATTATTACTTCGATATTGTATGGGAAATCCTCGTTAAAAGCTTTATTTATTGGGATGGCAATTCTGTTTGAATCAGGAATTTCAAGATTTTCCATCTTTAGAAAAGAACCATTTTCTTCGGTAATATTAATTTTGTCGATTTTTTTGAATTGATTCGAAACAATAATTAAATAGTAGACATTATCGACGTTTGAAATTCTTATGAGCAAACCAGGAATTTCAAAGGGCAATTCGTGCCTGTAAAGCGAATCTCTTTCCTTTCTCCAGAATTCCAGATCTTTTTCTTCGGTTGCAAAGTCGTTGGCAGCGAGACGAATTTTCTTTTCGATTGAGTAGTTTTCTACATAGGGTAGATTGATCGGAAAGATGCGGGGAAGTGAATCTTCATAGATTTCGAGAGCCTCCATTGAATAGGGCTCTAAATCTTCGAGCAGTTCATCAATAAATACCCGCTGAAGCTCGTCATAGTCGTACGTTTTATTTTTGAGCGATGCTTTTATCTTCTTCAGCGTTTCTGGTGTAACCTTCCCTTCGTAAACAGTCAAGTACTTGGTCGGTATCGGTCTATCTGTTATTCGAAGCACGAACTTTTCTACAGCGAAAACTTCCGACATAACAGGATCTTCTGTCAAACAAACATCTCCTTTATCAACTACTTCTTTAATTGACGTAATAAACGCTGCTCGCACAATCTCTTTGTTTAGCACTTCTGTTATGACGAACTCGAGTCTTTTCGAAGGAGATTTCCAAACCTGTCCTTCTTCAAATACTTCGGGAGGGTTCAGCATAAATTCTATGTATTTGTGTTCTTTGTTCATATTTATTCCTGCATCAATTTTATTCTTCTATAAGATTAAATTCATTTGCGATGTGGCTCATATATGCATCAATTAATTCCATAAGCTCTTTGTCGTCAATGTTATAGTCTTTCTTAAAATCGAGTATGTTAAAAAAATCGGAAATATAATTTTTTACGGTCTGAATCGAAATGTTTTTATTGAATTTTAATTCTAAGAAATCGCGAATTTCTGAATAAGTAAATCCGGATTTAAAATAGAGATAAAAACAGATTTTATAGTAATCAGCTTTTTGTTTATTTGAGAGATAGTAATTCAATTTAGCATTGCAGTAATCAATAAACTTGTTCGCATCAGTAGTAATTGAAATAGCATCGTTTTCTACTATTAAACGATCTTCAGCTAAAACATTCATATTTTCATCCATATTATCAGTTGTATTTTCCAGCGGCAGTAACTTAAAACTGTTAACGTCGCTGTTATTCTTTATGATTTCAATGATAAGAGAGAGGGACAAATAATAATTTTCTAAATTTTTTAGAATCTCCCAAACTGCCTCATAAACTGCCTGAGAACTAATTTTACCTAAGCCATTTGAGCTATTTTGTCTTACAATGAAGAGGCGGTTGAATTCGACTTCTCCGTCGTAAATCTTTTTTTCTTTTTTATTATTCACGGAATAATAAAATTCGTTGAATTTATTTTCTTTGATGATTAGTTTTTTCTCTACCAGTGTCTCTAAGGCTTTTATGACAGAAGAGCGGAGATTGATGACGTCTTTAAAACTGGATTTATCGATCGATTCTCTATAGCAAGTTCTAATAATTGAATAGACATACGAAATCATAATCTTATCATTGTCTTCAGAGGGCACGATTTTTTCTTTCCAGATTTCGTTTTTTGAAAAGGATTCCCACAGGGACTGCATTACATTTTGCTTGAAATCTTGTATTAATTCAGCTTCAATAAATTTATTAGTGTCTTTTATCCACTTATGAAGCATATTATTAATCTGATTGTCGAGTTCAATAATATCAGTATGATTGTAATCTTCTGATATTATTTTTCGAATTATGTCGGTTATATTATCCTTCATTAGTTGCATTTGTTTTATCGAGTATTTTTTTTAGTTCATTTATTAATGAGTAACTTAAATCGGGAAGTTTTTTGCGTAGCGATCTTATTGAGATAGTTTGTCTATGATGTAAAAGGAAGTAAGTGGTGTTTCTTAATCTTTCTGGAGGCACCTTTGCTACTAAAATTGTTTCTGATGGTCTGTGGTATAATGAAGTGCCAGGTGCTACTTCAATTTCACTCTTTGCGTTAAATTGATTTACTTTTGATAACAAAACGACCGGCCTGTTTGCGTCTTTTATATTACGCCTCTCGTTACCAAATTTTATTTTTGCGTCGGGAATCGACCAGACAGAACCAAAATTATAAATTAACAGTGGGTCGTATTCTTCTTTATTTATCAATCTTTTTGTTAAACGAACTTCTGTAAGTTTAATATTGCCGTTTGTATGTAGTTTCTTCTTTAAATACTCGATTGTATACATAAAAGTAATCTGTTTTATGTATAAAAATAGTAGATTAATAAACAATCAACAAATAAACTTTATATGTTAGATATAAATTTTAAATAAGTTGTAATCTAAAATTATTGTAAAGGAGGTGTTCTAAAAACTTTTCAAAGCTACTATTAATTTTTTATCGGAAATACGATGAGTAGCTTTCTATGAATTGAAATTACGGCTATACCGGAAATGGCAATTAGTTTTCCCTGGAAGAATTATACAAGTCTGGATTCTTCTTTTTATTCTCTGTAAAAATTCTACCGCAAAGAAGGCAGAGCCACTCGTTGTCGGGATGGTTATATTTTGGGGGGTTTAGAATCAAAGTAGCGTTTGAATTGCAAAAAGGACATCGAGGATTATACCGTTCATCTTCTTTTTTCTTTTTAGTCACGACTACTACCAGCCATGTTCAATTTTTCTGTGCGGTCGGCAATCTTAAGTTTTTCAATCAACTCGTCGAGTTCACCTTCCATAATTGAATCGAGATTATAAAGTGTCAGACCAATGCGGTGGTCGGTAACTCTATTTTGAGGAAAGTTGTAAGTTCTAATTTTGTCGCTCCGATCGCCTTTGCGTACCATCAATTTACGTTGTGCAGAAATTTCGGACATCTGTTCTTGCATTTTCATATCGTAAAGGCGAGCTTTTAATACTTTCATTGCCTTTTGTCGATTTTTGAGCTGCGAACGTTCGTCCTGACATTGAACTACAAGTCCTGTAGGCAGGTGTGTAATACGGATAGCGGTTTCCACTTTATTTACATTTTGGCCACCGGCCCCACCACTTCTGTAGACGTCGATGCGTAAATCATTTGGGTCGATTTCAACGTCGACATCTTCAACTTCTGGCAGAACGACTACAGATGCGGCGGATGTATGAATTCTGCCGCTGGCTTCAGTTTCCGGCACTCGTTGAACACGATGAACACCACTTTCGAATTTCATGTCTCCGTAAACGTTTGTACCAGAGAGCGAAAAGACAACTTCTTTTATACCGCCCAGACCTGTATCGTTGATATCAATCAGTTCCTTGTGCCAGCCGCGCTTTTCGGCATATCTCGAATACATCCGATACAAATCGGCGGCAAATAATCCTGCTTCTTCGCCGCCTGTTCCTGCTCGTATTTCAACAATTACATCTTTGTCGTCGTTCGGGTCTTTCGGAATGAGCAATAATTTTATCTTCTCTTCGAGCTCTTCAAGTTTCTTGTTCAAATCCTTTAATTCGATTTCGGCAATTTCTACTAATTCTTTATCGGATGAAGTTTCTATTATCTCTTTGTTGCCGTTGATTTCTTTGAGTACTTTTTCGTATTCGCTGAAAGCGGCTACAATTTCTTCCAGGTCTCTGCGTTCCTTACTAAGGGAAATAACCCTCTTCTGGTCCGATAACACCTCGGGATCGGTAAGTTTGGTGTTAATTTCTTCAAACTTTTCCCGTATTGATTTTAATTTGTCGTAAATTTCCATTATATCCTCGAAATTCGATTTCAAATATACTAAGTTTAGTCTTTTTTTACCTCGCTTACTTTCTTTTTTCGTATCGGCAAAACGGCCACTTCTTTTCTCATTTTAATTGAGTGAGGATAAGGTCTGAGTCTTTTTAATGATTCGATTGCAGACTCGTCTATAAATTGTAATGCTTCGTCGAGTTCCAGCAATACTGGCATACGGTTGTGAAAAGGTTCTATAAATTTATTCGGCGTCGTTGTAATAATTGATACAGAAAGATTGTTGTCTTTGTCTTTATACATTATTCCAGGCACAAAAAAATACTCTTCGTTATAAATATAAATTTTATGCTGAACTTTTTTGCCGTCTACCTCGATCCATTCATAAAAACTTGTCATCGGTACAAGGCATCGATTATTTGTAAACAGGTCATTCCAGAATTTTTTTTCTTTAATTGTTTCGCTCCTCGAATTGACAATATTCGGTTTATCCTTACCGAATTTAATTCCCCATTTAATCAGGCTTATCTGGAGTTTATTACCCTCTTTATAAACACATAGAATTTTATCGTTTGGTCGGATGTTTATTTTCTTAAACGATTCGTCGAGTTCTTTTGCCTCGACGTTATATTTTTTTTCGAGAAGTTTTCTTATCAGAATAGCCGCTTCTATTTTAGTCTCGAAACCATAACACATTTAAGTACCCCCTTTTTTTCTTTTTCGGATGAGGATAATTAAAAATAGTAATTTTTTTAGAAGAAATTTCAATAAGAATTTCTTTCGAAATGTTTAATTTTATTTTTCAAAAAAGAATTTGCTTATGCCGAGAAGAAAATTAAGAAAATTACTCGAAGTTAGAACGTTTGAAAATGTGTTCGATGCTAAATCGGAAAACGTAGAGGAAAAGCTGAGGAGTTACCTGAATAATACCGAAAAAGTAACGCTGGAACTCGGCTGCGGACAGGCGGATTATTCAATTAATCTGGCGCAACTTTATCCCGACAGGTATTTTATCGGAATTGACAGGAAAGCGGCTCGTATCTGGAATGCATCTAAAAATGCCGATGATAAAGGAATTAAAAACGCAGCCTTTTTAATTTCCTACATTGAACGCCTCGACGAAGTATTCAAAACAATGAAAGCCGAAGAAATCTGGATTACATTTCCCGACCCGTATCCCCGTCGCAGCAGTATGAAAAAAAGGCTTACACATCCGCGCTTTCTTGAAGTTTATAAAAAAATTATGACTCCAGGTGCCGTTATCAGTTTAAAGACCGATGACGACACTCTTTACGAATATACGCTTTCTGTTGTTGAAGAGGAAAATCTTAAGTTGATCAAAGCTCTTAAAGACCTCTATTCGGAAGAAAATCTGAGTGAAGAAGAAAAAATCCGCACAAAATATGAAAATCAGCACATCGCAGATGGGAAGAAAATAAAACTCGTCCGTTTTACTCTCGATTAAAAATTGTACCTGATCGAATCATATAATTCCAGATTGTTATGAACGTGTAGAGCTACACCATCGATATTCATACTTTGAAAATATTGTTTTATGGGTCCTAAATCGATGAATACGGTATCACTTAAATACGCCTCGCACATATCGCCATTGTTGTCATGCATTAAATAAAGATTTACATCTGATACGGAAGACCATGGTGGATAATACCAAAGAGTGTAAAATTCATGCTTTCTACACCCGCCACTGTATGATACTTGAAGGATTAATTTATCGTCCAATAATTCCATCTTGTTAATAACGTAAGGATCTTTCTTATATAATTCGAGTTCTTTTATGCTTTCAATTTGAATTGGATTAGGAGAATTAAGTATCTCAAGTTCGACTACATACTCTTCTGGATTAATCGAGTCAGGATAGACCGGATAAGGGGACAACGATTTGAGTCGTATTAAATAATTTCCAATCGAATAAGAATATCCGAACGACCTGAAAGTATTAAGGTCGACAGTCCTTTTTTCTGAACCCAACACAATTCTTAAACGAACGACTGCATTTCCTTCCCAGAAGCACTCTACTCCAATTGGGCATCTTGAATCAGACGGTACCTCAAGAAAAAGGATTTTTAGTTCGTTGTTGATATATGCATAATTTTTGATTCCTAATTTTATTGTAGCTGTGCTTGATTTTTCTACGTTGTAAAGAACTGGAGCTACAATATCAGAGCTTTCTGAACATGAAATTAGAAGAAATAAACATAAATACAATAACCTTTTCATCGCCCCTCATATTTTTGAATGGATTACCTCACTTCAAATTAAATTTATTATTCGTAATTAGCAATAATGATTTTTGTATTAATTTAAGTTAAATTCAATGCGTCCGATAATAATTAGAGAAAATTAAATATTAATATTGAAAAAGTCGGATAACATAGGGAAAATAAAAACGAAGCTGACCAATAAAGAAATTGTCGTTCGTCTTATGACGAAAAGACTCGATGGAATTTTGTATCAGTTCGATTTGACAGAAAATCGTTTTATTTATTTAGAAGGCGAAGCAATGAGAGTCTCCGGATATCCTGCTAAGAATTTTATATCCGGCAAATTAAAATGGAGTGAAATAATTTATAAACAGGATATAAAACTATTCAAGAAAAAAAGAGAACAATTGTTCAAAAAGAAGAATCATACGGCTAATCTAATTTATCGAATATTACACAAAAATGGTTCGATCCGATGGATTAGAGACATTGCAAAATTAACGAAGATAGATAATCACCATGTAGTTAATGGAATTTTGTACGATATTTCAGAGATGATTGAAGAGAAAGAAAGATCAAAGAAGGTCGAGTTTCAATTCAAAAGTGCCGTCGACAATTCACCTAATATTATTTTTACTGTCGATAGGAATTTGAACTTTGTTTATCTCAATGCTGCTGCCGAAAAAGTCTTTGGTAATCTCGAAAAATTAGATTCAAAAAAAGTATCGAATTTTATCAGCTCCCCAATAATTATAAAACGTAAGAAATATGAAAATGATTATGTGAAGAAGTTGGTCGATGAAATATATAAAGGCAAAAAGTTTAAAGATGTTGAAATCAAATACAAAGACAGGAATGGTAAGGAAATTATAACCATTGCCAGAATTTATCCTAAATTAACACACGATGGTAAAATTGAAACATGTGTTTTTGCAAATACGGATATAACCATACGCAAACAGAAAGAAGAAAAATTAAGAGCAATTGAGAAAACGATTGAATATGCGCACGACCCAATTTTCTGGGTTAATTCAAAGGGACAAATAATCTATGCAAACAAGTCTGCCTGTAAAGAACTCGGTTATACAAAAAAAGAATTGCTTTCCAAAACAGTTTTTGATATCGATCCGCATGTTAAAAAAGAAAACTGGGAGCAACACTGGGAAAAGTCAATTGAAAGAAGGAGTTATACGTTTGAAACAGAGCACAAAACCAGAGATGGAACTATTATTCCAGTAGAAATATCGGTTACATCATTTGAATATAATGGTGAAATTATTCATTCCGACATTGTAAGAGATATAAGTGACAGGAAGAAATATGAGAAAGAAATAATTGAAGCCAAAGAGAAAGCCGAAGCAAACGAAACGAAATTTAAAGCAGCATTTTATACCAGTCCCGATGCAGTGAACATTAATAAACTAAATGGCGAGTATGTTGAAATTAACGAAGGGTTTACTCGCTTGACGGGTTATACAGAAAAAGATGTTATTGGTAAACTTTCGTCTGAGATAAATATCTGGGCAATACCAGAGGACAGGGATAAATTGATCGCAGGTCTAATGAAGAATGGAATTGTTGAAAATCTTGAGTCGTTATTCAGAGCAAAAGATGGAACGTTAATCCCGGCTCTTATGTCGGCTAAAATAATTTATCTGAAGAACGAACCGCATATTTTGTCGATAACAAAAGCAATAGTTGAAAGAAAGCAATATGAAAACCAATTATTAATTGCTAAGGAAAAGGCGGAGCACTCTGAAAAGCTTAAATCTGCATTTCTTGCGCAAATATCGCACGAAATACGCTCGCCGTTAAATCGAATACTGGGTTATGTTTCGTTGATAAAAGACTTTATTGTAGAAAATCTTCCCGAAAAAACGAACGAATCAAATGAGTATTTTAACGGCATCGAAATTTCCAGTCAACGGTTGATACGCACGATCGATTTAATTCTTAATATGGCTGAGTTGCAAACAAAATCATACCAACCGTTATTTAAGGAATTTGACCTTTATGAAAGACTTTTATTGCTTTATAACGAGTATCAGAACTTTGCCAGTGTAAAAAATCTCAATTTTGAGCTTAAGAAAAAAACTGATGACACAAAAATTCTTGGTGATGAATATAGTGTTGTTCAGATATTTGCGAATTTGATCGACAATGCAATTAAATATACCGAAAAAGGGAGTGTAAAAATTATCATTGATAGAAATAAAAGGAATCAACTGTTTGTAGATGTGGCGGATACTGGAATTGGAATGTCTGATGAATTCCAGAGGGAGCTTTTCAAACCTTTTATGCAGGAGGAAATTGGATATTCAAGAAAATATGAAGGCAATGGGCTCGGTCTTGCACTCGTTAAAAATTATTGTAACATTAATGGAGCTATAATTACGCTAAAAAGTAAAAAGAATAAAGGCTCAATTTTCCGCGTTGTCTTTAATAGAAGAGATTTTAATATTGATTCAACTTAGTTCTCAATAAGCCACATCGATAAATTGATTTTTTGCTTTTAATAAAGATTGCTTCCCCTCTAAAGTTACCAGTGCAACTACAGTTATTGATTCGTATTCCCAGTCGGGAGGACCGTCGCGTCCAATTTTTTCATATTTATAAGGAAAATTATTCGGATAGATCTCTTCGCTGGTCAGTCCAGCAAACACTTGATTATCCCGGATTAAGTAGTAAGCGACTATATCAACAGGGAAATCGATTAAACTCGAGTCCGTAGTTTGAAGTGTTAATAGAATATTAAAATTAGGAGTGGCTTCTGGAATTGGAGGCATTTTATTGTACCAGATACTGGTTTTCAGTATCAGCTTTTTGTTCTTGAAAATTAGAGTATCGTCTGCAGCCAAAAGAGTGGATAAAGGAATTTCGGGTGGTTGTTTTTTTTCCTCTTCACAAGCCACTGTAAAAAAAGTTGTAATGATCAGACAAAATAGAATTATTCTTTTCATTTTCTTTTTATTATTTCTTCATAAGCGCTTTCAAGATTCATGCGTCGCGCGCCATTCCAGCGTTCTTTAAGGAAAGCAAATCCTGGTATTTCTTCTGCGTTAATAATTTCTTCTTTCGATTTACCTGTTTTAATCTGATTATCTACAAAATCAAGGAGTGTTGTCAGATAATTTTTCATTTGAAGCAAGCTCTCTTTTTTACCGATCACATTTTCGTCATTGTTGGCGTGTCCGAAAATAAAAGTTGTATTGTCGTCGTACAATGCGAGAGTTTTATTAATAAATTCAATCCATTGGTAAAGGTTTGATCCTCCCGGAAAATCAATATAGGGGTAAGTATTGTTAAATACAACGTCGCCCATATGAACAATATTCGAGTTTACAAAACGAACGGCGATGTCGCCAGCGGTATGTGCTGGATTAAAATGAATTGCATGGATTTTTTCTTTTCCCAGGTCGACAGTCCATTCATTTTCGAAAACAATATCCGCATAAGCTTGGGGAGTATCGCTGTTGCCGTAGAATTTTTGTTGCATTTCCCGGCATTTTTCATGTCCCACTATTTTGTCTGTAAATTCTCTCAGAAAATGGTTACCACCAGTGTGGTCTCTATGATGATGCGTGTTGATTAAGAAATTGATACGACGACTTGTTTTGTTTTTAAGTCCTTTATAGAAATTGCGTACCGAATCGTCCATCTGTGCATCGATAACAACAACAGCGTCGTCGTTTACGTACCAGGCGATTGTACCCCCTTTTTCTGTATAGATACCGATATTTTCATTTAGATTTCTAAATCCCGAAATTTGCTGTGCTGCTTTTACGAAAAACTTATTTCCCTCCAATAAAATTCCACCGGTAATAAGAAGCGAGGTTTTTATAAAATTCTTGCGCGTTGTTTTCATATTTGCCCCTTTAATTAGTTTGTAAATAAAAACACAATCTTCTTACCTAAAGTTTACTAAGGTCTTAATTTTATCCAGCAGGAAGGTTGTTTACTATTGTATATATTTGTTTGCTATTTTGATATTTTCATCAATTGTTGTATAGACTAAACGCACAATAATTTCTGATAGTGCTTTATAGTTTGTTGTCGCTTTTTTAAGGTAGATTGCATATTCTAATTTAGTGAAACTTTTCCTATTTCTTATGATTTTTATGTTAGCTTAAATCACAAAATCTTGTGTGCCCTTTTTATTCCTTTCAACTCAGAATTTATATAAATCCTCTACATAATTTGTTTGCCACAATAAAGTCAGATTAAAAGATTATTAATACTCAGTTCAACTCGATTATTTTCATTAGAAGCCAGTTATTTGGATCAATCGTTATATTAGTAGGTTTTTCACGAGATTCAAAAGTAAAAATTGCCTGTCTTTCACTGATATTCACTTTTTTTATCTCAGGCCCCTTTTCAGTTTCAATTCTTATTTCGATAGGTAAATAATAAAGGTTTGCGACTTGTGTAAAAATACATTTGATAATGTATAAACTGTCGCTTGATAAAATTTCCGATTTGAATGTAATTGAAGGCACACCTTTTCTTTCCAGCCAATCCTGTTTCCACCATTGAAGCTTTTGTCCACATCCTGCTTCCAAAACACCGATGAACTCTTCCATGGTAAATGTTCGAAATCGAAATTTCTTAAAAATCAGTTTCATCGCTTCTCTGAATTTCTCGTCGCCTACTCTATAACGGATAAGATGCATAAGCCAGGGATATTTACCATGAACAATCTGTTGCGGGGTATTTCCTGTAAGGTCGTAGTAAAATACATCTTCCTGTGAAGGCATTGACAGATATTTTTCACGGAAATAACGGAAAATTCCTGGTATTGGTTTTTGATATTTTTCATTATAGAGAAATTCTGCATAGTCTCCAAAACCTTCTGTCCATTGAAAACTCCCCGGCCCTTCGCCCCGCATGGTATAGAACCACCACAAAAGTGCAGTTTCGTGTGCATCAAATCCAGTTGTTGTGAATTCTTTTTTCAGATAGCCGGGATTATATCCAACAAATCCCGGAAACGCTCGTCTTGCATAAATGCTATCGAGAGTAATAAAACTGAACTGGTCGAAGGGATAAGCACAATAAGTTTCTGAATAGAATTTTAATATTTCGCTACTCGTACTAAAAATCTGCTCCAAAAATTTTTGACTTTCCGGATAAAGGAGCGTCTGCATCGTTATCCCGTTGATTTTCCTTTTCGACATAATCCATCTTGAATCTGCGAAGACTGAGAAGCATACCGTAGGATTAGTTGTTAAAAATGTATGCTCAATCATTTTACCATTTTTTCTTGTGCTAATCAGTTTTCCTGGAGCAATTGCAAGAAAATTATCAGGAAGTAAAATTGTGGTTTTGACCTTTGCCCAGTGGGTAAAATCAATAGGGTAAAATCTATCTGACCAGAGTAAAAAAAGGCTCGAATCTGTTATTACCTGCCTGTTCTCGCTATCACTTTTCCCGATTATTCCTTTTGTTTCTATTACAAGAGTGACATTTTTAGCGGGCCTTTGCAAGACGACAATAATCCATCCATTTTCTCTTTGTACAGAAACCGGTGATGTATTTGATCTGACCGTTGGCATCTCATAACGATCGTTAAGCCCGAAATAAAAAGTATCCTGAAGTGCCGGATTATTCACACGAATCGTTGTGGAGATGAAAAGGCTTTTGTTTACAAAGTCGGGCTGAATATACAAATCATACTGTTTAATATCGTAAGAATTACTCCGGGCAAAAACTGTCGAGACAAAGCTAATAAAAGTGAAAATGAATAATTTGCGGATCATACTTTACTCCTTAACGAATCCTGGCAAATCAAAATATATTTTGAATCTATTATCCATCATTATTCCGAAAATCGATTCTCATTAAACGTTTACCGTTTGGAAGTGGGTGATTAATTTCTTTGATACAGGCGAAGTTAATGGCCGCAAGCTCCTTTACAAGTTCATTTTTATCAATATCATTGTGAATCTCTGATAAACAATCAAAAGCAGACTGAACTTCGGAACGGCTCACAAAACCGTTCCCATCATTGATTTGGATAGTACAAGAAATAACCTTTACATTTTTCCTGTTTCTTTGAATGAGTTTAGCAAATTTTTTTTCTCCAATGTATTCAACTATCAAATTACAAATCAAAACATCCGATTCAGGCAAAATGACATCATCTTTTGTGAGGTCACAATGAATCAACTCCAGAATCTCATTAAGATTCGGATACCTCTCTCTGCAGGCCTTTAAATAGTCTTTATTGACATCGATACCATAGACTTTTTTTGTTCTTGCACAATCTATATGCTCAAGTCCATTCCCACCTGCTATGCCAAGAATGGTTATAAAAGAGTTATCATAATCTGTTAGCTGTTCCTTCGTAATCTTATTCAGTGTTTGAAGTTGAAACACATTTTTTGATGACATATGAGTCTCATAAATATTTAAGTCTATCTTTTCCCATGGATTATTCATCTTCGAATTCCCAGATTAAACTAAATATTTTTCCAAAAAAATTAATTTATTATCATAGCTTGATTGATTTATTACTTTATTACATCCTTTCTGAAGAACATCTCTCTTTCTTTAATTAAAACTATGATAGCAATAATGAGCAGCAATACTGTTTGAATGACTTTGCTATCGGGGTGAGTGGCAAAAATTTCATTCGTTACATTTGCCGAGCAGTGAAATATTACGGCTACTAAAATATTGCGATTTGTTTTATAATACAGCCAGTTCATTAAAATTACAAATACAAACAGGCTGAATACAAAATTTAACGAATACAATACGCCTTGAGCTACAACATTACTGTGATAGTAGCCACTGATAAAGGAAAGAGGCACATGCCATAAAACCCAGTATAAAGAAAATATAATCGAAGTGTTAAATAAATTGAACCTCCTGCGCAATGTATCAGTGCCATAAGAGTGCCAGGCTAATTCTTCAACAATAGGTGCAAAAAGCAGAATGAACCATGGTGAAAATATTGCAGAGGTAAAACTCGGTGAACCTGAAATGTGAAACTGGTCGAGGCTATGTCCAAACACAAGGGATATGAACTGCGCTGCAACCATTGATAGAAAAATCAATATAAAAGCTGACACAGTATATATCGGACTGAACCCTTTTTGGCTGAACATTCTGTTTTTCAGGTCGTTGTATAGCTCTTTATTCGATAAAAATAAATAAGCTGCTACAAATACCGGAGCCAGTAAACCAAGTATGGACAATCCTGCCTGGGCAAAAAGTAACAGGTTATTTCTTTCTGGCATATGGCTGATATAGGCTGCTGCAAACCATAAAATCCATGGGATTAACAATGATAGGCCGTAAAAGAAAACCGGCCGGTTGTACTTTTCAATAATTTTATTTTCCATTTTTCCTCTTAAAATTTATTGTGAAATTTCTTTTGTTTCCATACTGAGCATCAACATAAAAATTATGCTTTTCAAAGAGAGCAACTAATTCTTCGATACTCATCTTATCGGGATCCCCGGCAAGTTCAGAAATCGAAACTATTCCATCTCTTTTTAACATTCGATAAAACTCCTTGATGTACGCATCCTTATTTTCAACTTCTCCTAATACGGTAATTAAATAAATAACATCAAAGAAATCATCGCTGAAATCAAATGTCTTTCCATTACACAAATAGTATTCTACATTTTTCATCTTTCTTTTTTCGAATCGTTTTTTTGCATAATCCAGCATTTCAGATTGAATGTCGGCAAGATAAAGTTTACCGCTTTTTAGTTTTCTTGCAACAGGAATACTGAAATAACCCGGACCCGGTACTACTTCCAATACTTTATAGTTTTCCTTTACATCAAGCCTTTTAATTAATTTTTCCGGCGATAGAAAAATATTTCTTAAAGGAAAAAGCAGTGTAAAAGCTCATTGGTGAGGAAAAACACCTTTTGTTGCAAAACTCTTTTTCATATTAGTATATCTACGCTCGCTCCTTTTTATTTTTTTTATAATTAAAAACTCATAAGTCAATCCAGTAAATATTTACAAGTTTCCCTTTTGAGTCAGGCATATTTACCTGTTGGTCGTCCGTATATATTTTTGTTTCAGTCAACACTCCACCATTTTTTACAATTGTTTTAATAGATGCAATATTATCCGAAAAACATGCAAGCATTAGTTTTTTAATATGCAAGGATTTTGCATATTCAATTCCCATTCTTAAGATTTCTGTCGCATACCCCTTTCTCCTTTCGCTCGGACAAACTGAATAACCTATATGACCACCATACTTTGCCAGAAAATCATTTTCAAGATTATGCCTGATATCAATCATTCCTATAATTTTTAAGTCACTTTTTCTGACAGCAAAAAATGTGGTTGCCGTTACCCAGCCAGGATTTACAGTACTTTCATGGCGATTATTTGTATTATGTATCAGCCACTCTTCATATTCCATCCGGTCAAACAAAGCACTTCCATTTATAACATATTCCTTGTTTTCAAAAAATTCACTTTTGAATTTTTCTGCTGCTGTTTTATGCTCTAATGCTGGCAGCTGTAATTCTAACTCATCCATATTATGATTTCCCTTTCTCTTCGGGACGTTAGTTTGTACTATTCATATCTGATAACGAACAAATCCTGAGAAAACTCAATAAAAAGATTATTTTTTATAAATTTTCCCATTTTAAATGGCTCTGTTAAATCTTTATTTGCTTACTTTTATAGAAGCTGCTGGTGGTACACCGACAAAAAATTACAAATCTTTGCGAAACTTTTTTTCTATAAATTGAAAAAAGACTATTCATTTATTATTTCTTTTATTGCCATTTCCAGCGTGGCATCTTTATTTTCTATAATATCATTGACTGTAGTCTTTACTTCGATATCAGGCAAGATGCCGATGCCGACAAATTCTCTACCGTCCGGGAAAAAATCTTCCTTTGTACATATTGAGGCAAAAGCTTCTCCGGGCAAATTAATTAATAGTGGACTACCCGAGCTTCCTGCAGTTTTGCGACCAATCAATTTACCCCGCTCCATTGTTAGAAACGCTACACAAAAATCTTCAGCTGCAGAAAATGTACTTTCATCCGCTAATACAATTAGAGGTTTCGTGTATATTGTTTTGTCCGTGTGTGGATATACAAAATTTCCCTCTACATTTAACCATTCAATTTTTTTACCCCATGATCGATTTGCTGAGATATTTTTGGGTGTTCTCCAATTTACCGATTTAAATGGTTTTTGTGTAAAATGTCTTAAAATATAATGAGCTACTTGTGTCGAACCACCAATATTGTTTCGTACATCAATAATTAATCCATCGGTTGTTAAAATTATTTTGTATAGGGAATCGAATTTTGTTTGAAATTGTTCACTCGAAATAAAATTATATGTTTTTAAATAACCAATATTATTGTTCAGTATTTCAAAATCCCACTGTTTTCCACTAAAAAGTTGTTCTTCTAAAATCCAGGGTTCGCGGTTTATGTAGTATGTTTTAATTTTGCCTCTGAAATCTTTTACATCAATTTGTATTGGTTTTGTAACGCTACCATTCAACAAAAAATGACCATATTTTTGCAAATTGAGGTCCTGTATAGTAGATGCAAATACATAAGGTGCCACATTTTTTTCGACGTAGTCAAAAACATTTGTATTGTTGATTGCTACTATTTCCATTCCTTCTTTTAATCCTTTTTGTCGAAGTGAGTCAGATATTACTTTTGTGATGATTACTTTTCCTTCTATCAGGCGGGTCAAAATTTGTTTGGTTGCAGTCCCATAATATTTTTTTCGTAAAGCAACTGGCGGAAAAAGACGGGTGTGAGCATCTTTTAAGAGCGCCATGAATTTTTGTAATTCTAAATAGTAATCCCAGTCACTTTTTGTTTCTAATACTTTTGGTATAAAAGCTTTGTAGGTACTATCCCAGTTCAAATCAGGTACATGATGAAAGAAAGCAAAATTATATGTAACTTCCATCCATATCTTTGACAGTCCATTCAATTTGTCCTCTCTTGAGAGCGTATTTTCAAGTTGAGCAAACACAATCGAAGATAGGACGATGTGCAATAAAATTAATAGTCTAAACTTTTTCACTTTATCCTCCGTTGAGTAAATTTAAAATAATATGAGTCAACGCATAAAAATCCCGTATTTTCTTCAGGAACTACACTCTTGATTTAATGTGACTCCAGATTAATTCTAAGTTTTACCATCTTCCATTGAAAATATTGCAAGTAAGTATATACTTAAACTTTAGATCCCCTACATAAATGCAGAAGATGATTTATTCTTCGGCTTCTAATGCATTTATTTGGTGGTAGATTAGATAAGTATACACATCGAAGGAGATAGCATTGGTTTTTGTGTTTGAAATTACTTATTAAAAGAACGTTTATTTTATACCCAATTATGACTTGCAGTAGAGTAAAAAAGTTACATAAACTAAGATCCGATGAACAGGGGAATAAGTTAAAAATTTTGCTGCTACTTTTATTATGGTTAATTGCTGTGCATAAAAATTGAGTCAGATGGCAGCTGGAATTAATGCAGGAATAAATAGAAACTAATAATTGATTATCTAAAAGGCTGATATAACTGTCGATAATAGATCTACAAATAAAAGGCTCTTTATTCAGAGATACATAAGCACCAAAAAAGCTATATAATTTATTCGTGGAAATTTCTGCCTGGTTACTTTAAAAGTGATAATAATTAGACAGTCGCAAAACATTCTTTCCTTTTACGAAAACAAACTGATGACAAATTTGGTTGTGAGAGAGCAATCAGCTGTTATTAAGTAGGAGAAGAAGTTTATTCAAATCAAAAGGCATCTTTAAAGTGATTAAGCACGGGTTCTTTTCCACTTTCATGTAGAATTGTAATTACATCAATTCTGCAGGGAACATCGAAAATATTTTTTTCATAGAGATAAGCTTCGGCAATTTTACGAATTTGCCTTTGTTTGCTTTTTGTAATTGCCAGTTCCGGGTCACCGTATTTGAATGATTTTCTATATTTAACTTCCACAAAAACAATGGTTTCATTCTCCTTACAGATTATATCGATTTCACCATGTCCGTAGTGATAATTTCTTTCGATAATCTCCATACCGCAATTGATCAGATAATTGCATGCAATCTCTTCGCCCAGATTCCCTATTTTGCGTTTATTGAAGTTGCCACTCATTGTGCTTCTTCATTTTCATTATAAAGATAAATTATTAAATGGAATAATTCATCACTTTATGAATAAGCGAAAGAATTGTATATTCATCTGGGAAGAATAAATTTAAATGAGGCTTAAGATGAAAATCGGGGATTATGAAATTGAAAAAATACACGACTATTTATGGGAAATACCTGCGCAGGAAAGAATGCTTGTACCTGGCAGAATTTATACCACAGAAAATATGCTGCTGACTCAAATAAGCAAAGACGAAGCGATTCGTCAGGTGATTAATGTTGCACATCTTCCCGGAATTCAAATGTATAGCATTGCAATGCCAGATATTCACTGGGGGTATGGATTTCCTATTGGAGGGGTTGCAGCAACTGACTTAAACGAAGGGGTTATTTCTCCGGGTGGAGTCGGTTATGATATTAATTGCGGTGTTCGACTTGCACGTACAAATCTCAATTACGATGAAGTACACAATAAAATTCCGCAATTAATTGAAAATCTGTTCAGAGCAATACCAACGGGAGTCGGTGCAAGTGGTGCTATACGAAAGTTATCCGAAAAAGAGATCAAAAAAATTTTGATAAACGGTTCGCATTGGGCTGTCGAGAATGGATATGGATCTGAAGAAGATCTAAATTTTACTGAAGAAAACGGAAAGCTTGACGGAGCCGATCCCGACGCCGTAAGCAGTAGAGCAATTGAAAGAGGAACCGATCAGGCAGGAACTCTCGGTTCAGGAAATCATTTCCTCGAAATTGATGTTGTTACTGAAATTTATGACGATAATATTGCCCATCAATTCGGTTTATTCAAAAATCAGATTGTAGTCTTAATTCATACTGGTTCCCGAGGACTTGGCTATCAGGTTTGTGATGATTATCTGAAATTGCTCCTGAATTCAGAAAAGAAATACGGCTTTAATTTACCCGATAAACAACTTGCGTGCGCTCCAATTAAATCGCAAGAAGGAGTAGACTATTTTAATGCAATGAAAGCTGCAGCCAATTTTGCATGGAATAATAGGCAAATCATTATGCACCTTGCAAAGGAGACTTTTCTTAAGACTTTCTCGATTTCCAAAAATGAACTGGGATTCAGCCTGGTCTACGACGTCTGCCATAATATTGCAAAGATTGAAGAACATATAATTACAGAAAAAAATGGCAAGAAAAAATTGAAGAAGGTTTGTGTGCATCGAAAAGGTGCAACCCGAGCTTTTCCTCCAGGAAGTAAATTCATACCCGAAAAATATAAAAACGTTGGCCAGCCCGTCTTAATTCCAGGTGATATGGGACGCTATTCGTTCGTACTTGCCGGTTTGGAATCGGCAATGAATGAAACTTTCGGAAGTTCGTGTCACGGTGCAGGAAGACTGCAAAGTCGCCATAAAGCACTTCAGTCTGCAAAGGGAAAAGACATCATTCACGAATTAAAGCAGAAGGGGATTACTGTTCAGGCTAAAGGTAAAAAAACGATCGCAGAAGAAATGCCAGATGCTTATAAAGATGTTTCGGAAGTTGTAGAAATTATTCATAGTGCTGGCATAAGCAAAAAGGTAGCTCGACTTAAACCAGTAGGTGTAATTAAAGGATGAAAGATTAACTCTTATTTCTTAAAAAATCAGTTTGAAAGATATTCCGTAAAAAACAAGTCAATTCTTCAGTAGTGTATTTTTTTCAGTGTACAGAAATTAAAATTTTTTTATCCACTTTTTCACATTTAACCTAAGAAATTAATGATTATGCAGTTAGTAGGGGAAAATGAATTTAGATGGTTTATGCATTGGTAGCCAGAATGTAAATCGTATTAAATTTTCTATTATTTAGAAATCTCAATAATAATCAGTTTTTTCCCTTTTTCATTACGGCAGTTGGTCGGTTTGTATGCAAGTTCAAAGATAGTATCTTTTTTAATATAAGCTTTGTATTTGGTAGTGGCTGTTTTTAGTTCTTCTGATAAATCTCCGCCCTTTATCGAAACTAAATAAGCCTTTTCTTTAATTAATGGAAGGGCGTACTGGAAGAGAATGATTAAAGGAACTGTTGCACGACTGATAACCATATCGAAAGCGTCGTGGTATTTTTGAATGAATTCCTCGTCTTCCACGCGATAGTTTTCAGCGGTTAGATTGGTGAGTTTAAGCTTGTCAATAAATTCTTTAACAGCATCAATTTTTTTTGCAGTTGAATCGACAAGGACGCCTTTTAAAAGAGGGCGGGTTATGGCAAGCGGTATTCCGGGAAATCCACCGCCGGTTCCGATATCAATAAATCTTGTTACTTTTTTGGGTATAAACTCAGAAATAAAAGATGAAATAAAAACATGATTCTCGATAATGTTCTGCGTGTCTTTTCTGGAGATTAAATTTACTTTCGAATTTTTTTCTACAACCAATTCAGCAAATCGAGCAAGTCTTTCCAGCTGATATTCGTCGGGTACAATATTGTTTTCCCAGAATAATGTTTTTAGTTCTTTCAGGTATTGTTCCAGTAAATCCAAAAACACCTCAAAATTTAGCCTTTCAAATATACTAATAAAACGGAAATATCCGAAGGGGAAACACCCGAAATTCGAGACGCCTGACCAATCGAACGGGGACGCACTCTGTTCAACTTTTCACGACCTTCGGCAGATATTGCTTTCAAATTATTATAATTAAAATTAGAAGGTATTAGCAGGTCTTCCATTTTCTCCATCTTTTCGATTAATTCGAATTGGCGTTGAATATATCCTTCATATTTAATTTCGATTTCTACCTGAAGAAGTGCTTTGACGTCGTTTAGTAGATCTTTGACCAACTTGTTTTCACTATGATTGGATAATAGCTGCTTCAACAAATCTTCTAATTTAACTTCCGGTCGTTTCAAAACTTTGGCAATTTGTTCGGAATTGTTCAGTGGAGAAGAACCAGTGTTTTCGAGTAAGTGATTGATTTCGTCGGGATGAATTTTTGTGTTCGAAAGGAAATCTTTAGCTTTTGTAATTAATATTTCCCGCTCCTGTAAATCCTTATATAAATCTTCAGGTATTAGACCGAATTGATATCCGTATTTCAACAGCCTCCTATCTGCATTATCCTGACGGAGAATAAGTCGATGTTCAGCTCTTGAAGTGAACATTCGGTAGGGCTCGTCGGTCGATTTATCCACGAGGTCATCAATCAATACACCGATATAAGCTTCGCTTCGTTTTAGGACGAATTCGGGTCTACCTTGAATTTTTAATGCGGCATTGATTCCGGCAATTAAACCCTGAGCAGCCGCCTCTTCGTAACCGGACGTGCCATTAATTTGTCCGGCAAAGTAGAGTCCTTCTATCAATTTAGTTTCGAGAGTTAAATCAACCTGATAGGGAGGAAAGAAATCGTATTCGACTGCGTATCCAGGTCGCACCATTTCAACTTCTTCCAGCCCTTTAATTTTACGTAGGGCTTCGAGTTGAATTTCTTCTGGCAATGAAGTCGAGAAACCGTTAATATAAATAAGATCAGAATCGAGACCTTCCGGCTCGAGGAAAAGTTGATGTCGTTCTTTATCAGAAAAACGATAAATTTTATCCTCGATTGAAGGGCAATACCTTGGACCTTTTCCTTTAATTATTCCAGTGAAAAGGGGGGAACGTTCAAAACCCTTTTCCAAAATTTTATGAACTTCTGTATCAGTATAGGTTATATAACAACTGAGTTGAGGCTGGTAAGGAAATTCATCCAGTGGAGTTCTTAACGAAAAAGGTTGAGGTGGATTGTCGCCAGGTTGTTCCTCCAGTATTTTCCAATTAATTGAATCCTTTTTAAGGCGGGGGGGAGTGCCAGTTTTTAGGCGTCCTGCTTCGAAACCCATTTTAGTAAGTGATTCGGTCAAGCCTACTGCCGGCGGCTCGCCATATCGTCCACCTTTAAATGATTCCAATCCAGTATACATCAATCCATTCAAAAACGTACCAGAACAAACGATCAGGGCTTTACATCCATATTCAATGCCTCTGGCAGTTTTTACTCCTTTAATTTTTCTATTTTCTTCAAAAGCTTCAACGACGGAATCTTCAATAATTTCGATATTTTGAGTTGACTGAACCAGACGTGATGCCTCTGCTGTATAGAGCGAGCGATCATTCTGACTTCGACCTGCCCATACAGCTGGACCTTTCGATTTATTCAATGTTCTGAACTGAATTCCAGTGCGATCGGCAATTATTCCCATAACTCCACCGAGTGCGTCGATCTCGTGTACAAGATGTCCTTTTGCGCTACCACCGATGGCAGGATTGCAGGACATTCGGCCAAATGCGTTTTTGTCCATCGTAATTACAGCCACAGAGCAGCCCATTTTCGCGGCGGCAACAGCTCCTTCTATCCCTGCATGTCCGCCGCCTACAACAATTAAATCGTAACTTTTCATACTTCTTTCCTTTCCGTTTCACGTGAAACAGCGAACTTGAAAATTACCTTTTCTCAAACTTCGGTTTCACGTGAAACCTCACTTTCCGATACAAAATTTTGCAAATATATTGTTGAGTATGTCATCCGTTGTTACTTTGCCAATGATTTCGCCGAGCGAATTCTCGGCATTTCTCAAGTCGACTGCCAAAAACTCGCCGCTTAATCCTTCATTAATCGAATTCTTTGCAGCTATTAGATGCTCTTTGGCTTTTTTCAGTGCATTGTAGTGACGCAAATTTGTTACAACGGCAGATTTCTCTGTATAAGTTCCACTTCCAAGTGCCTTGTCCTTCAATTTCTTGAAAAGAGCTTCTATCCCTTCGCCTGTTTTTGCAGAAATTCCAACGTCAAAAATGTTCTCAACTACTGGTTTTAAGTCAATTTTGTTTGCCACTTTTAATATTCTCTCTTCCCGTTGAAGTTTGATCAATTCACTATAAATGTCGATGTCGAAACCATGCGTTGAATCGTTGAGAAAAAGAACTACATCGGCGTCAACTACAGCTTTACGGCTTCTTTCGACACCTTCTTTTTCAATTATATCATCTGTAAAACGGATTCCTGCCGTATCATACAATTTGAAAAGAATCCCTTCAATTGTAACTTCTTCTTTAATAATGTCGCGTGTAGTACCTGGAATTTCGCTTACAATTGCACGCGCTTCTTTCAATAGATAATTCAGGAGCGAAGACTTGCCGACATTCGGTTTACCTACAAGCGCAACGTTAATTCCATCTCGAATTACTTTTCCGAATCGGAACGACTTGAGAAGTTCATCGATTTCATTTTCAATTTCTTCGATGTTCTTGATGATTTTATTAACCGGCAGCAATTCGATATCCTCTTCGGCAAAATCGAGTTCGAGTTCGATGAGGGATGAAGTGTTGATTAGCTTTTCTCTTAGAGTATCAATTTTTCTGGAGAGTAAGCCGTCGAGCTGGTTACGTGCACCTCTGAGCGAGGCCTCTGAACGGGAATTAATTACATCGGCAACGGCTTCTGCCTGAGCTAAGTCGATTCTACCATTTAAAAAAGCACGCTTGGTAAATTCTCCTGGTTCTGCAATTCTTATTCCGTGTTCAACAAGCAAACTAATTATCTTTTCGGCGATTAGTTGACTACCGTGGATACTAATCTCAACAGAATCTTCGCCAGTGTATGAATTCGGTGCTCTGAATACAGATACGAGAACATCATCGATTACTTCGCCGTTTGAATCGACTATGCTGCCATAATGAATTGTATGCGTGTTGCACTCGGAAATTTTTTTTCTACCTCTGAATATCAAATCGACCTTAGAAAATGTATCCGGTCCACTTACTCTAATTACAGCTATGGCTCCTATACCAGGTGGAGTTGCTATCGCTGTAATTGTATCTTCATTTGTTGATATTGTATGTGTCATATTTTAATAAAAATAAATATTGCAAAATTATGATAATTATCTCACATTCGATAGTCAATTTTATTAGTACTGGAATGAAATATCGATAAAAAAATAAATATTATTAATTATTATAATAATAATTGATAATATAATTATTTATTTTGAAACTTTTATTTAAATGATTTTTATAAGGGCAAAAAAAATAAGGTAGTAAAAATGGCATATAATTTTAACAAATTTACAATCAAGGCGCAGGAGACGATACAGAACTCTCTTGAAATAGCGCAAAACTATAATAATCAGATAGTAGAACCTGAACATATACTTGCCGCAATATTACAGGACGGTTCTGGTGTTGCCTCGTCAATAATTCAAAAAGTGGGGGGCAGTATCGACAAGCTAAAAATAAAGACTGCTGAATTGCTCGAAAGGTTACCAAAGGTGACGGGAGCTGGGCTCGGTAATCAACAGCTGTCGATGAATACTGCAAGAGTATTTGACCAGGCAGTCGAAGAAGCTAATAGATTGAAAGACGAATATGTATCCAACGAACACATTTTAATTGCACTTAGTGAAGACAAAGGTGCCGTAGGAAAATTACTCAACAGTAACGGTGTAAATAAAAATGTTATTCTTGCCGCTTTAAAAGAAATACGCGGCAATCAGAGAGTTACATCTCAAAATCCGGAAGATACATATCAAGCGCTGAAGAAGTATGGACGTGATTTAAATGAATTAGCGCGTACAAATAAACTCGACCCCGTAATTGGAAGGGACGAAGAAATTCGTCGTGTACTCCAGGTACTTTCGCGCAGGACTAAAAACAATCCAGTTTTAATTGGAGAACCCGGTGTGGGTAAAACTGCCATTGCCGAAGGAATTGCTCATCGAATTGTATCGGGCGACGTACCGGAAACCCTTCGTTCCAAAAGAATTGTGGCTCTCGATATGGGTGCACTAGTTGCGGGTGCTCAATACAGAGGTCAGTTTGAGGAACGCCTCAAAGCAGTCGTTAAAGAGGTTCAGAATTCAAACGGCGAAATTATTCTTTTTATCGACGAGATTCATCAGCTTGTTGGAGCCGGTAGAACCGAAGGCGCAATGGATGCTGCGAATATCTTGAAACCAGCGCTTGCACGCGGTGAACTTCATGCGATTGGTGCCACCACTCTCGACGAGTACAGAAAGTATATCGAAAAAGATGCAGCACTCGAAAGACGTTTCCAGCCCGTCTATGTCTCTGAACCTAATGAAGAAGATGCTATCTCAATTTTGAGAGGATTGAAAGAACGATATGAAGTGCACCATGGCGTTAGAATTACAGACGGTGCAATAGTTGCAGCCGTTCAATTGTCAAACAGATATATCACAGACCGTTTTTTACCCGACAAAGCAATTGATCTTATCGATGAAGCCGCATCGAAACTCCGCATCGAAATTGACTCGATGCCCGAAGAGTTGGATGCACTCGAAAGAAAAATTAAACAGCTTGAAATTGAACGCGAAGCCTTAAAACGCGAAAAAGACCCCGAATCAGCTTCTCGCCTGGAAGAGCTTCAAAAAGAATTAAATGAATTGACTGAAGAACGCGATAGACTAAAAAGCCACTGGATGCTTGAGAAGGAAAAGATTCAGAAAATTCGTACTATGAAAAGCGAAATCGAAAAGGCAAAAGCTGATGCCGAAAGATACGAACGAGAAGGCGACCTCGGTAAAGTTGCAGAAATCAGATACGGCGTTATTAATGAACTCGAAAGAAAACTTAAAAAAGAAACTGAAGAACTTACCAAGATTCAATCTGACACGAAAATGTTAAAAGAAGAAGTAGATGCCGAGGACGTAGCTGAAATCGTAGCTAAATGGACAGGCATTCCAGTTAGCCGAATGCTCGAAAGCGAACGTTCTAAATTATTGCGACTCGAAGAAGAACTCCACAAACGTGTCGTCGGTCAAGATGATGCAGTTGCCGCTGTGGCAAATGCTATTAGAAGGTCAAGAGCGGGATTACAAGACCCAAATCGACCGATTGGTTCATTTATCTTTATCGGTACAACGGGTGTAGGTAAGACCGAACTTGCACGTGCTCTTGCTGAATTCCTTTTTAACGACGAACATGCTATGATACGTATCGACATGAGCGAATATATGGAAAAGCATTCTGTCTCCAGACTAATTGGAGCTCCTCCAGGATATGTGGGTTACGAAGAAGGTGGTCAGTTAACGGAAGCCGTCAGAAGAAGACCATATTCAGTTGTATTGCTCGACGAAATTGAAAAAGCTCATTCGGATGTGTTCAACGTATTGTTGCAAGTTCTGGACGATGGTCGTTTGACCGACAATAAAGGCAGAACAGTTGATTTCAAAAATACAATCATTATAATGACCTCGAATCTCGGCTCGCATCTGATTCAAGAAAAGCTGAGTGAAATTAACGAAGATAATTTCGAAAATATAATGGGCGATTTACGAGTTTCGTTAACTGAATTATTACGCAGAGCAATACGTCCTGAGTTCCTGAATCGTATTGACGAAGTTGTTCTTTTCAAACCTTTGCTGAAAAGCGAAATCAATCAAATTGTCGATATTCAATTGCAACGAGTTGGAAAGCTATTGTCAGAAAAAGGATTGATGCTGGAAGTAGAAGAAGAAGCAAAAGAATTTTTAGTCAACCATGGATACGATGTTACATACGGCGCTCGCCCATTAAAACGGACTATTCAAAAATATCTGGTAAATCCACTTGCAAGCGAATTGTTGATGAATAACTATGAAAACGGTGATACAATAATTGTAAGATATGACGAGAGAGGTCACTTAAGTTTTTCGAAGAAGTAAACTAAAAAAGACGGACAAAAAATGTCCGTCTTTTTTTTTAACATATATTTTCAATCAGCCAGTTATGAAGCGGCAACAAATCGATTAATGTATTTATACTTAACTTAACAGGATCTTTTCCATCGAGGAAATTTACGTCCTCCTCGTAAAAAGCATAAATACTTCCGTAAAGCAATAATTCGGAAAATTTATAATTCTTATCGTATCCTCTTGGAACCTGCTTATAACTTTTGCCGCCGATAGTATATCCTTTCTTTTTGATGCTACTCAAAATTTTGTTCAATTGCCTTGCATTGGTTTCAACTGCAACTACATCTCTGTATCTTTTCAGTTGCTCTTTCGTGAATTCGTAGATTCCTACGGCTATGAAAAAGGATTCCGGATCGACGTGAAAGTAGAGCCCGCTCGATTCTATTTTTTTTCCTTTACCTTCCCAGAATAAAATACCGAGATTGGTTTTATACGGTTTTTTATCTTTACTAAAACGGACGTCTCTGTGAATTCTGAAAATCGATTTGTCGATTTTGGGGACTGCCTGGAATGACGGCTTGATTTCTATTAAATGCATCGACATAATTTCAACAAAAGCCTGAGCGGGTTTAAGAAAATCTTCTTCGTACTCTCGTCGATGTTCTTCGAACCAGTTACGATTGTTGTTCTTTTTTAGTTTTTTCAGAAATGCGAGTGGCGCCGTCGGAAATTTACTCATGTAGTTAATATCTGTCATATCTAATGCTCCGCCTTCTTTTCTGTCCTTCTAAGAATGAATAGTGAATCAATCCCATTTTTCATTCATTCGGTAAAACAATTTACAAATAATTATTCAGTTTATTTAATGAAAATAAACATAATTTTTACACTGGAATTTTATTAATGACCAATGAAGTTTTATTTCTTATGGTTATATCGATACTAAAAGCAAATGGATGGATTACAGAACTATAACACGCAGTTCTTACGATATTACACATAATTTAAATCTAGTCGTAAAATTGTATTCTCAGATCATTTTGAAATTTGACTGACAGAATGATCTTTAACAGGTTAGTCGTCGACTACGGTAATCAGTTTAATTTTATAATAAGAAAAAAATTGATGAGCCAATTAAAGGAAGGTAATTCTGATCGTTTACCCGATTGCGATAGTACAGATTTGATATTGCTTGGTTTTAATATATCTCGTAGTATATGTATTAGCTCTTAATCTATTTAATTTCAAAATTCTGTTCAGTTGGACTAATCGTTTTTATTTAAAGAAATTCGAAAGTTATTTGATAGATAAGTGGTTGTAGATTAAGCTCTGCAACTAATGTGAATTTTGAAGGATTGGTAGTTTTTTGCCGAATAATATCCTGTCAAATTCTTATCTTTCGTTAAAAAATTGTATGACATTCGAAAATAAAACAATTCTTATTACAGGAGCTTCGAGCGGAATCGGCGAGGCTCTTGCTACAAAACTGTCATTTGAAAAGTGTAATCTCGTTCTCTGCTCCCGAAATATCGAACGTATCAATTTGAGTGGAATAAGAATCATCAAGTTAAAATGTGATGTCACTAGGAAAGAAGAGGTGGACGAAGCTTATAAAGTTGCTCTTGAAAAATTTGGTAGGATTGATGTGGCTGTTTTGAATTCCGGCGTTGGACACAGAATGGATGTCGAAAATTATAATTCCAAATATGCTGAAGAAACTTTTTCGGTTAATCTGCTCGGTATGATCTATTGGATTGAAAAACTATTGCCCCATTTTTTGAAGAGGAGAGAAGGAGTAATTGCTGGGGTGTCGAGTCTTGCGGATAACCGTGGTTATTCTGGTAGTGGATTCTATTGTGCCAGCAAAGCCGCAGCCACTATTATGCTGGAAGGCTTGAGAGTCGAACTGAAACCATACGGCATAAAAGTAATTACTATTAAACCCGGCTTTGTGAAAACTCCAATGACCGACAAAAATGGATTTAAAATGCCATTTCTTATGACACCCGAAAAAGCTGCGGAAATAATTCTTAAAGGTATTGAAAAAGAAAAGAGAATAATTCAATTTCCTATGCCGACAGTAATAATGTCAAAAATTGTCGGTATTTTGCCGTCGAGCATTTATGAATTTCTTGCCACAAAAATAAAACTTGGTTAATTAATGGGGGAAATATGAAATACAGAGAACTCGGACGCACTGGATGGAAAGTATCTGAAGTAAGCTTTGGCGCCTGGGCAATTGGCGGCTCGTGGGGCAAAGTCGATGATAACGATTCGATTAAAGCTCTTCACAAAGCTGTCGAATTAGGCGTTAATTTTTTCGACACAGCCGATGTGTATGGCGACGGTCGTAGCGAACGATTGCTTGCCAGACTCAGAAAGGAATATAAAGACAAAATTTATATTGCAACCAAAGCAGGCAGGCGTCTCGAACCACATACTGCGGAAGGATACAACCGTAAAAACTTGACTTCATTCGTAGAAAGAAGTCTTAAAAATTTAGAAACCGATTCGATAGATTTATTACAACTTCACTGTCCGCCAACTCCAGTTTATTATATGCCCGAAGTCATCGATATACTGGACGAACTGGTAAAAGAGGGAAAAATAAAATATTACGGAGTTAGTGTAGAAAAGGTGGAGGAAGCAATCAAAGCAATTGAATATCCGAACGTTCAGTCTGTTCAAATAATTTATAATATGTTCAGACAAAGACCTGCAGAGATCTTTTTCGAACTGGCCAAAAAAAGAAAAGTTGGAATTCTGGCTCGAGTACCGCTGGCTTCTGGACTTTTAACCGGTAAAATGAAGCCCGATTCTAAATTTGAACCCGATGACCACAGAGCTTTTAATCGTCACGGCGAAGCTTTTGACAGAGGTGAAACTTTTGCGGGTATCGATTACGAAATTGGACTCAAAGCCGTAGAAGAATTAAAATCGATCTGTCCACCAGGAATGTCGATGGCTCAATTTGCATTGAGATGGATATTAATGAACGATGCTGTTAGCTGTGCAATTCCAGGAGCGAAAAACGAAACTCAGGCAGAAGATAATTTTACAGCAGGAGACTTTCCGCCCCTTACAGATGAGACAATGTCGAAAGTAAAAGAGATTTATAAAAAGTATATTTATAATTATGTCCATCATCGCTGGTAGCCATAAGGAAAACCCACTATGCAAGTGGAAAAATTTATTAAGTATCCACCAGAGAGGGATGTAGTATTTGTATTGGGAGCGGGAGCTTCGAATCCCGACGGTGTCCCTTTGCAAAAAGAATTGCTGCCTCAAATATTAAATCCCTCGCTTGAAGAGATCCGGAATTCAACGATCGGAAAAGTTGTAATTGAATTTATTGAAGAAAATTTTCGGTACGACAGGGAACTCAATCTTTATCCGCGTCTTGAGGCGGTTTTTGGATTTATCGATTATTTTATTCAACATAATGAAAGTTTGAGCAGTAAATATAATGTCGCACGAATTAGAGAAATACGCGAATATCTAATCAAGCTGATTCATTACATAGTTAATCTTAATACAGATAAAAAGAGTCACTATTATCATCTCTTCTGGAAAAACATAATCCGTAACTATCCGAATTCTTCTATAATAACTTTGAATTACGATACCCTGCTTGAACAATCATTTGAAAAGAATGACAAGAACGAATCCTTTTTAAATAAGAATTACTATCTTGACTATTGTATGCACTTTATGAATTACGAAAAAATTCCGGAGTTAAAGGAGTATCATTACTGGATTAATCCGCGGGAACCACTTTTGTTGGGTGAATCGATAGAGCCAAAAGCATTTAAAGTTATAAAATTGCACGGGAGTCTTAACTGGAAATATTGCAGTTGCTGTAATCAAACATTATTGACAACCTGGGATCGAAAAATCGATTTGAACAGGGGTAAATTTTTGGGTTATACACATCCCGACAAAATTGAATATGAATATCGGTGCCCGATAGATGGAACCGATTTCGAAACGTTAATAATGCCGCCCTCTTATTTAAAGTCGCTGCATCATCCGGTAATATCGCAATTATTAGTTGAGGCCTCTAAGGAAATAAGAGCAGCTCGGAAAATAATTTTTATTGGTTATTCGCTTTCTGAAAGTGATTTGCATATTAAAGCATTATTAAAAAAGAATATCAAAGCGGGGGTGGAATTGGTGGTAATTAACCCCAAAAAGAGAGAATCGTTGCAGTTGAATTACATGTCTTTGGGCGAGAAAGTACGATTTATCAATTTAACCTTTGAAGAATTGGTCGAAGAGGGAAAGTTTTTGGAATTATAACCAACAAGTAACCGCAAAATTTAACTTGACAAAAAACACTGAAAAGTGTAGATTGCAAACGTTTGCATAAATGAGTTCACCCCTTTATGTTTTTTTACATTATAATTAATGAGGATTAATATGAACAGAATTCTTCTTTTCTTGTTACTTCCTCTCTTTTCTCTTTCAGCTCAAATTTCAATTAACGATTATATCGAGAATCCTCGCCGCTTCTACGAAAATACTGAACCGCATGCAGCGCTGGTTATTCCTTTTAATAATGTTGAATCGGCTCTCAAGTATTACAAAGAAAATTCGAATTTAATTTTAAACCTCAATGGCATCTGGAAATTTAAATGGTTCATTAATCCACAGTCTGCTCCGAATGATTTCTATAAAAAAAATTATAACTGCTCTGACTGGGACGATATTAATGTCCCATCTAACTGGCAAACCGAAGGCTTTGGATATCTAATGTATCGTAATGTACCAATGGAATTCGAACCTTACGATCCACCTAATGTGCCCGACAGTATTAATCCAACTGGTCTTTATAAACGTAGCTTTGATTTACCAGATGAATGGCTGAATAACAAAAAATTATACTTGCGCTTTGAAGGAGTTAAATCGGCGGCTTTCTTCTGGCTAAACGATAAATATCTGGGTTACCATGAGGACGGTATGACGCCTGCTGAATTTGATATAACAGATAAAGTATCGAAAGGCAAAAACGTATTGGCAGTCAAAGTATTGAGATGGTGCGACGGGTCGTACCTTGAAGACCAGGATATGTTTAGATTTTCTGGCATTTACAGAGATGTCTTTATTTATGCCAAACCTAAATTAAACATACGCGATATCTTTATTAAAACAGACTTGGACAAAGATTATAAAGATGCTGTACTAAACATCGATTTATTGGTCAAAAACTATACAGGGATGGAGAATAATTTTTCTATTCGGTATTCGCTTTATGACCGGTACCGGAAAGTCATTCTTAAAAATCAGTCCGAAAATTATACCGTCGATACTCAGTTAAATATTAATCTTACAACGAATGTTGAAAATCCTTACAAATGGTCGGATGAAAATCCTTATTTATATACATTAGTTATTGAGTTATTGGATGTCAAAGGCAATCAGATTGAGATTACAAGTAAAAGAATAGGATTTAGAAAACTCGAGATTAAAGATGGCATTGCATTGCTGAATGGTATGCCAGTCTATTTTCGCGGTACCAATAGACACGAGCACGATCCATACAAAGGACGTGCAATTCCACGTCATAATATGATTGAGGACATAAAACTTCTCAAACAATTTAACTTCAACGCCGTACGAACCAGTCATTATCCAAATTCTCCTGATTGGTACGACCTGTGTGATGAGTATGGTATTTTATTAATGGACGAAGTAAATGCCGAATGTCATTATACAGAAAATATCTTCCCATCACGCGAAGATTATTTCGATGCATTTATGGACCGATTTCTTGCTATGGTTCATCGAGATAAAAATCATCCGAGCGTCGTTATCTGGAGTACAGGAAATGAATGTGGACTGGACAAACCGCACTATGCAATGGCAGAATTTATAAAAAAATTCGATCCTTCGCGCTTTTTAATGCACCAATCAAACTGGCCCGACGGCGAAGCCCCTTATGTGGATATAATCGGTCCCCGTTATCCTACTCCCGCCAGTTTGCGAATTATAGGGCAAAAAAGCAGCAAGCCGGTTGTGATGGGTGAATATGCTCACGCTATGGGTAATAGTTTGGGCAATTTTGATGAGTTCTGGGAAACTATCTATCAGGTTCCCGCATTGCAGGGTGGATTTGTGTGGGATTGGGTTGACCAGGGCTTGTATGTAAAGTCTAAATATGTAAAAGATTATTCGGGTAATAATATCCAGTGCGGAATAATGGGAAGGCCAAAATTACTCAAAGGACAAAACGATAGCGCTCTCGAACTAAGCGGTCTCGACGATTGGGTGGAGGTTTATAATGATCCGATTCTGGACTTGAAGGGAAAAGACCTTCAAATTGATGTTACATTGATGCCGCGTCATTTTTATTCCGAAAATCCGTTTGTTACCAAGGCAATGCAATATGGCTTAATGCAATTGAGTGCCGATACAATTGCATTTTATATTAATGATTACAAAAATGTGCTGAAGGCAAAAGTGCCTGCAGACTGGTATCATAAGTGGCATAACCTAAAAGCATCCTATGATGGACTATCAATGAAGCTGTACATCGACGGTAAATTGAGTGCCGAAAAAAGTTATAAGAGTGAAATCAGAAATAACCACTATCCAGTTAATATCGGCAGGGATGCATTTAAGCATACTGACCAGCATTTGGGATGGATTTCAAATTATGTCTATGACGACGTAAAAATTTCGTCGGAAGGAAAGCAGCTCCTCTGGCTTAAGTTCGATGAAATAATCGACGGGGATAAAGAATATCTTACGTATGGAATAAGTCATTTCTGCATAAACGGAATGATTACCGCCGATAGAAAACCTCAGCCCGAATTATGGCAGGCAAAAAAAAGTATGTCGCCAATTCGCTTTTATGCTATCGATGCAAAAAGAGGAGTATTCCGTGTTGTTAACAAATATGGCTTTACAAATCTAAATCAATTTGATACTGAATGGATATTATACAAGGATAATAGAGTAATAAAGAATGGAAATCTTAAACTGGATGTTCCACCACAGCAGGAGGAAATATTTGAAATCCCATTGGAGGGAATAAGTCCTGAATCTGACTACATTCTGGAAATTTCGTGTCGAATGAAAGAAAAAACTTTTTATGCCGATAAAGGATTCGAGGTTACTTTTGAGCAATTTATTCTTAACGAAAAAGAAAGTGAGCTCGAAAAATATTTTAACATGTCTTCTGTCGAAAAAGTCAATTATAAAAATAAAGAAGAAAAAGTTGTAATAACTGCGGGCAATAATCAGTTTATTTTTGACAAAGCCACCGGAAATATTGATATAAAGAATAAGGGGCAAATAGTTGTGTCCCAATTAGGATTTAATATATGGAGGGCACCGATTTCAAATGAAAAATCGTTTTGGGGAAAAGCAGAGGCAGAAGACTGGTATCGAATGGGTTTAGATGAATATTCAAATCATCTCGACAATGTTAGTATAAAGACAAGTGATGATGAAACAGAGTTAACAATCGAAGCTGTAACATACACCCGATTTTCATATAGTTACGACTTAGTTGAAAACCATTTCAAATATAAAATTAATGGTAATGGTACGTTATTGATGGAGCATAAAGTTATACCTTTGGGTAGGTTCGACGTTTCTTGGTTGCCTGCAGTTGGACTCAAGTTTGAAATTCCGAATCTTTTTGATCAATTATCTTTTTATGGAAGAGGTCCACACGAAAACTATGGTGATCGAAAAACGGGACAACGTTTAGGTGAACATCAGTTAAGAATTTCAGAAATATTCCAGCCGTATTTAGAACCTCAAGAATATGGCAATTTTTCAGATGTAAAATGGTTCGAATTAAAGTCCGAAGATGGTTTGGTTAAAATAATTTCCAGTGAATCGATAGCAATTTCTGCTGTGCCGTACACAAATTTAGATCGAGCTAAATATTTGTATCAACTCAGGAAGGGCGATACTTATCGTATAAGAATCGATTATAAGCCTGTTTCTGTGGGTGATACTCCCAATCCGGTAATGCCTGAATACAGGGTTTATCCGGAAAATTATAGAGGGAGGTTATTAATTAAAGTTGAATAGGTAGTAAAAGCCGGGAAAAAGTAAAAAAAATCAAGAAGTTTAAATAAAATGCTTGACAAAAATAAAGTAATAAGGTAATTTGCAAACGTTTGCAGGAACGATTGGCTATATAGAGTTGGGGGTATTTATTTTACTGAATTAACAGGGAGGAGGCTATGAGAAAAAAAATCTCACTCTTTATTTTTTTCTTCACTTTCTTTTCTACTCAGCTTCATTATTCTTATGCTGCAGGCAGAATTTCAGGTAAAGTTACAGACGCAGTTACTGGCGAAGCTTTAATCGGTGCCAATATAATTATAATGGGAACAAGCCTCGGAGCCGCATCGGACGCAGAAGGGAGGTATATAATTTCAGGCGTACCTGAAGGAAAACATATTATTAAAGTTTCATATTTGGGTTACGAACCCGAGCAAACTGAAATAGAACTTAAAGAAAATCAGCATATTCAAATTAATTTTGAATTGGACGTTGTTTCGGTGGCAACACAGGAAGTTGTAATAACAGCTCAAGCAAGCGGTCAAAATGCTGCAATTAACCAACAACTATCCTCAGAAAACATTACAAATGTTGTATCAAAAGCAAGAATACAGGCACTACCAGATGCAAATGCAGCTGAATCTATTGGTAGATTACCTGGTATCTCTTTAGTACGTTCAGGAGGTCAAGCAACCCAGGTGGTAATTCGCGGACTTCGTCCACAATACAACAGTATTACTATCGAAGGCGTTACAATCCCTTCAAATGATGCCGGGAGAGTTACGGCAAGTGGCGCATATGCAACGCCAACCCTTGCGGGAGCGGGCAGTCGTGCTGTCGATTTAAGTATGATTTCCTCCCATTCTTTGGAAAATATTGAAGTATTCAAGACTGTATCTCCCGATATGGATGCAGCTGTATTAGGCGGTACCGTAAATTTCGGTATTAGAGAAGCAAAGGCTAATATCTCTGGCAAACCCTCCTTTTTTTTCCTCGCACAGGGCGCTTATAATGATCTGATGAGCTCTTATAATGACTACAAAATAGTCGGAAGTGCTGAACAAAGATTTTTTAATAATCGCCTGGGTGTTTTTATTCAAGGTATTGCTCAAAAACAAAATCTTACATCAAATCAACTCGGTGTATCATATTATCAACCAAATAAACAAGATAAACCAGACTCAGTTGTAATGGGTAGTATGACACTAACATTTTCACCTTCTGAACAAAAGAGGTATGATGGTACTTTGACGCTGGATTATGTGTTACCTGATGGAAAAATTGCCTTAATTAATTTTATTAGTCATGGAACCACCACAACAAGGTCACACGATGAAACTTATAACCTGGCTAATTATGGCAATGATATTCTTATGGGAATTCAATTTTCAACAAATGAGCAAAATATTGTCACTAATATTTTAACGTATGAACAAAGATTCGGTTCTTTTAAGGCTAATATAAAATTATCCAATGCATACTCAGATAATAGAACACCCGACGGATGGAGGGTGGCGTTTGATCAACTATCTGCAGGTACAAATAAAATACCAAATAATCTTACACCTGTAGAGATAGCAAATAGAGCAAAAGAATTAATTAATCTTGATAATATGTTCTGGCAAGGAAATTCGGCATGGAATAGTTTTAATAAACAAAATAATGTCCGTGCTTCAATTGATGTAGAAGCTTCTTTTACTCTCTCCAAATTAATTTCTGTAGCTATAAAATTTGGAGGGCAATATGAATATACAACTAGGTATTCTAACTTTGATAATGGCTTTGGCAGCTTGTATTCTGGCGCTGCTGCGGGATTTAGATATGATCTCGTTCAAGCACTTCCATGGTTGACCGAAGAACCTTATAATCTAGATCCAACGGGCAATAGATATTTTAATATACGTGGTTTCTACGATAAAGACATGAATTTTGGAAAATTTCTTAAAGGTGAATTTGAAATTCATTCTGCTCTTAATAAAGAAGTATTATCGAATATAATGAATACGATTAAATCGTTAGGAGCCTCTATAACTCAACCACAAGCCGTACCGAGTTTTGTGCCCGATGTTTATAGTAGTATTACAAATGATTATTCGGGGAATGAATTCAGAAGTGGGGAATATTTAATGGCAACATTTAACATTGGTCGATATCTAACTGTAATTCCGGGAGTACGTTACCAGGGATTAAAGACTTCTTATACTGCTGCTCACTTTTTGGGCAATGCAGACGCACCTAATCCCTATCCGAACGACCTACCTCATAAAATGGTGACTGAAAATCAATATCATGGTTACTGGCTGCCAAATATTAGAATTAAATATAATCCACTATCGTGGCTGAGTATTCGTGCCGCATACACTACTTCACTTGCCTATCCAGATTTCAATCAGATTATACCACGAATGGCTGTGTCAAGTAATAGTGGCCACTGGGTTGTGTGGAATAATTACGAGTTAAAACCAGCTTATTCACAAAATTACGATTTTCAAATTGCAGTTTATAATAATAGTATTGGTTTATTTACGATTAATCCTTTCTTGAAACAAATAGATAATTTGATATTCAGTCAATCTACGTATATAACTGACCCATCTAAATACCCCGGGATTCCGAGTTATACCAAAACTTTTGCTCTTACTACTTTTATCAATAATCCTCATAGAGTTAATGTTTGGGGATTGGAAACCGAATGGCAAACACATCTCTGGTATTTACCAAATCCATTTAACGGCTTAGTGTTTAATATAAATTATACACATATATTTTCTCAAGCTAAGTATCCTTACACTGTCACAAAACATTCTCCCGTTTATCCCTTCCCAACAATTTACATCGATTCTACATATACAGACAGGCTCATACAACAACCGAATGATATTGTAAATTTATCTATAGGTTACGATTACAAGGGTTTTTCGATATTACTTTCTATGATATATCAAGCAGAAATTTATAACAGTACTAACTTCTATAATTCTCTCCGTTCAGATAAAGATAAATATTTAAGGTGGGACTTATCGGTTAAGCAAATTTTACCCTGGTACAATTTAGAACTTTATTTTGATTTATATAACCTTAATAGCGAAGAAGATGTTTATTTGATTCGTGGCTCGGGCTTTCCTAATTCAATATCACATTATGGACTTGTAGCTGACTTAGGTATACGCATCAAAGTAGAGTAATATCGTTTAATTAAAAAAGGAGGAGTATTTGATAATAAGTTATAATTCATAAACTATATTTAAAGTAAAAATAGCGTAGTAACAAATTAAAATTAAAGGAGGTAGAAGATGAAACATTTTTATTCTAAAATTATAATAGCACTACTGTTTACTTTTACACTAGCATTTAACGAATCATCCTTTGCTTTAGTAAAAGATACAGTAAGAGTATCAGCATTACCACCAGGAAACTTGAATAATTTTATTAATGGAGATACAATTGCTGGTGGTTATGCAAAACCCAATAGAGTATATCTACTTCAGCAAACAGGTGATCTCGATACAGTTTATTATATGACTGCTCCTATCTCTGTAAAAGGGAGTGTTTTTATTGTTGGAAAAATTAATCCTAAAACGGGACATCCACCTGTAATCGCCCCCTCAATTGCTGAAGATAATTCATCGATAGGCTACTTTTTTGCTCCTCAAGGAGACGATACGTTATCATTAAAAGGGCTCTATTTTATGGGTACTAGAACTGATGGGATTTCTTTTACTGGAAGATTCGTTGCCCCTACTGGTAATAACAATGTATTTATTTTTGACCAGTGCGTAGTAGAAAATATTTCAGGTGCTGGAACTCCTAATTTATTTGATACCTGGAATACAGACCACAACAGTTTTTATATTACTAATTGTTTGTTCAGAAATAATCAGGATGACAATCCTCAAAATCCAGGTTTTGCATGGATAGACCCGGGTACATATCCTTGTGACACGGCAGTATTTCATAATAATACGTTCTTCATTATGGGTGGATATATTTTAGGTTCTTCCGGCTATGGAGCCAAGTACCTAGATTTTCAGCACAATACGATATTTTTTACCGCACAGGGCGGTGCCTTCGATTTATATCAAATGCACAATGCAGTGATAAAAAATAATATCTTTTACAGCGTTTCATCGGCAGCATATCCAACTTCATGGTATAATAACACACCCGGTAGTTGGGGCTCAGCAGTTATTCCAATCGATTCTTTGCGCTCTTTAGCTGCAGAACCTTATAATATGAAAGAAGAAGATCGACATATAACAATCACAAACAATGTATATTACTGGCCAAAAGTAATAACTGACAAATGGAATGAACTAAATGCAGGAATTAGAGCAAGTGACCCTCTACGACCACCAGACTTTATTAATGCCCAACCCGGTATGTTAACAGATAAAACAAAATGGCCACATATAAATGTTGCAGATAACTTAAATGTAGATCCAGGATTTGATCCAACATTAGTTCAAGAAGCAGGTTCAAAGATGGCTGAATTTATTGAAATTGTTTGGGTAAACGGTGGTACTGCACAAGGACAGCGTCCTTATGTTAATCCTTTTTCCAATCCTCCAACATGGGAAAATGTTGCTACGAATTGGTATAACAAGCAAGGATATCCAGTACCGGAAAATTTAAGATATTCTGGTACAGTAGTAGGAGATGATGGTAAACCCGTTGGTGACCTTAACTGGTTCCCGGAAATAGTGGGTGTATCAGAACAATCTTCTGTTGTCCCTTCTAATTTTGAACTTAAGCAAAATTTCCCCAATCCATTTAATCCTGCTACCGAAATAATTTATTCGGTTCCCAAACGCAGTTATATTACTTTGAAAGTGTACAATTTATTGGGTCAGGAAGTAACCACCTTAGTTAATGAAGAACAAAATCCTGGTACATATAAAGTATTGTTCAATGCTAAAGATTTGGCAAGTGGTGTTTATATGTATGTACTAAATTCTGATAATTATTCATTAACAAAAAAAATGGTGCTGCTTAAGTAAGGAAAATAACGACAAAAGATTTACCATTTTGTGAAAATAGAAGCCCGGCATTTAAATGCCGGGTATCTATAAAACCAATTAATAAAAAATAATTAAACGAAATGTCAGTATTAAAATTACAGCGACTGTTATCTTTTTTACTTCTTGTTTTTATTTCATATTCAAAGGCATTAGCTCAATTTGCAAACGGTGCTGATGTTGGCTGGCTTTCTGAAATGGAAGCTTACCACTATATATTCAGAGATAATTCGGGCAATCAAAAAGATTGCCTCCAGATTTTGAAAGAAAAGGGGATTAATGCTTTACGATTCAGAGTATGGGTTAATCCTTCAAATAAGTATTGTAGTAAGAGTGATGTGACTTATATGGCACAACGTGCAAAAAAAATGGGATTCGACGTAATGATTAATTTTCATATGAGTGATACCTGGGCCGATCCTGGTAACCAGAAAAAACCAGCTGCATGGGCTAAACATTCATATCAGGAATTGCTTAATGATGTTTATAACCATGTCTACGATGTATTAGATACACTTAAGTCTGTTGGCGTAATTCCCAAATGGGTTCAGATCGGCAATGAAACTAACGACGGGATGCTCTGGGAGGAGGGACGTGCTTCAACAAATATGAGTAACTTTGCTGGTTTTATTAAGAGTGGCTATAATGCTGTAAAGGCTATTGATACTACAATTCAAGTTATTGTCCATCTTTCTGATGCTCATAGAATTGACTTATATAGATGGATGTTTGATGGACTGAAAAATAATGGTGCAAAGTGGGATATAATAGGGATGTCGGTATATCCTTACTGGGCTAATTTGCCATGGGCTGTAGATGATAGCTTAGCTCTAATAACTATGAAAGAGATGATTTCGAGATATAATACTAAAGTTATGGTTGTAGAAACTGGTTATTTATATAATAAACCAATTGAAGCGAATAATTTTCTTATTGACTTAATTGAAAAAACAAAGTCTGTTGGAGGATTAGGTGTTTTTTATTGGGAACCCCAATCTTATAATTGGAGAGGTTATAAACTTGGAGCATGGGATCCAATTACAAAAGCACCTACTGTTGCTCTCGATGCATTTTTAGGGATAAAAGTTACCTCTGTCGAATCTGACAATGATAATATTCCCAATAACTATGGGTTAAATATTTATCCAAATCCTTTTAATTCCAGTACCACTATTATTTATGAAATTCCTGAGCCATCTAATACTTCCATAATTATTTATAATTTGCTTGGAAAAGAAGTAGAAAAATTAATTGCCACACACAAAAGTCCGGGTCGTTATCAAATAAACTGGTCTGCAAAAAATATCCCCAGTGGAATTTATTTCTGCAGGTTGATAACAGATAAACACTATGAAACAAAAAAGATTATCCTGCTTAAATAAAAAATTCCTGTTGATTTTTCTTTTCTCAATCGGAATCTGTAATCCTTATTACTCCCAGCACAACAGCGTCTATGTGGATAATAACGGTGTGTTGCGATGGAGTGAAAGTCATTCAGAAATAAGATTGTTCGGTGTAAACTATACGGCACCGTTTGCGTTTTCTTATAATGCTATGAAAAACCTCGGCATCGATATAAAAAAAGCAATTGAGATCGACGTTAAACACCTCGTTCGCTTAGGAGTCAAGGCATATCGAATACATATGTGGGATCGGGAAATTTCTGACCGAGAGGGGAATCTTTTGAACAATGAACATATTGAATTGTTCGATTATCTGTTGATGAAACTAAAAGAAAATGGTATCAAAATTATACTTACTCCAATAGCATGGTGGGGCACAAGATGGCCAATGCCAGATGTGGAAACTCCCGGCTTTTCGCAAATCTATACGAAGCAAGAACTACTGACAAATCCAGTGGCAAGAACTGCTCAAAAGAATTACCTAAAACAGGTAATTAATCATGTTAACAGATTTACCGGAATTTCTTATAAAGACGAACCTTCGATTATTGCAGTCGAAATTATAAACGAACCACATCATCCCGAGGATCCTGATGTTGTTACACAATATATCAACGAAATGTATGAGGTTTTAAGAGGCGAAGGATTTGCCAAACCAATTTTTTATAATATAAGCGAAAACTGGAGCAACACTCAGGCACAGGCAGTATCGAATTCAAAAGTCGAAGGGGTTTCTTTCCAATGGTATCCTACTGGACTTGTACACAATAAAATGTTGGAGGGAAATTATCTTTTTAATGTTGACGAATACAAGATACCATCAGAAACAATCACTGGTTTCGATCGAAAAGCAAAGATGGTCTACGAATTTGACGCTGCCGATATCGGTTATTCGTATATGTATCTTGCCATGGCGCGTAGCTTTAGAGAAGCCGGAATGCAATTTGCCACAGTATTCAGTTATGACCCCGCTCAGATTGCCTGGAGCAATACAGAATATCAAACGCATTTTATTAATCTTTTGTACACACCCAGTAAAGCTATAGGTATGATGATTGCGGCTAAAGCTTTTGAACTGTTGCCTCACAAAAAATCATACGGTAGATATCCCGAGAATAAAAAATTCGACGTCTTTCTAATTGATCAAAAAAATGACCTGGCTTTGATGAATTGCGACACAGCATTTTTTTATTCAAACAACACCGATATTAATCCCATTGCACCTGAAAAATTAAAACATATCGCCGGAGTTGGTAAATCATCTTTGGTTGATTACGAAGGGAATGGAGCCTATTTCCTGGATAAAATTGACAATGGTCTATGGAAACTCGAAATTTATCCCGATGCAGTATGGCTTAACGACCCATTCGAACAAACCAGTCTTAAAAGAGAAATAGCTCGTCTCTATTTTAAAAAACATAAGATTAAATTCAACCTTGGCCAATTAGGAAAAACTACAAGGCTTTATTCCTTTGAAGGCAATTATACTCTCCCCGATAGCTTCCAATCATTTCTCGTTCAGCCGGGAGTCTATTTATTGTCGAGTTATCCTCTGCCGGAAAGAGTTGTATTCGATTATTTATCTGACGCCCGCAATTTCCTTTCGGATATCTATATGCCTGATTACAGCAAAGAGAAAATAAATGTTTATAACCGCACCACGCCTGATTTAATTCCTGATGGAGTACACGAATTCAAATTTACTATTGCTTCGGAAAAAGAAGTTGTAAGTACCGAATTGTATGTGCGTAGATTGGGATGGCGGGGATTTAAGAAATTTAATTTGCAAAAAATTTCTGCCTACGAATATCGCCTGTCACTAAAAGATAATTTCTTCAGTCCAGGAATTTTTGAATATTGTATCGTTATCAATACCGAGGATGGTAAGCACGTTTTCCCGGGAGGAGGTACAGTTACACCCGAAGATTGGGACTTTAATCCTGGAAGTCTCTGGAGACTCGATATTACGGATTCATGCAATGCAATATTGTACGACCCTCTGCGAGATCGAAAAGATCTGGTGTTCCCTCATTTTGCAAAAAACATGAAATATACACTCGATTATAAAATGGGAACTACTTCTTCTTACTTAACGATAAATGTAAGCTACTCGGATAGTTCTTCTATGGCTTTTGGTTTTCAAAACAACATCGATTATTATCTCGATGAATCGAACTGTTATAACTATCTTGTACTTCACGGTTACACCGACAGCGCAGAAGAGAGTAAGATAAAGGTAAATTTACTTACGAACGACGGTGCGGTCTATTCTTACGATTTAATGATAGACAATCTTAAAAATGAATATAGAATACGACTTGAGGATTTTAAATTATCTGAAGCCTTACTTTTGCCAAATTCGTATCCACAGTTTCTACCCCGCAAAAGAAAAAGTATTAACACATCAAAGACATTAAAAGAGAACATCGGAAATTTGGTTTTTCTTCAGATCGAAAATATACCCACCACCACCGGCACAATTGAATTCAGTATTGGAAAGATATTATTAACAAAATAAACGCGGTAGATTGTCATGATTAAAAGTAACTTTAGTATCTATCGGGAAGAAATTCCTCAATCTAACTTATCGTCCGAAAGGTATAACGGAACTTCACTGTCAGTTTGTAAGGTTGTTAAAGACACAACCCGTGAAGGCTTCTCTGTTATCCCAGAATTGGGAGGCAGATTACACGAACTTTATCTGTCAAATGGCAAAAAAGTTCATCAGGTATTGCGCCGTTACAATCCTTTTTCAATCGAAAGCAGGGACGATTTATTTACCAATGCAAAAATGTGTCCCTATGCAGGCAGAGTTAAGAGCGGCAAATATATTTTCAATGGAAGAGAATACCAACTTCCCATTAATTATCCTGAAGAAGGTAATTCTTCGCACGGATTGATATTCGATAAACCGTTTAAGGTAGTTGATATGAAAAGCGACGAAAACTTTGCAGAAATTGCCCTCGATTACGAGTACAGAAAAGAAAACGAGGGCTACCCTTTCGATTTTGACATCAGAATTATTCATCGACTGGAAAAAGGGAAAGGCTATTCATCTTTAACTTCGATAATTAATTTATCGGATACTGAGATTCCCATTGCAGACGGCTGGCATCCTTATTTTGATTTGAATACAAATATCGATAATCTGAAACTACAGTTTGATTCTTACGAAATGATTATCACAGATGAAAATAAAATGCCTTCATCGAAGAAGAGATACGACGAATTCAAAACACTGAAAAAAATTGGTAATACTTTTTTTGATAATTGTTTTACAATTGTTCCTGAGAAGGGTGTGTTTAATACATTTCTTTTTAACGAAAAAGAAAACTTCCATCTTAAAATCTGGCAGGAATCGGGAAAAGATAAATACAATTATCTGGTTATTTATACTCCTCCAGACAGAAAAACAATAGCCATCGAGCCGATGACTTCTAACATCAATGCTTTCAATAACGGCGAAGGATTGATTATTCTGAAGCCGCAAGAATCATTCGAAGTTTCATTCGGTATAGCCACAGTTTAATTTTCAATTTTGAACCATAAACATTGCTTTTTCTCTTTCAATACATCTGTTATATTTGTAAGAAAAATGGGAGATAAGATGAAAAGTATGTTTATGGTTTTTTTGTTTCTTTTTGTGGGTTTAACGAAAGGACAGGAAAACGACATTATTAAACTGTCCGCACCAGAGATGGAGGGCGGGGTGCCATTGATGACAGCTTTGCATAAACGTGCATCGAACAGGACTTTCGACACTCTTTCTTTGTCGATGCGACAAATTTCAAATTTACTCTGGGCAGCTTATGGCATTAACAGACCTGAAACTGGTAAACGAACTGCTCCTTCTGCAATGAATTGGCAGGAGTATACGATTTATCTTTTCATTAAGGAGGGAATATTTATTTATGATGCAACAGATCATTCTTTAAAGAAAATCTTAAATGGAGACTATCGGAATTACTGTGGAGAGCAGGATTTTGTATCCGTTGCCCCACTAAATCTTGTTTACGTATCGGATTTTTCGAAAATGAAAAGTATCAACGATGATGAAATGAAATTGATTTTTACGTTAGCCGATTGCGGTTTTATTGCTCAGAATGTTTATCTCTTTTGTGCTTCTGAAGGACTGAGTGTTGTTGTAAGAGGATTGATTGATAAGGAAAAATTGGGTTCGTTATTGAAACTTAAACCGGAGGAGAAAATTATTCTTGCGCAAACGGTAGGATATCCGAAGAAATAGTATTTTTGCATTAAAAAGTTGCGAGGTTTTAAATGAGCAAATTCAAATATGTAATAAAAAGAAGTGGAGCTGTTGTTCCGTTTAATTTTGATAGAATTGCAAATGTAATTTATAGAGCTGCAGTTGCCGTCGGTGGCAGGGATAAAGAAAGAGCTCAATTCCTTGCAAAAGAAGTTGTAAAAGTAATGGAAGAAAAATTCGAAGAAGGTTATAAACCCCATGTTGAAGAGATACAGGATATAGTCGAAAAAGTTTTAATTGAAAATGGGCACGCGAAAGTTGCAAAGGAATTTATTTTGTACAGAGAAGAAGCAGCCAGGAGAAGGCGTGCGGATTCCAAACATTTTTCAAAACCTTCCGAGTTTATACCCTGGGCTAAAGTATGGCGTTCACTGGACTGGGCAGTTTCGCATAATCTTCATACAGTCGAAGCAGCAAACGAAAGAATCCGCAACGGAGAATTTCCTCATATAGTACACGAGGCAGAAACTGCATATGAGACCCAGCTCGATACAGCAGCAGAAATGATTAAGGAAAGAAGCAATGAACTCAAAATGGTTTTTGTAAGCGGTCCTTCTTCATCTGGAAAAACAACAACCACTCTTAAACTCGAGCAACGTCTCAACAAAATGGGAATGAAGTTTGTCCCGCTTATCGTAGACAATTATTTCTTTGATCTTGAATTACATCCCAAAGACGAATTCGGAGATTACGATTTTGAAACCCCTCAGGCGCTCGATCTTGAATTGATTAACGAGCATTTAATTAAACTAGCCGAAGGAGAGGAAGTTAAAATTCCATATTATGATTTTAAGGAAGGAAAGCGATATCTCGACAGAACGCCAATTAAAATTGGTAAAGACGAAGTGCTTTTAATAGATAGTTTACACGGACTCTACCCGGAATTTGCAAAAGGAATTCCTGCTTCTCAGAAATTTAAATTGTATCTCGAACCGCTACTACAAATGAAAATGCCCGACGGAAAGTATATCCGCTGGACGGATTTAAGGTTGATCAGAAGAATGCTGAGGGATTCCGTGCACCGGGCATACAATCCCGAACAAACTCTCCTACACTGGCACTACGTTCGCTCTTCTGAAAAGAGAAACATTTTACCATATTGCAACACAGCTGATTATATCATCAATACTTCAATGCCTTATGAGGTACCACTTTATCGCCCCAAACTTCTGGATAAATTTAGAGAGTGGGAAAAGAAATATGAAGGCGATCCCTTACGAGAAGATGCTTATGAGCGGGCTTCACGTGTAAGAAAAATGCTCGAATCGATTGAACCTGTCGAAGATGATTCTCCAATTCCGGGCGATTCTGTGCTACGAGAATTTATTGGCGGAAGTACGCTCAATTATCACTAAACAGATCAAAGCAGATAAAATTTTGCATTGCTTACAGTTTTATTATAATCGCTTAGTCGAAATGGATATTTATCAAGGGCAATACTTTTGTCCAGTTCGAATTGTTTTTTGCTATGTTGATTAAACCAATCTGTACGCCGTTTAAACTTTCTGCAATGTTGAAAATGCCGATAGTTAATCCATTCTGGCGATTGTAAACTTTGTTATAGGATGCAATCGAAATGCCTTTAAGGTCATTCACTTCGAGCCAGCCAGCTGAAAGATTTAAACCGGTTAGACTTTCTGCTTCAGTCTTGTATCCAACGATATTAATTCCCTTTATGTCGTTGCTGCTTACTATGGCAAGCAGAGATTGATTTAGTCCGTAGATCGAACCCTGGCTTACAATTGCAATACCACTAAAATTTAATCCTGAAATGTTTTCCTGGGAAACGAGAGCTAACGCCGATAGTGAAATTCCTTTAATTGATTTTTGTGATACAAGTGCCAATCCTCCAATGTTTAATCCCATCATCTCATCCTGGGCAACAAGTGCGAGGCCACCAAAATTCAAACCACTCAGTTTCCCATTTGCCACTGCAGCAAGCCCGCCAATATTAATTCCACTGATACTTCCGTTTGAAACAAGTGCAAGTCCTCCCAGATTAATGCCTTCAATAAAATCGTCTGATACAACTGCAAGTCCACCCAGATTAATACCCTTCATTCCTTCTTCTGCAACGGCGGCAGCAAGCCCAAATGTAATTCCGTTTAATTTGGAGGCAGCTGGAGCCAGGCCAATTGAAATGCCATTGACTGTTCCAGTAATGCTTTCACCAGGTTTCCAGAAGGTAATGTTTAATCCATTAATTCTGCCTAAATTACAATCGGAGGTGTTAAATCGTATTCCGTTCCAATCCTTTGAATTACCAAAACTAATTCCACCTCCATTAAAACCGATGTTTATAGCTTCATGCTTGCAGTAGATGGTATCGTTATCTTCCTGAGCAGAAAGAGCAATGAATGATATAAATATGAAAAAGAAAAACGATTTTTTCATAATCCTTCACTTAAAAAATTTTATGTGGCTATTTAGACTCGTATGATGTATGAAAGGTTACTCGTATTTGAAATAAAGTTTTTCGTGCAGAAATGGTATGATTGCTGTTTTTAACCCCTCGACGTATAATTCTTTTCTGTTCATAACGCCGCGAGTGAAAAATCCAATTGCTCCTTCTTTCTGTTTCGTATTTTCCTGATTTGTTAACTCATCGATAACTATGCCGAGTTCAATACCGTCGAGAAGTTTTTGAGTAATTGAATCAGGCAGCTCGAAGAAGGGAGACAGTCCGTAAGAAAATCTTTTGTTTGAATCGATAATGCACATACAACCAAATGCGAACCATCTATCATAAAGTTTTGTAATCCCGCCTTCAATACCCACATAAAAATTTGCTTTGCGGGGTGAATCGTTAAAAAGTTTATAGAGGTGAAAAGCTCTGTTGTAGGCACCGCGGAAGGTTTCGTCGCCTAAGGGCTGAGGATTTACCTCCGAAGGCGCGTCGTGCGATTCAATGTCCGGTTTGTCGAAGTAAATCGAAAAGACTTCCCTTGTTGCCTCGATTTTAACCGGATTTTTTGAGCCTACTACTACTTTCATCTTCGAGTTAAACTATTGAAAGCATTCTATCGATTGGAATGCGTGCTTTACGTGCAATCTCTTCGGGAACCTTTACCTCATATTTTTCTTGTAGGAGCGATTCGTACAATTTTTCGAGTGTTATCATTTTCATATATTCGCAAACAGACTCGTCGCTAATCGGGAAATAATTCGATTGCGGCTTAATTTTTTTCAATCGGTGGAGAATGCCGACTTCAGTTGCTATTACGAATTCATCGGCGTCGGATTCTTTTACGTAATTGATCATACCTTCGGTAGAAAAGATATGAATATTTTTACAATCGAAATAGAGCTGGGATTTCAACATACAGGATGTAGAACAGCCGCATTCGGGGTGAATCAAAAATTCTGCATTAGGATGCCTGGCGCGCGCGTCGTCGAAATTTAGATCACCAATTTTTTCGTGTACATGACAGGCTCCGTTCCATATTTCCATTTTTCTACCGGTTACAGTGCTAACATACATGCCCAGAAAACGATCGGGTAGAAAAAGAATTTTCTTCTCCTTCGGTATCGACTCGACAACTTTAACGGCATTTGAAGAAGTCACACAGTAATCGCTTTCAGCTTTTACTTCCGCTGTTGTATTAACATAAGAAACAACCACTGAGTCAGGGTGCTCTTTCTTCCAGGCTCTCAATTGTTCAGCGTCGATTGTCGAAGCCAGCGAGCAACCAGCTTCTAAATCGGGGATCAATACTTTTTTATTGGGAGAAATTATCGAAGCAGTTTCTGCCATGAAATGAACCCCGCAAAATACAATTATGTCTGCATTGGTTTTTGCCGCCTGCTGCGATAATCCGAGAGAGTCGCCTACAAAATCGGCTATGTCCTGTATCTCGGGTATTTGATAATTGTGAGCGAGTATTACAGCATTTTTTTCTTTTTTCAATTTATGGATTTCATTTATTAAGTCGTGCATTTTCGATCCTGTTATTTGTTTGATATTTTCATGCTGAGGTCCATTGCCTTAACAGAATGAGTGAGTGAACCGATAGAAATATAATCAACACCGATCGACGCAATTTTTTTTACCCTTTTCAAATCGACATTGCCCGAAGCTTCGGTTTTGCACTTCCCGTTTATCAAGCGTATTGCTTTTTTCATTTGTGAAATTGTCATATTGTCGAGCATTATAATATCGACGCCAGCTTCTATGGCTTCTTTCACTTCTTTTATGTTTTTCGTTTCAACTTCCACTTTATATTTTCTTCCGTATTTTTCTCGAACTCTACTAACAGCATTTTTAATTCCACCAGCAGCTTCAATATGATTGTCTTTAATTAACACCATATCATAAAGTCCGAAGCGATGATTTGTTCCTCCGCCAGCCTGTACTCCATATTTGTCGAGAATTCTCAAGCCTGGAGCAGTTTTACGAGTATCGAGTATCGTTACGTTTGTACTGGCAATAGTATCGATAAATTTACGGGTAATGGAAGCAATTCCAGAAATTCTTTGAAGAAAATTCAGAGCAGTTCTTTCACCCGAAAGCAATGCGCGCAAATTGCCGGTAACCTCTGCAATTTTTTGACCTTTTTTTACAGCTTCCCCTTCGACGACAAAATTTTTCCATTTTGAATTTGGGTCAAGTTTATTGAAGACTTCTTTTGCAATTGATAAACCGGCAATTATTCCGGCTTCCTTTGCATAGATTACTGCCACACCTTTTTGCATGCGTGGTACTAATGCATTTGTAGTTACGTCTTCTTTTCCGATGTCCTCTCTGAGAGCGTTCTGAATAATACGACTGACAATCTTTCTGTCCAATTTTTTCATCTCTTAAAGTTTCCTGAATTCTGGCGAGGTTTCTTTTTTGTGGACAATAGTTGCATTGAATTTTTCGTTCGGATATGGAAAGTCGGACCGTCGATGGCATCCGCGACTTTCTTCTCTAATTAATGCCGACTTGATAATCATGCCAGCCAAGTTTAGTAATCCATTTATTCGGCTACTGTAATATTCATTTCGATAATTTATGAATTCGTTACTAAGTTTTGTAATTTCTTTTAATGCAGAATTTAAAATTGCTTTGGATCTAAGTATTCCGGCATTATTCCACAATAATTCGGCAATTTTATTTTTAATATCGATGAATAACTCGGCTAGGTTTTCATCAACGTTGAAATCGATAACTTCAGGTTTGGAATAATCTTTTAAATCTTTGTCGTTTTTAACGGCGTAATCAACCACACGTTTACCGAATACAAGGCATTCAAGAAGTGAATTGCTGGCAAGCCGATTAGCTCCGTGTACACCTGTAGAAGCCGTTTCGCCAACAGCATAAAGACGACTTATATTCGTCCTACCGTTGATGTCAGTTTTTATTCCGCCAACAGTATAATGGGCAGCAGGAGCTATCGGAACGGGGTCTTTCGTTATGTCGACGCCGTATTTCAAAGCTTCGTTGTAAATGTGCGAAAATCGATTTTTGATTTTATCGGCATCGAGGTGATTCATCAATAAAAAGACGTTTTTTCTTTTCGTACGTTTTAATTCTTCATAAATAGCTTCTGAAACGATATCTCTAGTTGAAAGTTCCGATTTGTCGAGGTCCTGTAAAAAACGGAGTCCTTCGTGATTTACAATATAAGCGCCTTCTCCTCTTACGGCTTCGCTGATTAAGAATGTTTCTTCGCTGCCTGTATAAAAAGAAGTGGGATGAAATTGTATAAATTCGATACTTTCGATTTCTGCACCAGCATCGTATGCCAGATTGATACCTTCGCCAGTTGAGGTATGAGGATTTGTAGAAAACGAATAGACAGCAGAAAATCCTCCGGTTGCAAGTATTACCGATTTACCACTCAAATAAAAACTTTTTTTCTCATTATGATTATAGACATAAACTCCATGGCATTCGTTGTCAACAACATCGAGTTTGAAAACAAGTGTGTTTTCGAAAATTGTAATATTATTGTTGTTATAAATGAATTTGAGAATGAAATTAACAATTTCTTTTCCAGTTGCGTCGCCGCCTGCATGGAGTATTCTCTTGCGTGAATGACCACCTTCCAATCCAAAGCTAAGCTTACCATTTTCTGTGTCGAATTTCATTCCCATCGAAATTAGTTCTTTTAAGCAGTCAATCCCTTCGTTAACGAGTATCTCAACTGCTTCAACATTACAAAGTCCCGCACCAGCTTTTAAAGTATCTTCAATATGAAGTTGTGGCGAATCGTCGTCATTTAAAGCAGCGGCAATACCTCCCTGTGCAAGATAAGAGTTGCTTATTTCGATTGTAGTTTTTGTCAAAAGTGCAACAGTGCCATATTCGGAAGCTTTTAATGCAGAGTAAATACCGGCAAGCCCTGCACCGACAACAATGAAATCGTATTTATTCTTCATTTTATATAAATTTTATATACAAGATTCTAATCAGGTTATAATGGATGTGTCAATTCATTTTTAGTTGAAATCAGGGAAAATAATTGACACACGACTCTAATAGTCAAATTTGATTAACAAAAAAATTTGAGAGAAAGTAATCTCGAGGATGAAAAATAAATAAATTGCGTCAGAAAATCTGCTAAGAAGCATAAAACAATTAGTATAAAATAGAGATAGAGTTATTTTAGTTATTGTTAATAGAATTCAATATACACAATATCAAACCTGACTAAAAACTCAAACTCAATAATACCTGGTGATTTAAGAAGAATAAAATGATAGGTTAATCAGTAAATAAAAATTCCTCTGGAATTGCGGCAGCTTTTAAATTTCAAAACTACTCCTATTAAGAACAGCATTAAAATGAGATAAAACTAAAACAACAAAATGCGGCTTAATAAGTAATAGTGTCAAAGTTTTGAATTGAGTTTTACTTTTACTGAATAATAACCCTAAAAGTATTTGTAATTCTTTTGATGTTTCACCATATTAAATTGTTTACACGTTTAGGGTTAAAAGGCGCTATAAATATTTACCTAAAATTAAATGCAGAGAGTTTGAATTTTTCGCAAAGAGAGGTTTTATAGGACTAACTTTATCGTTTCCACTCAATATGGTCGTTAATGTGGTGTTTTTCGAATGTCTCAAGGATCTCTTCACAGAAACGGATAGTTTTTGTATCTTTCAACAATTTTGCCAACTCATATAAATGGATAAACATCTTTTTACCAGTTTCCGTCTGTTTATAATTTTTCTTCCTATAGTTATGAATTGAACAAAGGGTCTGGCCATTGGTCAATTCGGCTTTACCGCCCAAGTCTTTAGGTATGATATGATCTGCATGGATTTCAAAGCCGTTATGTCTACCACGCCCACATATCACACAACGATAATTGTCTCGTCTAAAAATTTCTTCCTTTTGTTCCGGTGTGAAGTCTTCCAACTCACGCACACTAACTGCAGTGGGGTCGTACCTGTAAATACCCTTCTTTACTTTGATTAGAAAACCTTTTTGATGTAATGCTCGTATAGCACGCCACGGATCACGTGGTGGAGTGCGATGCGATTTTAACCATTGTTCAGTGACCCAATCTACAACAGGCCCATGTTCAAGGTCCTCATTTGGGTGAGCATAAAAATACTCCATAATAAGTTCACTGACAGTTTTATTAGGCACGTTCCTCCCCCAGAGGTAATCTCTGCTGTATAAGTTCTGGTGCAGATAGAATCCGCTTTTTAGCTAATTCACAATAACGCGAATCAATTTCTATACCTATTCCAATTCTGTTCAGCATAGCAGCAGCTATCAGAGTTGTACCACTGCCAGCAAATGGGTCTAAAACAGTATCTCCAATAAAACTAAAAAGTTTTATACAACGTCGAGGTAATTCAATAGGAAATGGTGCTGGATGTCCTATCTTTTTCTTGCTTTCGCCACTAAAAGTCCAAACACCATTAGTCCAGTTCATAAATTCAGATTTGGTAATATCTGATTTTTTACTCCCGCTTGTTTTACGCCAGTTTTTCTTATATAGCACTACTATAAGCTCAACGGGGGCAATAACGAATGGGGCAGTAGCACTCATCCAGGATCCCCATGCAGTTCGTCGTGAGATATTACCTTCGTTCCATACAATTGTAGAGTGATATTGAAAGCCTATTTGTTTAGCAATGGTTGTAATATCAGCTCCTACGCTTTGTTGCCCTCCCTTGTTTTTATCCAATGGAATGTTCAAGCAAAAGCGCCCATCGTCTTTTAAAAATGCTAAACATCTTGTTAACCAAGCACGTGTGAATTCCAAGTATTCAGGATATGAAGTATTATCTCTATGAGAATTGTATTGAATATCAACATTGTAAGGTGGTGAAGTAACAATTAAGTCTATGCTATTGGGACTAATTGTGCTTGTTGTCAAAATATCATCATTGATCATGACAATTTTATCGCTCGAGTAAAATACATTTGATTTTTCCAATTAAGTTACTCCTTCTCGTAATTATATCTTACCTGAGATACCTTCCTTGCTATCCTGTTAATATTCCGTCGCCAATTAATATTAAGAGGATTCAAACAATGATGCAATATATTTAATTGTAAGTTTTAGCTTAGTTAATGTAACTCGTAAAAAGTCTTATATTGTCCCTAAAATGATGGTGAACAATTATAAAAAGAAACTATAACTAAAATACAATTTCAAAAACACAATTTCACAGCAAAAAATGAGTCGCTAATATGCCACTATTATTCTACTTATTTTGTATGCATTACATGCAATAAATATAATTTTTTTGCTTTGCTTTAGTATTTAAAAAACAAAATACAATTTTTCAAATGAGTGAAATTTATTTCTTTATTGAAATTTAGGATAAGAAATTTAAATCACTTATAATAATGTTTGATTGGCAAAAAATGATAAGAAATAAAACTCTTAGGTAGGAAGGATAAAAAATTCCTATGATTTTAGAACGGAAAATAGTAGTGAAGCTCCAAATCGTATAAAAATCATTAATGAGGAATGATGTTGACTTGGATATTAAATGTTTACAATTACAAACCTGACTAAAAATTCAAACTCAAGAATACCTGGTAATTTAAGAAGAATAAAATGATAGGTTAATCAGTAAATAAAAATTCCTCTGGAATTGCGGCAGCTTTTAAATTTCAAAACTACTCCTATTAAGAACAGCATTAAAACCGAGATAAAACTAAAACAACAAAATGCGGCTTAATAAATAGTAGTGTATTTTATATTCACATGAAAGTTGACCGTTTGTCATAAAACATCCCAAAATTATTTAATGTTATAATTACTTAAGGCTTCCTGCGCCAGTTGAATAACTATGTTTCTTAACTCGCATGGTTCTATCACTTCGATACCTTTACCCCTAGAGACAATCCAGCTAGCTATCTCTCCCAAAGAATTAACTATTGTCTCGAAAATAATCGAACCGTCTGAATTGTATTCAATTTTTTGATACTCCATTAAACGTCTCGATAATATTCGTTCTTTCCATAGTGGTGAAAACTTGATCTTGACTTTAATTTTATCTTTGCTCAACCAACTCTTAAATGAAGTTGCAAACATCTCATTTAGTTCCTCAAGGTCATAAGGATTGATTTGTTCATCAGAAATTTCAATATCAAGTATATTACTAAGTATGAATTGTTTTACCGTCTCTTCGTTTTTCCCTAAAAGTCTCCATTGTTTATCTCTCTGAAAAATACAATACGGTTCAACAATCATTTTTTTTGTTGGCTTACCTGCTCGTCTTTCATATTCAATACGTATTTTCCTATTTTGTTCAATTGCCTTTTGCAATGATGTCATAGTTATAAGAGCTTTAATACCCTGTCTGGCTACCAGTAAATTTGTAGCCCCGTCTATGTATCTATTAGATAAAGCCACTCCGAAATACTGAATAATGAAAAATCTAATTAAGTCATCTCTTAATAAAGACGTAATAGAAATACCTTTTTGGGAATTTGAATGGATATCGACTCCTATAGAACGTAATTCCCGTAAATCGCGTTTAATCGTAATATCACTTACATTAAATAGCTCACTCAAATCGTAAACATTATACTTATTTGGCGACTCTAAAACTAAACTTAGAATTTCTATCTGGCGTTTGATCTTGAGACTCAAATTTTCCATAAGTAGATATACTTTTTAATATAAATTAAGACTTTTTTAAAAAAATATCATTCAATGATACTCTAATTTCAATGTTAAAAATTACTTTTGAATATTATAAAACGGAGGTGTCTAATGCATTTAAGCGAAATAGTAAATATCATACAGACGTTTTGTCAACAATACACAAAACCAGATTTATTGAGGGAAATTCGAAAAAACATAGAAATGTTAGAAAAAGAGAACATAGTTGAAGAGAAAGTAAATTTAGATAATGCGTATAATTTAGTAATTAATACTCTCATGTTAATCGAACAATCTTTAGAAGGCAAAATGTCATTAGAGGATTTTTTATTGCTTAAGATAGGTAAGACAGTCTTGGAAATTTTAAACGAAAGATTCGATGGTTTAGAAGATGAAATTGACTCTGAAATACAAAAGATGAATCAAATATATCAAAAAATTGAGTATGAGAGACGAATAAAAGGTGAATTTGTAGACCAAATAAATATAGAAAATCCAAATGGCTATGTATTGCTTAACGAATTTTTTCAAGGTGAGGCGGTAGGAATGTTCGAAATTACGCACGAACAGCTATTTGATGTAATCGATATGTATAAGGAAGTGAAAGAAAATATAATTCTCAACATAGAAGATAATGCCTTTACAAATAAAGAATTACCTTTGTTCGGAACAACAAAGTTCGAGCGGCAGGAGGATGGATCGTTAACGATTTATTTCAATATGCCAAATAGCAGTTTAATAGCAGGATTGTCTGACAAAGAAAGAATGATTGTTTGCATAGATGCCGGGATATTTGGATTCCTTAAAGATAATCCCCAAGTAAATGTTTATTATCAAGATAGTAAAATCGGGAGTCTAAAAGAATTATTACCTCGACTCAATTATTTTTGTGTTACTCGCTATAACAAAGTCGTCTGCATAATTGGTGATTGTATAAATGAGTAAAAGTTAATTTAGTTTATATTTGAAATAAACAATGCATAATGAATGCAATATTATTTTCAGTTTTTCCAAGTTTTTTGATCGATCTTAATTTCTATTTGAAAATATAAAGAATGAGAGTACTAATTAAATGAATAGTGAGCCAAGAGAATAACTTTATAGTTTCACTTTTTTAAATATTCTCTTTTATTATGTATAATTATAAGTTTATTCATTATTATTTATTGGTGATAATAAAATTATTTTTGTCTAATTTCATAAATAATTAATTGTATAATTACTTTATAAAATTATCATTATTTGTTTATAATTATTGATTTGCTTATTATAAATTTTTAATTAAAATATATTGCAATGAGTTTCTTTTGAAGGTGTTAGAATTCCAAATTAGCTACTAAAAAATCTCTGTTTTTTTAAGCTTAATTAACATATAAAAATGCTTTTAATATATTTCAAAATTATTTAGATTGCAGATTATTCAGTAAGTTTATTATTAAATTTATATGCTTATGAAATAAATAATCAGCTAACTAAAGATGTCTTAATTTTGTAAATAAATAATAAGTTAAAATGATTTTTAATATCAATAATAAATAAATTTAAGAAGGGTGTAAAATGAGACAAAATGAATTAACAACAGAATTAAAACAAAGTTATCCTTGGTTGAACGCAGTTCATGATTACGGCAATCTCTTGAATTCTATTGATAAGCTAATTGAAAAATATAAAACAATAATAAATGAAAAAGATTCTTTGAAAGGTGAAGCTTATAAGTGGAAATTGGTTAGAAATTATGAAGGATTACCAAGAACAGATAATTTAAAAAATTTTCAAGATGATATGAATAAGATTATTAAAAAATCTTCTAACTTAATTTACTGGAGAAATAAAAATAGTATAATTGATAATTTAAAAAAATATCCAGGAGATTATATGCATCTATTGGATAATCTATTTAATGAGTCTATGGATTTGGGTCAAAGGTTGGAGAAATTTAAAGAAGATCTCGAAAAGTTAAAAGCTAATGACAAAAATTTAAGAGAACATGATGAATCGACAATTGCTTTCTTACTAACATTACATAATCCCTCAAAATACACTTTTTATCGGGATCAACTTTATCAAGCGATCTTGTTATATATGGGGGTTGATAATAAAGAAAAAGTAGGTAAGAAATATTCCTCGTATCTGAATATAATTGATTTTTTAATAGAGAATTTTATTAAGCATGACAAGGACTTAATAAATATGGTCAGTGAAAAAGTTCAAATAACGACATTTGAAGAAAAAGACTACAAACTTCTTGCACAGGACATTATATGGCAAGTTCTTGTGAATGATGAGGAAAATGGTCAACTTCAAGAAGAAAGTAATTCGTATATTAATAGTGAAAATAATAACCAAAAAAGGTTACCACTGAATCTAATATTATACGGTCCTCCGGGTACAGGAAAAACTTATGAGACTGTAAGTAGAGCATTGTCAATTATAAATAATAAATTTTATGAAAGTAGAAGCAAAGAAGATAAAGAAGAGTTTGATAGACGCTTAAAAAATAGACAAATATTTTTTACTACATTTCACCAGAGCATGACTTATGAAGATTTTATCGAGGGAATAAAACCAAAGTTATCTGACTTACATGCATCTCCGAAGATTGACAAGGAAAAATCTAAAACAGATAGAGCTGAAAATGAGGGGAGCGTAAAGTATGAAATTAAAGATGGGGTCTTTAAACAAGCGTGTGCCATTGCTGCATATTACTGCCATTTAAAAAAGAAGATAGGTAAATCAAACAAGAAGAAAAACAAAGATAATTTTATAGAAATAACCAACGATATATTCGAAAAGATATTAACAGAGTTCAATGAAGGAAAGTATAACCAAGCTGTCAAAGAAAAATCGCACGAAGCTGAACGAGTTGTTTTAATCATAGACGAAATCAATCGAGGAAATATTGCGCAAATATTTGGGGAATTAATCACCTTAATTGAAGAGGATAAACGCTTGGGTAACAATGAAGCTTTGAGCGTTGTATTGCCTTATAGCAAGAAGATTTTTTCGGTACCCGCAAATTTGTATATAATCGGTACTATGAACACTGCAGACCGTAGTGTAGAAGCTATGGATACTGCCTTAAGAAGAAGATTTGTATTCGAAGAGATTGAACCGCTATATGAAGGTCCTAAAGAACTTGATCAAATATATGGTCAATATAGAATAGGAGATATTCTAAAGACAATCAATGCTCGCATTGAGAAACTTTTGGACAAAGACCATAGGATTGGACATTCTTACTTTATGTTTAGCGAAGATGGAAACCTTGAAGAAAATTTAAAAGATGTTTTTTACAATAGGATTATTCCGCTCCTACAAGAATATTTTTACAATGATTACGGAAAAATTGGTCTTGTATTAGGTAAAGGTTTTATTGAGAATAAAGACGATCAAATTAACTTTGCATCTTTTGACTATCCTGAATTAGAAGATTACAATGAACGTAAATTGTATAAAATTCAAAAAAACAGAGATAACTTTTACGAAGCAATTGAAGAATTAATGAACCATAATTCCATTTAGAACTGATGAGTCGTAAAATAATAACTGTATTCGAACACGGTATCTTAAAATTTGATAAATCTGATTATCCGCTTTATGAAGCCTTAGTCAGATATTTTGAAGATAAAGCTACACCGTACTACAGCTTAATACATAACGGTGTGAAATTTAACCAATATGTTGGTGTACTTCAGATTGGAAATTATTTAATAGAAGTATTACCAAAGGCAGACAGAGTATCTAATGGAGACATAAAAAATCGCGATGAAATATATAAGTGGCGTAGAGTATTAATTAGTATGCTTAGAACTGTCAATAACATTAAGGTGGATTATACAGGTTACTCTAATTTAAGAATACATCGTAATACTATTCTGGATCTTTATTTTGAATTATTCATACATGAATTGGAATACTTGATTAAGACAGGATTGGTTAAGAGTTATAGAAGGATAGAAAAAAATCTTACTACCTTCAAGGGGCGTTTAGTTTTTAATAATCATATTATCAAGAATTATATTCATAGGGAGCGTTTTTTTGTCAATTATTCATTTTATGATTATGAGAATCTTTTTAACATTATCTTATACAAAGCACTTAACTTAATAAGTAAAATAAATACTAATCTTAATTTACAAGATAGAATTAATTCACTTTTATTTAACTTTCCAGAATTGCCAAATATCAAAATAACCCAATCTACTTTCGATAAACTTGTTTTTAATCGTAAAACGCATTGCTATAAAAATGCAATCAATATTGCTAAACAGATATTATTACAATATCACCCCGATTTAAGAACAGGAAGACATAGTGTACTTGCATTAATGTTTGATATGAATGAGCTCTGGGAAAAATTTATTTTTTATACATTGAGAAAATACAAAGACGAACAAACTAAAATCGAGAGTCAAAAGTCGATGCGATTTTTAACTTTAAATAATACGCACATGAATATAAGAGCTGATATAATAGTAAATAATAATAACATGCAATTTGTACTTGATACAAAATGGAAAGTGCTTCAAGATTTTACTCCCTCGAGTGAAGATTTATATCAAATATTTGTTTATCAAGAATATTATAATGCCCAAATTTCAGCATTAATATATCCATATGGAGCCAGCAACGAATCGCAAAAAGAAGATAAGTTACGACGAGGATTTTTTAGAAAATCAATACGATATAATTCAGATGACAGGAAATGCTTCTTAATAAAAATACCTGTAATAATAGAGGCGGATAAAAATATATCATTTTGGCAAAAAGAGATTTATAAAAATTTGTGGTCAATTCTAACAGCCCCTTAAGAGGTATAAAATAATGTATAAAATGTCATTTCTTTACTGATATAATCAATTCAATGAGAAATATTCTTTAAAAACCACAAACTATTGAGTGACTGTATCTTAATTTTATCAATCTTATTGTGTAAAAAAAGCTTTTACAGATCATAGTTTTTCAATATAGAAGACGACGAGAATTCCTTGTTTGTATTAAACCATAGTGAAGCAATCAGGAACTCTAAAACTCTTTTTGATAAAAGGAATACTACGATTGGATATTTTATTAATAATGACTTTATAGTATCAGTTCAGCATTAAATTGAATTATGGCTATATAAGAAGGAGGAAAATATAAACAACATATTTAACCTTGTGCCGGCTTTACTTTTCATTTTTTCTTAATAAATTTTTTTAGCTTTTTACTTAAAGTTTTTCAAAAATTTTGTTTTTTTCTAATAATCATTAACTGAATAACAGTGAACTTTTATAGACACTTTGTTATAAAAATCCAAGTACCTAAAATTTTGTTTCATAACCTCATCAATATTATTCAAGGATTTATCAACAAAAGATTCTTTTTTGAATGTTTCTGTGGTAGTATTCAATTTTACAATAAGTTGAGAGGGCATTCTATTTATTTTGCAGGTTATCGTTTTTTGTAAAGAGTACAATGTTATTGCATATAGCAGATTCAATCCATTAAGATTTTATCAGATTTACTCTTCGCTAAGATACTCTTATACATAACTTATAATCAGATGGATAGAGGGTATTAATAGCTATCTGTTTGATAAAATTTTTTAAATAAACTTTTTCAAGTACTATTGAATTGAAACCTTTTGATAAAAAAATCATCAGATTGGCTGTATAAAATAATTAAAAGAGGAATATCATGCTTTACACAAATCTTACTCATGTTCTTTCAAAAGACGAGCATTCAAAATTATTACAGGAAAATGAAAATGTAATGATTTGCTGTGGGCGAATGGGTCCCATGTGTATCCCAGTTTACGAAGTGATGGAAGAACTCGAAAAAGAATATCCGCACGTTAAATTTGCCGATATGGAATTCGACATTCCAGATGCAAGTGTAATTAGAGATTTACCAGAATGCAGAAACTTTGCAGGCTTGCCCTTCGTGGTCTATTATAAAAATGGCAAAGTTGTAAAAGCTACAAGTAGTATACAGACAAAAGAGCAGATTACTGCTATCCTTGATGAATATTTTGGTAATAATAAATAATTAATTTTTTCCCGGAGCATCGAGATGGAAAATCATTACGACGTAATTGTTATTGGAGCAGGAGCCGCAGGTCTAACAGCTGCTATCTATTTGTCGAGAGCAAAAGTAAATACGCTCATTTTGAATGAAGGAGCTGTAGGCGGACAAATGGTATTGACGCACGAAATAGCAAATTATCCTGGTGTCGATTCGATTAGCGGCTATCAACTCGCAAGAAATATGAAAAATCAAGCTCTTAAATTCGGGGCTCAAATTAAAACGAACATAAAAATAAGCAAAGTCAATCTCGAGGATGAAATAAAATCTGTTGAACTGACGAACGGTGAAGTTTATACTTCCGATGCATTGATAATTGCAACGGGTGGGCGTTCGAGAACTCTGGGTGTTCCGGGAGAAGATAAATTCAAGGGAATGGGGATTTCGTATTGTGCTACGTGCGATGGCGACTTTTTCCAGGATAAAAAAATTATCGTTGTAGGAGGAGGAAATTCAGCACTTGAAGAAGCCGTAGCGCTTACAAAATATGCCTCGTCTGTAACTGTTGTCCATCAATTCGACCATTTCCAGGCATTCGAACATTACGTCATTGAAGCACGTAAAAATCCCAAAATCAATTTTATTATGGAATCGAAAATTGAAGAATTTATAGGCGAAGAAAAGTTGAACGCTGTTAAAATTAGAAATCAACGCACAGGCGAGCTAACCGAAATGGAGATAGACGGCGTTTTTATTTTTATCGGCTATGTGCCAAATACAGAAATGTTCAAAGGCATACTCGAATTGAATGATTATGGGGAAATTGTAGTAGATAAAAATATGTCGACCAATATAAAGGGCGTGTTTGCTGCAGGTGATTCGATTGCTAAAAGATTTCGCCAGGTTACGACTGCTGTCGGAGATGGAACTGTGGCAGCGTTGAGCGCAGCCGAATACGTCAATAATTTGAAAAAGTTAAAAAGTGAACCTGTCAATTCCTGAAAGAATTCAAACTTTTATTCCAATAAATCGAATGACGGAGGCTTTGCCCTTATGTCCTTTACCTTCGTTGAGTGTCACAATTTCTTTGGCAAAATATTCGAAATCGAGGTCAATAAAATCTTCAGCTATATCTTCTAAAGAATAGAGAAGCGATAAATTTTTTGGACCGCCGGAATCATAATTCAATTGATCTTTTTCAAATGCCTCCATTATCAATCTGCCTCCTTTTTTTAAGGCATCGATGGCATTTTTGTGTATATGCTTTCTTAAATCTTCTTCAAAGTGAACAAAAAAAAGTCCTACTGCGTCGTAAGAATCCTGCGCGGGTTGAAATTTATTTAAATCACTAACAATATAGTTTATCCTCACATTTTTTTCGGCGGCCAATCGTTCGGCTTTTAGTTTACCTGATTGGCTGAAGTCAACGGCTTCTACACCCCATCCAAGTTCGGCCGCATAGACTGCATTTCTGCCTTCACCCTCTCCCAATAGTAAAATTCTTCCCGGCGGAAGTGTTGCTATTTGAATTTTAAAAAATTCGTTCGGTTCTATTCCGTAAATATATTCTTCAGAGGAATATCTTCTATCCCATAACTCTTTCATGTTGATTTCTCCGAATTGATGAACTGCGGATTATTTGGTATTTTAAAGTAACTAAAAATAAAAAAATAATTGAATTGATCGATACATCGAAAATAATAATAGTAGGCGACCGTGTTTTAATAAAGCCCGAAGAGAGTGCCTCGAAGACGAACAGCGGTCTCTATTTGCCGCCAGGCGTGCACAAAAAAGAAAAAGTACAGGGTGGATACGTAATCAAAGTGGGACCCGGTTATCCGATGGGTATTCCAGTTGAAGACGACGAACCGTGGAAAGAACGGAAGCCAATTAAATATTTTCCTCTGCAAGCCCACGAAGGCGATTATGCCATCTTTCTAAGAAAAGAAGCAGTGGAAGTCGAAATTGACGGCGAAAAGTTAGTCGTTGTTCCTCAAGCTGCAATTCTTATTCTTTACAGGGACGAAGACCTGCTCTCATAATTTTTATCTGACTCTACAGCTTATAACTTATGATTTATATTCTGGAATTAATTTTAATTTAGGGATGAGGGATTAGGGAACAGGGAGTAATTAATTATTCTATGATTATGTGCTTGGTTCGTTGTTCAATGTTCGTGGTTCTTTGTTCAAAGTTTTTTGGAAGAGGGAGTCTATTATTTTTGTGAGGAATGAATCGAATACTCAGTTTCAAGCTAAGCTCTCAAAACATTGGCCCTCGTCTTTGTGATTGAGCAAAGCTAACGAAGCAAACACTGATACAATTCTCTACAAACAAAATAGCTTCGTCCCCGTTAAGCTGGATTTGCGATGACAGATAAATCACCACATCTTTAAAAACGAACATAAACTTGTTTATTCGAGTAAGACCCCCGTCTTTAAAAGTGAAACGAGAGTAGCAAACTCACTCTAAATTAGATAATATATTCCAAAAACAAAGAACCCCAGCACCCCAGCACATCAGCACTCCAGCACATCAACGTTCCTGTAATCCAGCATCAAAAACAAACTTTTGACAAATTAATGGTATTAGAGTGAAAATTAAACGTTATACCAGAACAAGAAATGTTAAAATTTTCTCGTTATAATTTACATTTCTCATTATTTTAAGGCTGCTGAAATAAATTTATAAATAAATATGAGAAAAACATGCATCGCAGAAAAATTTTTCAAATAATCTTTTTTGTAGCGATAATTCCGTTTGTTTTGACAGCGCAGAAAAAAGAGAAATACGAAAAACACTTTGAGATGATTTATAAAGTTGAAACTACGCCTGTAAAGAATCAAGCGAAAACAGGTACTTGTTGGTCGTTCGCTACAATGTCATTTATTGAAACAGAATTAATCAGGATGGGCAAGGGAGTTCATATCCTTTCGCCGATGTGGAATGTGCGGTTTACGTATCCATTAAAAGCGGAAAATTATATCAGATACAATGGATTGGCAAACTTTGGTATGGGTGGTCAGGCGCATGATGTAATGAATGTAATTCGCCGATACGGAATGGTTCCGGAGGAGATTTATCCCGGCTTAAAGTGGGGAGAAAAAGAACATAACCATGGCGAGATGGACGCCGTACTTAAAGAGATTGTAAGTACTGTAGTTAAGAAAAAAGGGGGAAAAATTACTCCCGCATGGAGGCAGCTTGTCGAAAGCGCGCTCGAAATTTATCTTGGTGAACCTCCGGCAGAATTTGAATACAATGGCAAAAAATACACTCCCAAAAGTTTTGTTGATTCACTCGGATTTAATCCCGATGATTATGTTGAATTTACTTCTTTTACACATCATCCATTTTATGAAAAATTTGACCTTGAAATTCCAGATAACTGGAGCAAAGATTTATATTATAACGTACCAATCGATGACTTAATGCGTATAATGGATTATGCACTCAAAAATGGATATTCGATTGCCTGGGATGGAGACGTCAGCGAAAAAAGTTTCGACAGGAAGAAAGGAATAGCCACTCTCCCCGTAGAGGATTCAAGCGATGAAGAGAGTAATGAAAATAATGAACAGTTAATAGAAAAAACTGTCGATCAGGAAATGAGACAGGAAACGTTCGACAATCAAACTACTACAGACGACCACCTGATGCATATAGTTGGACTGGCAAAAGACGAAAACGGCAATAAATATTACTATACCAAAAACTCGTGGGGCACCAAAGATAAAAAATACGACGGTTACTGGTATATGTCGGAGTCTTATACTAAACTAAAAGTTATTGCCATAATGGTTCACAAAGACGCCGTTCCGAAGGATCTAAGAGATAGATTAGGATTTTAAATCGGAGCTTTGAACTTTTCTAATTGCACCAGACATTTTTTATCGGAAACCCGAGAAACTAATATTTGACTTTGTAGTTTCCTGTACTTATTTTGACATCGTTAAGAAACAGAATTCTATGAGTGAAAAAGAAAGAATATTAAAAGCAGCGCAGGAAAAATTTTTCCGAGATGGATTCAGCAGTGTATCTATGGATATGATTGCAGCCGACTTAAAAATGAGTAAAAAGACTATATATAAATACTACCATTCTAAAGACGAGCTGTTGAACGCTGCAGTTCAAAATCTTAAAAAGAATATTAAAAAAAATATCGGAAATATTTTAAAAGACAATCTTAATTCGATTGAAAAAATCGTACTACTTTTAGACACACTAAAATCAATGGCAGCAAGCCGACTTAGTGTCAACTGGATGAACGATATTCGCGTCTATAAACCGGATATCTGGAAGGAAATAGACGAAATGAGAACTAAGGTTATTAATAAAGATATTTTTCGGGTATTTATTCAGGGAATCGAGGAAGGTTACATAGTTAATATTCCCCCGCAGATAATTTTAGCTGTTTTTCTGAGTTCTGTTAAATCGGTTATTAATCCCGACTTTATACTTGATAATAGTTTTTCGCTAAAAGAAGCGGTGGATTATACCATGGGGATTTTCATTAATGGAATTCTTACGGAGAAAGGAAAAGAAGCTTATAAAAAAATAATCAAAAACAAACGGTCTGAAGAAAATGAAAAAGATTTTTATTCTTCTATTGGCAGTCTTTTTATATGGCTGCGGTGATAACGAACAAGAAAATATTGTCGAATCAGGTACTATCGAATCGACGGAAGCATTAATAAGCTCTCAGGTAAGCGGGCAGATAATCGATCTATTAAAAGACGAAGGCGAGCAGGTTAATAAAGGCGATACTCTCTGCATAATAGATACGACATCATACCATCTGCAATTAAAACAAGCCGAAGCTGCTTTAAAAATGGCTGAAGCTCAATTGACTTTGCTGATAAACGGAACCAGGAAAGAAGATATTAAACAGGCCGAGGAAGTTCTAAGACAGGCCAGCGCAAATTTGAGTTCTGCTAAAACTGATTATGAAAGAATTAAGAACTTGTTTAATACCGGCGCGGTCAATAAAAAACAGCTCGACGATGCTGAAACGAGATATCAGATAATGTCTGCTCAGTACAATTCTGCCGAAGAAAACTTGAGAAAACTCAAAAACATTGCAAGACCAGAAGAAATAAAACAAGCCGAAGCAAATGTCCAAAAAGCCAGAGCTTCGGTTGATCTTTTGAAAAAAAATTTGAAAGACTGTTTTGTGGTTTCTCCAATTGATGGATTCGTTGTGAAAAAATTCATTGAAAAAGGTGAAACGGTTACAATGCTCTCAGCTCTATTTAAAATATCCGATTTGAGCAAGGTTAAAATGTCGATTTATATTCCTGAAACTGAATTGCCGAAAATTAAGCTTGGACAGAAAGTAGAAGTTGCAGTAGACGCTTATCCCGATAGAATTTTTAAAGGCAGAATAATTTACATTTCCCCCGAAGCTGAATTTACACCTAAAAATATCCAGACCAGAGACGAAAGAACAAAACTTGTATTCGAAGTTAAAATCGAAATACCAAATCCAGATTTCATTCTTAAAGTTGGAATACCGGCAGACGCAACAATTCAACCTGGATTGAATTGAATGAACGGAATTATAGAAATTAATAATCTGCATCGCAAATATGGAAAAACCGTTGCCCTCCGCGGCATATCCTTGAGTATAAAAAGAGGAGAAATGTTTGGATTTGTTGGACCGGACGGTGCGGGTAAAACAACTACCATAAGAATTATGTGCGGACTACTTTATCCAAGTGAAGGAACTGTTCGCTTATTTGACGAAGATATTCGCGAAAAGAGAAATTCCATTCAAAAAAGAATCGGATATTTATCGCAAAAATTTAGTCTTTACGGCGATCTTACTGTCGACGAAAATATCGAATTCTTTGCCGAAATTCATGACGTAACGGATTACAAAAAGAGAAGGGAAGAGCTGCTCGAATTTACCAGATTGAAACCTTTTAGAAAACGATTGGCAGAAAAACTCTCGGGAGGCATGAAACAAAAACTCGCATTGGCATGCAGTTTAATCCATAAACCGGAAATATTGTTTCTCGACGAACCAACTACGGGTGTGGACCCGGTTTCGAGACGCGACTTCTGGAAAATACTGGCAGATTTGATTAAAGAAAAAATTACTATAGTTATGGCTACTCCTTATCTCGACGAAGCCGAAAGATGCAGTCGGGTTGCAATGTTTAATAACGGTGAAATTATTGCCTGCGATACTCCAGGCAATATAAAAAAATCTATTGGCTTGTGGAGTCTCGAAATTGTGTGCAAACCAATTAAAATAGCCCATGAATTATTGTCTTCTGAAATTAATAATGATATTCAACTTTTCGGTGACAGGATTAATGTATTGGTAAATAACCATGAAGAAGCCGATAGCATTTTGAGAATATTAAATTCAGCAAATGTGGAAGTGATAGACAGTCGATTGACCGAACCTTCAATAGAAAATGTATTTATGAATCTGATTAAACACAGGAAATTGAGCGGATGAACTATAGTATCGTTGTGGAAAATTTAACAAAAAAGTTTGGCGATTTTACTGCAGTAGATTCCATTTCATTCAAAGTTGAAAAAGGAGAAATCTTTGGATTCCTTGGTGCCAACGGTGCTGGTAAATCGACTACAATCCGAATGCTGTGTGGCTTGCTCGAACCGACTTCTGGAGATGCTGTTGTCGGTGGCTTCAGCATTATGAAAGAACCCGATAAAGTGAAGCAAAGTATTGGTTATATGTCACAGCGCTTTTCACTATATAATGACCTGACTATCGAAGAAAACATCGAATTTTTTGGTGGAGTTTATGGTCTTAAAGGAAAGCTACTTGAAGAGCGAAAAAAATGGGTGCTCGAAATTTCGAATCTCGTCGGGAAAGAAAGATCGCTAACCGGAGATTTGCCAGGCGGTATCAAACAACGCCTGGCTCTGGGCGTTGCAGTAATTCATAAACCCGAAATATTGTTTCTTGATGAACCTACCAGCGGCGTTGATCCGGTTTCAAGAAGAAATTTTTGGGATTTGATTAATCGCTTTTCGGACGAAGGGACAACTGTTCTTGTAACGACTCATTATCTGGAAGAAGCGGAATACTGCAACGATATTATTTTGATCAACGCTGGAAGATTAATTGCTGAAGGAAACCCGCAAAGACTCAAAACCGAATATATAGACGGCGATGTTTTTGAAATCGAAACAGAAAAACCTGTCGATCTGATGGATATTTTAAAGAAGGCAAAGTTTATTATCGACGTATCGATTTTTGGGAAAAAAATTCACGTCATCACAAAAAAACAGTTTGAAAATCCCGCTGAATTAGAAAATTACTGTACTCAAAAAGGATTTAAGATCGACAGAATAACACGTATTGTTCCAACTCTTGAAGACGTATTTATTCATTTACTGGAACATGGGAGTAACAATGCTCAACAGAATTAAAGCAATCGCAGTTAAAGAGACACGACAGTTGCTCCGGGATGTAAGGATGATGGGAGTGATTTTTCTTTTCCCTGTTTTTCTGCTTGTTGTATTTGGATATGCAATCAATTTCGATGTTCAGCATATACAACTGGCTGTTTTAGACAGGGACAATTCCTCTGAGAGCAGGAAATTTATTAATTCTCTTTTGAGTACAGATTACTTCGACCTGGTAACGAATCTTAAATCGGATATAGAAATTAAAGAGTATCTTGATAGAAAAAAGGCACAATGCATTGCTGTTATTCCGTCAGATTTTTCAAATGAGATACACAGAAACGAAGTTGCTAAAATTCAATTTCTTATCGATGGAGTCGATGGAAATACAGCTACAATAATAATGAATTATGTTAATGTTGCCGTTGCGAATTATTCAAATAATCTGAACTATGAATTTCTATCCTCAAGGGGAATAAAATTAGCATCATCGATATCACTTGAACCGCGATTCTGGTTCAATCCCGATTTAAATTCTACACGGTTTCTAATTCCAGGTCTGATAGGAATGATACTAATTATAATTGCAGTTGTAACAATTTCGTTATCAATTGTAAGGGAAAAAGAACGTGGAACCGTTGAGCAATTAAATGTTTCTTCTATAAGAATTCCGGAACTCTTGATTGGGAAAGCCATACCGTATATCGTAATAGCCTTTATAAATGCGGGAGTAATTCTGGCTGCCGGGTATCTTTTTTTTGGAATTGCTGTTAAAGGAAGTTATTTATGGCTGTTAATAAGCACATTATTCTTTCTGGCGGCGTCTATCGGTATTGGAATTTTGGTTTCCATAATTGCAGATTCTCTTCAAGTGGCATTTCAAGCCGGTACGTTAATTTCGCTTTTACCTTCTATGCTCCTGTCGGGTTTTGTATTTCCGATTGAAAGTATGCCATATATTATTCGCATCTTTTCGAATGTTACTCCAACGAAATTTTATATTGTATGCCTCCGATCGATATTGCTTAAAGGAGCCGGAATAGAAGTTTTTTGGGATCAGTTGCTCTATATGGCAATCTTCACTGTGATAGTTGTAGTTGCTGCTTCGAAAATATATAATAAAAAACAATTGAAGGAATTAAACGGTTGAAGGGAAATGGTTTCGCCACAGTAATCCATTTTATAATTAAAGAATTCCAGCAGCTTAAGCGTGACCCGAAAATGTTCGCTATTGTTCTTGCTGCACCGGTTCTCCAGACAATAATTTTAGGATATGCTGCTACATTCGATGTGAATAATGTCGATTTTTATTTACTCGACAGAGATAAATCTTCTGCCAGCCGTAAATATGTTGAAAAGATTATAAACTCCGGTTATTTCACAATTAAGGGGAACACAGAAAATTATGAGGAAATTGAAAATGCCATTATGAACGGAAAAGCCGTGATGGGATTGATTATACCTCGAGAATTTGAAAAGGGGATCGAAAACAATAACGGAACAAAAGTTCAGGTAATTGTCGATGGTTCTGACGGTAATAAAGGCTCAATTGCTTTCGGATACATTCAGGCGATAACCGCTGCTTATGCAAAAACAATTCTACTCGATAAAATAGAAAGAAATGGCATAAGGGTTCCATTGAAATCAGTAGATGCCGAAACCAGAATCTGGTACAATCCTGAATTAAAAACTCGAGTATTTATGGTGCCGGGCATAACGGCGCTTCTGTTGATGATTATTACAACGTTGCTTACTTCGCTTGCCATCGTAAAAGAAAAAGAATTCGGCACTCTCGAACAGTTGATTGTTACCCCGATTAAACCGTGGCAAATGATTCTCGGCAAAATATTGCCTTTTACCATACTCGGATTGATAATGATACTGTTGGTAAATTCAGTTATGATATTTTGGTTCGGTATTCCGATAAGAGGCAGCATCCTCTTTTTCTTTTTTGCATCTTTGCTCTTTATTCTTTCTACACTCGGGATAGGACTATTTATATCGACAGTTTCCAGAACACAACAGCAAGCAATGATGGTAACGGTTTTCGGAGCTACGATGCCGATGATTTATCTTTCGGGATTTGTTTTCCCGATTGAAAATATGCCCAGAATAATTCAGTATGTAACCTACATAATCCCGTTGAAATATTTTATTACTATTATTCGCGGCGTCATCCTAAAGGGTATCGGAATAGCAGATTTGTGGCAGGAAACATTAATACTGGCTCTGATGGGGACAGCGATACTTTTCCTCGCCGCAAAGAGATTTCACAAAAGACTGGAATGAATTTGACATTATTGTGTTATAGCTATAACTTACAAAACGATTAAAAGGGGATTAAATGAAAAAAGCCGTGTATCTGCCTTTGTTGTTTTTTCTTATATCAATTGTTTCTTGCAATAAAGAAAATCCGTTTGAACCCGATATTGAAATTATAAAAAAATACGAGATTGTTTTTGTTTCCGACAGAGACTACAGCGGAGAAACTAATCTGGAATTGGGAAACAAAACGGAACTTTATACCACTGGACTCGACAGCATTTCCCAGAAACGATTGACTTTTAATCAAACCTGGGATTTCGATCCGATTTATTCTCCAGATGGTTCTAAAATTCTATATACTGCTTTCGATAACTCATCAAATTCTAATATTGTATTGTACGACCTTGCAACTAAAACGCAAAAAATACTGAGCGAGGGCAGAGAACCTGTTTTTTCGAAAGATGGGAGTAAGATTGCATTTTTGTATGACGAAAGCATTGCTCTTATAAATAGCAACGGAACAAACAGAATTAAATTAAATTTACCCGAAGGAAAACCACGCTCGATTAATTTTTCCCCCGACGGCAGCAAATTGATTTTCATTTTACAGAACAACAATACTTCTGATATCTATACAGTAAATATAGACGGATCGAATTTGAATAAACTTACCGACAATGAAGATTATGAGGTTTTGTGCAATTATTCTCCGGATGGTTCAAAAATTATTTCTGTCGCTTATAAAAATTCAGTGGCTCAAATTTTTATTATGAATAACAACGGCTCTAACAGAAATCAATTGACAAATACAACCGAATGGAACAATAAACCTCTATTTACTCCCGATGGTAAAGAAATTATCTTTGTCAGTAATAGAAACGGCAGGTCTGAAATTTTTGTGATGAATTCGGATGGTAGCAATCAAAGGCAGCTCGTAAGCTTTTCTGATTTTGCAGACAGTCCCGTAATTTCTTCCGATGGCAAAATAGTCTGTATTACGGTGGATAATGGATTGAAGAAAAACCTCTGGTTTTTTAATAGAGAAACCGGTCAACTCCACGAGATGCCCGGTTTCAATGCAAATAATTTTTCGGCCAACTTTAAGCCGTTTTCTGAATAATAATTATTTTATTCTGATATAATCCATATCAAACATCAAAGCTTCCGAACCGTCAGGCAGGACGTTATACATTTCGAATTTATGGTTGTCGTCGTCAATTATTTTTGTAACGGACTTAATTTTTGAATCCTTTCCAGTGGCGGGATCGACAGTTGTACCATAATAAGTAATTGTTTTTGTGGTTTCGTCGAACTTTCCGTTTAACACTGTCACGCCAGTTCCCATATTGTCGATCCAGATACTAATAAATTCTTTTTTTGCATTGTCGTAGGCATCAATACCAATTCCCTCCATTGCCATTCCCATCATGTCGCTATGGAAGGTCGATTTCAGGTATCTGCCACCCATGATCATTTCAAATTTGGCTGTTCCTTCGCTTTTCATTTCTTGACCGCCCTGACCTTTCATGGTCATTACAGTTTTCCAGTCGCCTGCCATCGAGGAAAGCATCTCGTGCATCGGACCCGGTGTCATATATTTCATCCAGGCTTCCATGGCTGCCGGATCGTCCTGTCCGTATGAAACTCCTGATAAAAATACGATTATTGATAAAAATGAAATTAGTTTTTTCATGGTATTCCTTTCGTTGTTTAAAATGATAGTTAACTTAGTTAATATAATCTCCAAAAAAAAGAAAAATATAAGTGCAACTATTCAATTTAAAATAGAAATTGTGTATGTTAATTACTGTTCAAAAAGGGGCTTAGAGATGATTAGGAAGATATTTGCAACTCTCGCTTTATCTTTAACAATTTGTTCGTGCACCGTGTTAATGCTGAAGCCTGCGGATTTTTCCTGGCCGATCGAATCGGTTCTTAATGTCGACGAAAATGGATATGTGCACGAAAAACGTCATTCGTTTTCGATAAATGTAAATCCTCTTTTCTTTGAAGAAACAGGGGATTCGTCGAATACAGTTAATAAACAAGTGCGTATAATAAGAGATTTAGAAGGATACTATTATATAACGTCGCAAGGATTTAAAAATATCTACTTGTTTTTCCCGACTGAAAGAGGTATGAAGCTGTTCAAAAAAATAAATGTTTATACCGATAAAACTCTCGAAAATCCAGCTATGAATCAGCGTCAACCTTACATTGAATTGATTGACAATCAAGAAAAATTTCTTCTCAATAAAAATGGCATAGTGAGGTAGTGATGAAAAAGTTTATAGTAATTTTTACATTAATACTTACTGCATACAATAATTACTTCTGCCAGTCGGATTATGAAATTGTGCAGTCTTTCCAGCAAAAGTACAACCTTTTGATGGACCAAATAAAAAAAGCCGAATCGCTCGACGACTGCAATTCGATACATGCACGGGCTAAAGAACTATACCAAGAATATTCAAAACATTCCTCATTGCTCGATAACTCACTTTATCCGGAAAGTTTCGAATCTTCTTTCGAGAAACTTTTTAATGCAATCTCTCTCCGTCAAAATGAATTCACACAGATTACGGAATTGAAAACCGAAATTGTGAATCTTAAAACCGAGCTGACAGAGCTTAATGAAAAAAACAAGGACTTGTTGGCAAGAATAACTATATTGCGGCGCCAGGTTGATAAAGATGCAGCCACAATCGCTGCTCTTAATAATATGATTGCACAGTTGAAAAGCAATCTGGAAAAAAGAGACCTTTTAATACGCGATATTATTGATTCGCTTATTCTGGATTTTGCCCAGATTCCAGCTACTTTGAACGAAGCGGAAAAGGTCTCCTACAGAATGAAAATAGATAATGCCGAGTTGTTCTTTAATATAGAGAGGACATTGATGGATAATATCCAGTTTATGAAAGTTACCGAACTAAAACCGGAAGACCTTGCTGAAATTAAGGAACATCAGGTGGAATTTAATAAACAGTGGAAAAGAATATCGCCAAAACTGAGCGAGATTTATCTCGACAAGAAAGAAAAAGAAGTACAGCTGGCAACTATAAATGACCTTTTTTACGAATGGAGGAGCAGAATCGATAAAGAAATATGGAACTCGATTTATACTGAATTCCGATCCAGAGAATTACCCGTTCTGCCTTTCAATAATGGCGAGGAGTTTGTCTACAGTATCAAATCATTCGTAGAAGATGAAATAAAGAATATGGAAATTAAAGGAAAAGACAAATCGTACGAGGTTTTTAAGACTTTTAGCGATACAGTATATTATGAAAAAGTTCTTCCTGAATGGATTCCCATTTTGATCGATAACAATATGATTACTGAGGCGGATAAAGATTCGATAGAAGCCCAATTAATGAAGTGGAAAAATAAATTAGGCCCCGAAGAAGAATTCAAATGGTTTTACTTGGTGGCCATTTTGTTAGTGGCTGCTCTGGCGGGATATTTCATATACTACAGGAGACGTAAAACTTACGGATTGGATAACTCGTCGATATAAATTCGCGGTACACGAGTGTTTATGCCGGTTAGAATTTCATAGGGAATTGTTTCTGCCCAGGAGGCAAGGTCATCAACCGTTATTTCGCAATTGCCTTGTTTGCCAATCAAAATAACTTCGTCTCCGTTGTATGCGGAATCTTTTTCGATGTTCACTACAATTTGATCCATTGAAATGGTTCCGATAACTGGATATTTCTTTTTGTTGATTATCACATGAGCTTTATCGCTCATTCTTCTCATGTAACCGTCGCCATAACCGACGGGAACAGTAACTGCTCGTACATCTCTGCTGGCAACCCATTTTGAGCCATATCCCACAGGATGACCTGCTTTAATTACTTTAAAGTAGATGACGAGTGATTTCCATGTAAGAGCGGGTTTGACTTCGATGGTTCTCTTTGTTTTATCAGAAGGATAAACACCGTAAAGCATAATGCCTGGTCTTACCATGTCTAAATTTGCCTCGGGCAGTTGAAGTATTCCCCCAGAATTTGAAATGTGCCTTATGATTGGACCGTAATTGAGGTGTTCGAAATAGTCGATTGCCTGCTTGAATCTGTCGAACTGTAGTTTTGTGTAGTCAATATTACCATTGTCGGCATTGGCAAAGTGGGAATAGATGCCTTCTATTTCAATATTCTTCAATTTCACTACTTCGTCAAAGAATTTGTCGGCATTGAAATAATGAACACCAATTCGTTCCATGCCTGTATCGATTTTAAGATGCACTTTAGCTTTTATATTTTGTTTGCTGGCTTCGTAATCAATCTGGCGCGCTTTGTCGATAGACGATGCAGTCATGGTGAGATTGTATTTGAGAAAAGTTGGTATTTGATTCCCCCAGATGCCGCCGAGAACGAGTATTGGCATTTTAATTCCCTGTCGACGCAATAGTATTCCTTCTTCCAGGAATGCCACACCCAGATAGTCGGCTCCTTCTTTCTCAAGAGTCTGTGCTATCTTAATCAATCCATGCCCGTAAGCATTGGCTTTGAGTATCGGCATTACTTTCGAAGGCTTGACAGCCTCTTTGATTTTGTGGAAATTTTCTTTTATGATTTTCAGATTGACGACCACATGCGTAGGTCTAATGACCTTATCCAAACTAATTACAGCGTGGTTTTCCATAATAAATTTTTTTTATTTGTAGAGTAAAAATAAGATTTATTGTTAAAGAATGTAATTGAAAACTGCGAGGATTTTAGCATGGAGATTCCATTTGTAGAATTAATCGGTTATGTCGCCTCAATGATGGTTGCAGTATCATTAATGATGAGTTCGATTGTAAAACTCAGAATTATAAACTTCGTTGGCTCCTTAATTTTTACTATTTATGGTATAATAATCAACGCTTACCCAGTAGCTCTTGTAAACGGATTTGTGGCAATCGTTAATATCTATTACCTGGTTGAAATATTTTCCAGAAAAGAATACTTTGATATTCTCGAAGTAAAACACGACTCGGGGTTCCTCGAATATTTTTTGAAATTCCATGAAAAAGATATTAGAAAATTTATTCCTACTTTTAATTTCAAACCTCAGCCTGATTGGACGATCCTGTTTGTACTGAGAAATTCAGTTCCTGCAGGAATTATTTGTGCGGAATCTCTATCCGACGGTTCACTCTCAGTTAAGCTCGATTATGTTATTCCCGGTTATCGCGATTTTAAAGTGGGCAAGTTCGTCTTTCAAAATTTTTTCAGGAATAGAAATGTAAAGAAAATAATAAGCGATCCTGGCAACAAAGTGCATCGGAAGTATTTGAAAAAAATGGGATTCGTTGAAACTGCAGAAGGCAAATACGAACTTAATCTAATGGATTGAAGTTGGAAATAGATATTATTTACGAAGACGATTCTCTGATAGCGGTAAACAAGCCGGAGGGAATAGCTGCAATTCCTGAAAGCAATAACATGGCTATAAATTTATACAAGATGTTATCAGAAAAATATGGGCGTAAAATTTATGTAGTACATCGACTCGACAAAGAGGTAAGCGGTATCATTATTTTTGCGTTTAATAGCGAGACACACAGAGAATTGAATCTCCTTTTTGAGAGTAGAAATGTTCAGAAAACATATAAGGCTCTTATTATCGGAAAGCCTGAAGCAGACGAAGGAATAATCAATTATCCATTACGACAATTTGGCTCGGGTCGAATGGGGGTTGACCACGAGAAAGGAAAGCCATCTGAAACTTATTACGAAGTTTTGAAATATTATAATGGTCACGCGCTTGTTAAATTAAATCCACTTACTGGAAGGCGCCATCAACTAAGGGTGCATATGTACTCGATTGGCTGTCCGATTGCCGGCGATTTGAAATACGGGAATCGTGAAGTTCAAAAAAAATATCCTCGCCTTATGTTACACGCCGAATCGATTAGATTTGACTACGGGGGCAAGTCTTACCGGTTAAGGGTTGATTTGTCTGATTCGTTCAATCGAGTACTGGAAAATATTAACACTAATTTTATTCTTTGATTCCCTATCAATTCTCTTCTTTTTACTAATTTTGTAAGTTAAATAGAGGATGCTTTATGATTGACCCAAAAATTTTCTACAGGAAACTCGATTCTCTGTTAGCAAAAATTGGCACCGAAAAATCGGGCGAGGATTTCCTTTTTACGATTGTACAGGAGCTCGAAAAGACATTCGGTGAAGATTTACATATCTGCAATGGTCGAATATATGTTGAGCAGGATGATAAATTTGTGCTCATATCGCCCAAAGAAAACAAGAAAAATTATTTAACTGAAATTCCAGTTGATTCAGAACCCTTGCAAGCCCTGCTTAAATCGAAAACTTATATTTTCGACAATCCGAATTTTACAATCGATCCTTCGGTTTTTTTGAAAAAAGATTACAGAATACCTGCCGCACTAAGCGTTAAAAGTCCGGACAACGTATGGTTATTTGTTTTCGAACTCAAGAGCGGGTGGATTCGTGAAGAAATTGAATTTTGTTTTAATGCAGTAAGAACAGTACTGAATTATCGTTTAACGTCCGAAGCAGTTAAAAGTGAAATGGAACAGGCAGCTCAAATACAGCAAAGTTTAATACCGGTAAACATACCTGATGTGAAAGGATTGCAAATAGCTGCACGTTCGGTGCCAGCTGAATTGGTTGGTGGGGACTTTTATGATTTTTTTGATTTCGACGACGATGTATTTGGTGTATGTGTGGGCGACGCTAGCGGTCATGGATTGCCAGCAGCACTTCTCGTACGTGATGTTGTAACAGGGTTGAGAATGGGGCTCGAAAAACATCTGAAAATGGTTTATACTTTTAAAAAACTAAATAATGTCATTTACCGAAGCGTTTATGCAACCAGTTTTGTCTCACTCGTTTATGCCGAAATTGAAAAGAACGGAAATATTCTCTATGTAAATGCTGGCCATCCTTCGCCATTAATTTACGATGGCAAGGAATTTAGAGAAATGCAGTCAACGGGACTGGTCTTTGGCGCTTTGCCTGAAATTGAACTTCAAAGAGGTTATGCTTTTTTGAAGCCAAACGATCTGATGGTGCTTTACAGTGACGGTATAATCGAGAGAAAAAACGGAAAGCAAAATGATTTCGATATTACAGGCCTGAAAAAAATCATTCAACAACATTACGATAAAACACCCGATCAAATAGTCGAAATAATATTTGATACGCTTTACGTCTACGGCGGGAAGAAAGATTGGGAAGACGACGCTACAGTGGTTGTAATTAAAAGAATATCATAAAAAAGTTAATGAAAAAAAGACGAAGTGCTTAAAGAAAAGCTAAGAGTCCTTAATACAAAAAAAATTCTCGACTACGATTATACGACTTATGTGATTTATTCTGTTATTATGGGAATTGTGGTGGGATTTGCAACTGTAACATTCCACGAATCGATTGATTTTTTCAATGAGCTTTTTTTCAAACAAACCACTGGCGGACTCTATTTTCTTGGAGCAGCGGCTGTAATTGCTTTGCCGGCAATCGGAATGTTAATCCAGAGCTTGATGATTTATGGTGCGCCTGAGATTGCAAAGAATCGAGGAGTGGTCGAAGTTATCAAAGCCGTTGCAACGAAGGGATATCGGATACCACTGCGCAATACAATTTTCCACTTTATTGCCCCTGTAATTAGTATCGGTTCCGGTAATACAGTAGGGCCCGAGGGGCCGGCGGCACAACTGGGCGGGGGTTTGGCAAATAAACTTGCATATCTTTTCAATCTCTCTGAAACGAAACGAAAGGTTTTGACGGCGGCCGGCGCAGGTGCGGCAATAGCTGCTATCTTTAACACTCCCATGGGCGGCATTTTTTTTGCTCTGGAAATCGTACTTTTAAATGAATTTTCCACTTCAACTTTTCCGGCACTCATCCTTTCCTCGGTTACTTCGAGCGCCGTGTCGCGCGCGTTTTTAGGCAATAAATCGATTTTTATATTCCACACCCCTCTGGTAGGCGACTATCTCAGTCTTTATTATTACGCAATACTCGGAGTACTGGCTGGAATTTTATCGCTCTCTTTTATAAGGTATTCAAATTTGCTCGACAATTTTATCACTAAAAAAATATTGAAAAAAATACCCCGCTGGGTGTTAATGACTTTTGTAGGTCTAATAGTTGGAATATCGGGTTATTTTTATAAAGATATTTTCGGAATTGGTTATAATGGCATAAATCATATCCTTTCGAGTTCTCTTGCCTGGCAGGTTGTTGCAGCACTGCTGATTCTGAAATTTTTATTGGTTCCATTGGTGTTAAACTCTGGCGGATTTGGGGGAATATTTGCTCCTTCGTTGTTTATGGGTGCCTGCCTTGGATTCCTTTACGGCACGGGTTTGAATTATTTACTTGGCTATCAATTTGATACTACCGCATTTGTATTGGTAGCAATGGGAGCGGTTCTTGGAGGGATAAATTTCATTCCTATCTCTGCTATCCTTATCATTTTCGAAATGACAAAAGATTATTCCTTTATACTACCATTGATGCTGGCTGTTGTTACAAGCACAATGATTGTTCAAATTATCTTGAAAAAATCGATTCACGAACGACATCTCGAAAAACAAGGCTACAGGGTTTCGTCTAAGGGAGAAATTAATTTGCTAAAATCGCTGACTGCAAAACAAGTTATGAAAAACGATATAGTTTTGGTAAAAGGAGATACGCCTCTGCCGGAAATTGTAAAACATCTAATTGAAAGTACACATACTACTTTTTACATGATTGACGATAACGGAAAAATCACTGGTACAATTACCGAAGCTGAACTAAGACCCATAATAACTGAGTACGAACATATAAGGAATGTTCTCGTGGCAAGAGATGTGGCTTCTTCTTCGGTTACCTTAATTCGAGAAGATGAAACACTCGATAGTGTGCTTAAAAAATTCGAAGCAAAAGACGCCGATGAATTTCCAGTGGTCAGCAATTCAGACGTGAATAAAATTCTCGGTACTATCAGTCGCCAAGATGTAATTTCGGCTTATAATAAAGAAAGTCTAAAAACTAATATTGTGGAAGGTCTGTCGCACGAGCTTTTGACCGTATCAAAAATTAAAAAGACACAGGTGTTTGAAGGCTATTCTATACTGGAAAAAACAGCTCCTCCTGAATTTGTTGGTAAATCGCTCGTAGAACTTAAAATTAGAAGTCGTTATGGATTGGAAGTACTCGTTGTTAAAAAAACTAATTCGCCCTTTGATGAAAATGAAAAAGAGGTTATTGTCCCTGATCCCAATTATATAATTCAGGAAGGCGACGAACTGATCTTATTCGGTGGCGACGATAAAATTGAAGCAGCTCTTAAATGGTAAACTATGACCAATGGAATACTTTTAACGCGGTTATTATAAAAAGTAAGACGGAGATGTTCCAGATCAGCTACTTCCCACACTAAATCTGTTTTATTGAAATCGTTCTTGAACATAAATGATGGCTGGAGAAATTAATTACAGGGTAGATAAATATTTTTGCATTTATGTTATGATAATTGCTATTCGATTTATGCCATACCTTTTCTCGAAGCACTTCCTGCCATGCCAGAAATAGAAAGAGTTGCTTGAGATAATTCCAATAATGTTACTGGTAAAATCCTGACGGTTGAAAATAAGTTTTCCGTAGTAATTTTTAATTTACTACCTGAATTAAAAGTTTGATGGTTATTGCATTTTAATGAATAATATTATATCTGTTACTGTTCGATTAAATTGCATTATGTTAAAATCCGTGATTAGTTAACATATAATTTTATGTGAGAGTTATGTCGAATGTTAAATTGCTTTCAGCTGTAATTATATTTTGTTCTATCTGTTCCTGCATACAGCAGGAAAAATATACCAGCGTGAATCTCAATATACCCGAGCCATCCGGTCTGGAATATGACGCGGTGGAGAATAAACTCTGGACAGTGAGCGACGAAACCAACTGTATTTATCTCTTAAACAGAGACGGAGAGATTCTGAAAAGGATAGAACTTCCCGACAAAGATCTTGAAGGTATAGCTCTTGTTAACGACTCGACACTTGCGGTTTTGAGCGAGGAAAGACGTAAAATAGTTTTCGTCTCTAAAAACGGTAGCATAATCGATAGAAAGTCCGCATTCAACAATGGAATCTTTAATAACGGACCTGAAGGTATAGCCTATGATCGGAATAATAAAACTTACTGGTTGGCAAACGAAAAAAATCCTGCAATGATTATAAAATATGATAGTCTTTTCAACGAAATCGAAAGAAAAGAAATTGATTTTGTAAGAGACATATCGGGTTTGTGTTACGATGGCACTGATAACTGCCTGTGGATGATAAGCGACGAAGACAAAAAAATATTTAAGCTCGACATGAAAATGAATATAATGGAATCGTTCGATACTAATGTAATTCAGATGGAAGGTGTGGCAATCAATCATAATGACAATGTGATATATATTATTTCCGACAGGGAAGAAAAACTTTACAGGTTCAAGATAAAATGAAAGAAATTGGATGGACTAAGGAAAAAGTAATGCATCTCCTTTTGTCGAAAAGGAATGAAAAGAATAAAACAGGGATGGCAAGATACGGTATTAACGTTGAAAAGGCTTTTGGTGTTAGCCTGAATGAATTAAGAGACATTGCGCGACGGATTGGCAAGAATCACGAATTGGCTAAAGAATTGTGGGAATCGGGATATCACGAAGCCCGTCACCTGGCTGTCTTGATTGAGGAATTAGATAAGGTGACCAAAAAGCAGATGGAAAAATGGGTCCACGACTTCGACTCGTGGGATTTATGCGACGGAACTTGCATACATCTTTTCCGAAAAACACCGTTTGCTAACGATAAAATAAATCGCTGGATGAAAAACGATGAAGAATTTGTGCGGCGAGCTTCATTTACACTAATAGCCACTCTTGCTCTTCACGATAAAAAAGCGGACGATGTGACCTTCATTAATTATTTAAGTGACATCAAGCGCTATTCGTACGACGAAAGAAATTTTGTGAAAAAGGCTGTCAACTGGGCTCTTCGACAAATTGGAAAAAGAAACATAAACTTAAATAGGCTGGCAGTTCAAATTGCACAGGAACTGAAGAATTCCAACACGAAATCTGCCCGATGGATTGGAAGCGACGCTTACAGAGAATTAACAAAACCCGAAACTATTAGGAACTTAAAATAGACAGCTCTTTCCTTTTAAATAATTTGTAGTCGGAAGTCGGACGCTTAAATAATATTATTCCTCTACTTCAAGATTGACAAGTTTAGCCGTCACTCCAGCTAACAGGTTTAGTTTTCTTTCGAGTTCTGTTTTCTTTTCGTCTTCTCCCACGAGTTCGAGCATTATCAAACCCGTATCAGAACAATTCTCAAGAACGCCATCGTGAATGCCAAGTCGAGTTTTAATCATACATCCCCAGGCGGTTAGTATCTGTTGCACTTTGATGGCTTCTTCTTTCCTTTTACCTACAAGCACAAGTAAAATAGATTTTTTCATAACAACCTCTGATGGTACTAAAAAAAGAATTACGTATACAAATAAATAAAATAAAAAACAATGAATCAAGAATTTGCATAATTATGCATAATTATGTATAATTATACTTCAGAAATGGAGAAATAAGTGATTAATGTTTCGATAGCTGGTGCCGCGGGATATTCGGGAGCAGAATTAATTAAATTACTGCTGCGGCATCCTGAAGTCAAAATAGATAAACTCTTCGGCTATTCAACGGCTGGAAAGAAAATAGACGAAGTCCATCCGTCTTTTAGATATCTGCTTTCAAAAGAAATAGTCCCTTTTGAGACAATGTCGTTAAGTGATACGGATATTTTGTTTGTTGCTCTTCCTTCTGGAGAAGCCCAGTCGATTGTTTCGGAAGCGTATAAAAAGAACGTAAAAGTGATTGACATTGGTGGCGATTTCCGATTAAAGGACGTGAATCTTTATAAAAAATATTATAAACACGAGCACTTAAATCCTGAATTGCTGGATGAAGCAGTTTACGGACTGCCGGAATGGAATACAAGTGAAATTAAAAAAGCGAAAATTATTGCAAATCCGGGCTGTTATCCAACGAGCGTTCTTCTGCCATTAATTCCGCTGCTTAAAGAAAAACTTATCAAACCGGATTTTATTTCAATAAATTCATACAGTGGTACATCGGGAGCAGGAAAATCGGTAAACCTTTCGATGATTTTCACAGAAGTCAACGAAAATGTGAGAGCATATAAAGTGGGTAATCATCAGCACATTCCGGAAATAGATTTTTATCTACAAAAGTTTGGTAATGTCGCTACCGCTTTCACTTTTGTGCCGCATCTTATGCCAATTACAAGAGGTATATATACAACAATTCATTGTAAAACAAATAAATCGACAGATAGACTGGAAGTCGAGAAAGTTTATAAAAAATATTATTCCGATAAGCCTTTTGTTCGATTAATAGACGATGGAATTCCAGAAATTAAAAATGTTGCTTATACTAATTTTTGTGATATTGGATTCAGTATTGCTGGTAATGATCTGATTATTATGTCCGCCATCGACAACCTCATCAAAGGCGCTGCAGGCCAGGCTATTCAAAATATGAACTTGATTTTTAATTATGATCAAACATTGGGATTGTTATGAATGAAAATAAATATGTGGAAATAACATCGGATAAAGAAATGAAATACGGAATAACTGCGCCGATGGGTTTTCTGAGTGCAGGCATTCATTGCGGCATAAAGAGATACAAAAAGGATCTTGCACTTATTATGTCTGAAGCCCCGGCTACCGCAGCGGCAATTTTTACTCAAAACAAAGTTCAAGCCGCCCCTGTTTTGCTATCTAAAGAGCATCTAAAATCAAACGACAAATTTCGTGCAATTATTATTAACAGCGGCAATGCAAATGCCTGCACGGGCGAACGTGGTATGCGTGATGCAATTCAAATGGCTTTTTTAACAGCTTCAAGACTGCATATTAAACCAGAAGAAGTATTCGTCTCGTCAACGGGAGTTATAGGCGAGCCACTTCCGATGGAAAAGATAAGAAATGGCATCGATAAGATAGTTGAAGTCCTTTCTGAAAACGAAGGGATTGCCGCTGCTGAAGCAATTATGACTACAGATACTTTCCCAAAATTTACTTCGATAAAATTTGATGTCAATGGGAAAACAGGTACAATCGGTGGCATAGCAAAAGGTTCGGGAATGATTCATCCCAATATGGCGACAATGCTGGCTTTTATTACGACGGATGTGCAGATCGAAAAAAATTATTTTCAAAATTTATTAAAGAAAACAGCCGACAGAACCTTTAACAGAATAACAGTCGACGGCGATACAAGTACAAACGATATGGTGATTGCATTGGCAAACGGATTATCGGGAGTTGAAATAATAGAAGGAGACGTAAGTGCACAAGTTTTTGAAAATGCACTCTTCGAAGTGATGAAAAAACTCGCTACCGATATTGTTAAAGATGGTGAAGGCGCTACAAAACTCATTGAAATAATAGTTGAAGGAGCACTAAACAATAACGATGCATTGAAAGCCGCTTGTAGCGTTGCTAAATCTCCCCTCGTTAAAACTGCTATTCATGGCGAGGATGCCAACTGGGGCAGAATTTTAGCCGCTGTCGGTTATTCTGGAATTACATTCTATCCCGATGATGCCGAGATTTACATTAATGGAAAATGCATTCTCGGGAAGAACTATGAAGTAAAACTTTCGATGGAAGAAGCAAACAAAACCTTGAAATCGGATCAGATCGAATTATTGATTAAGTTGAATGAAGGTTCCGGTAAAGCAAATTACTGGACGTGCGATTTTTCGGAAGAATATGTTAAGATTAATGGGAGCTACAGAACATGACACTTCCTAAATACAGAAAAGAGGATGTACTTGTAGAAGCTCTGCCATACATACAGGAATTCGAAAATAAAACCTTTGTTGTTAAATACGGCGGCGCCGTAATGGAAGAAGAAAATCTTAAACAGATGGTAGCACAGGATGTTACTCTCTTACGTAAAATAGGTATCAATATAATTGTAGTTCATGGCGGTGGTAAAGAAATAACTTCACTTTCAAACAAACTCAATATAAAAACAAATTTTATAAACGGACAAAGATATACCGACCAGGATACAATTGGCGTTGTTCAGATGGTACTTGCCGGGCAGATTAATAAAGATATTGTAAGAAGAATAAATATGCACGGCGGCAGAGCTGTCGGAATTAGCGGTATTGACGGAAATCTGCTCGGTGTAAAAAAATATGAAAAAGAAGACCTGGGGCTCGTTGGTGAAATCGAAAATGTTAATGACCGTCTTCTTTCAAACCTGATGAAGGACGGCTACATGCCAGTCATTGCTCCTGTTGGAGTGGATTCCAGAGGAACAATTTACAACGTAAACGCAGATATAGCCGCCTGTTATATTGCAGGTGCAGTTACTTCATCTAAACTGGTATTTTTGACCGATGTCGAAGGTATTAAAGACGGCGATCGACTTTTGACTCATTTAACGCGCTCCGAAGCTCAGAATATGATCGAAGACGGGATTATTAGTGGCGGTATGATTCCCAAGGTCGAGTCAGCTTTCAGGGCGCTCGAAGCCGGTGTAAAAAAAGTTCACATTATCGACGGTAGAATTCCTCATGCGCTCCTGCTCGAAATTTTTACCAAAGAAGGCGTTGGAACAGAAATAGTCGATGAATAAACGAAGGAAAACAATGGGAAAGAAATTAGAGGAAATTCAAAAACGTCATTCATTAATTAAATCGATTATTACTTCGCAAGAAGTATTTAATCAGACTCAACTAGGTAAGATTTTAAGAAGTAAAGGCATTAAAGTCACGCAAGCTACTCTTTCCAGGGATTTAAACGAACTGGGCGTGGTGCGCGTACCCACGTCAAATGGACTTGTATATCAAATTAATCAGGAAGGAGGAGAAAGCGCCTTAAAAAATTATATAGCCGAAGAAGTCCTGTCGATTGATTTTAATGAATGTGTGATTGTGGTAAAAACATTTTTAGGGCGTGCTCAGGGAGTGGCTGTTCAAATTGACAAGGAAAACCTTCCCGATGTTTTAGGTACAGTAGCCGGTGACGATACGATTATCGTTATCCCAAAATCAATTAAGAACATTAAAAAAGTAGTTGAAGAATTAAAAACAATGTTAGGAATAGAAAAATGAGTAAACAAAAAATAGTAGTGGCTTATTCCGGTGGTCTGGACACATCTGTTATGGTCCACTGGCTCAAAAAAAACTATGACGCCGATATAATTACTTTTACAGGTAATCTGGGTCAGTCGAAAGAATTAGTCGGATTGGAGGAAAAAGCTCTTAAATCCGGCGCTTCTAAGGTTTATATAGAAGATTTAACTGAAGAATTCTTGACAAATTACGCTTTCCCGGCACTAAGGTCGGGTGCTCTTTACGAAAATGCATATCCAATGGCAACGGCTATTGGGCGACCATTACTGGCAAAATCACTCGTCGAGATAGCTCTGAAAGAAAATGCAACTATGGTAGCTCACGGCTGCACAGGGAAGGGAAACGACCAGGTCAGATTCGAAGTTTCTGTAGGCGCGCTGGCACCCGATCTTAAATGTATTGCACCATTGAGAACATGGGAATTTAAATCCCGCGAAGAAGAAATTGAATATGCTAAAGAAAATAATATTCCCGTAACAATTACCAAAGACAATCCTTATTCCATTGACGATAATATCTGGGGAACTGCAATTGAATGCGGCATTCTGGAAGACCCGATGCAGGAACCACCGGAAGATGCATACCTCCATACCGTCTCTCCCGAAAAAGCTCCCGACTATCCTGAAACTGTTACGGTCGAATTTGAAAAAGGAATTCCTGTTAAAGTAGACGGCAAAGAGTTAAGTTCGATAGAACTGGTTAATTACCTGAATGAAATTGGAGGTAAGCACGGAATAGGCAGAATCGACATGATTGAAAATCGATTGGTCGGAATTAAATCCCGCGAAGTTTATGAAGCTCCAGCTGCCTCGATTCTTCATTTTGCACATACTGAACTCGAAAGACTTACTCTCGATAAAGCTGTTATGCATTACAAGAATCTCGTCTCTCATGAATTTGCTAATCTTATTTATAACGGACTCTGGTTTACTCCATTGAGAGAATCACTCCAGGCTTTCGTCGATAAAACTCAAGAAAAAGTAACGGGTCTTGTTAAAGTTAAACTCTACAAAGGTACAATGAGAGTTGTCGGTAGAACATCTCCTTACTCTCTCTATGACCCTTCGCTGGCAACTTATACTATTGAAGATCAATTTGACCATAAAGCCTCGGAAGGATTTATTAAAATCTACGGATTGCCTTACAAAACAATCAACCGGGTCGAACAAAAATTAAGTGATAATAAAGTAACGGTGTGATATGGCTGTCTGGAACGGTCGTTTTAAAAAAGATCTGGACAAAGAAGCGCTAAAATTTTCTTCTTCAATTGAGCTCGATCGACGGATGTTTAACGAAGATATTGATGGTAGCATTGCTCACGTCAAAATGTTAGCCAGGCAGAAAATTATTACTCTTGTAGAATCGAAAAAGATTGTAAAGGCGCTTGAAGAAATTCGTAGTGAAATTGCAAATGGCAAATATCTAATCGATTGGACTAAAGAGGATATTCATTCTGCAATTGAAGAGAGACTGATACAGAAAATTGGCGAAGCTGGAAAGCGGCTTCATACAGGCCGAAGCAGAAATGACCAGGTAGCACTCGACGAACGACTGTTCCTGAAGAAAGAAATCAATATATTAATTAAACTGATTACGGGTTTACAAAAATCGTTATTGAAAAAAGCTGAAAAATATAAGACCACAGTTATTCCGGGTTATACGCATTTGCAAAGAGCGCAACCTATCCTCTTCGCACACCATCTGACAGCGTATATTGAAATGCTCGAAAGAGACAAAGAAAGATTAAAAGATTGTCTGAAACGGAGCGACAAATCGCCTCTGGGTGCTGCTGCATTCGCCGGCACGTCGCTCCCGATCGACAGAAGTTACACTGCTAAACTGCTCGGCTTCGGAGGTATTGTTGAAAATAGCATCGATGCCGTCAGCAGCAGGGACTTTATTATCGAATTAATTTCGGCAATGTCAATTATAATGGTGAATTTAAGTCGTCTGTCTGAAGAATTTATCCTGTGGAGTAGTTCCGAATTTGCGTTTGCTCAAATTGACGATGCGTATGCAACGGGCAGTAGTTTGATGCCACAGAAGAAAAATCCTGACTTTGCCGAATTGATAAGAGGTAAGTCGGGCAGAGTTTTTGGCGCTTTGACCGGAATTTTAACTTTAATGAAAGGCCTCCCGCTTGCTTACAATAGAGATATGCAGGAAGACAAGTATCATCTAATTTCGGCACTCGATACAACGAAAGATTCTTTAAAAATTGCAGCCGGCATGATCGACCATACAGAATTTAAAACCGACAGATTTGAGGAAGAGCTGACCGGCGATTTATCGCTTGCAACAGACTTGCTCGATTATCTTGTACGGAAGAATGTACCTTTCAGAAAAGCTCATCATCTGGTTGGGAAAATTGTCGCCCGTTGTGTAGAAAAAGGGATCAAATTGAATCAACTCGAATTGAGTGAATATAAAAAATTTTCTCCCGCATTCGAAAAAGATTTATACTCACTCCTCACTCCATTGAGCAGCATAAAGAAAAAAACATCCGAAGGAAGCACTTCCCCTGAAGAAGTCAACAAAGCTTTACGTAAGTGGAAGAAAAAACTCGCTTCTGCATAATTTTTTCAAGCCAGGATTATTACCTCGAAAATTTTTCGAACTCCATTATTTTACTTATTTTTTGAACAACAGAACAAACTAACTGTTTATTCCGTCAAAATAAGTACAAAAAATTAAAAGGAGTTTGGTAATGCGATTTAAAATTATTCTCTTCGGTCTATTCCTCCTTTCGGCGTTTATAAATGTAAATGCATCAGGAGGAGGAAAAGGTTTTGACATCAGTAACTTGAACAAATCTGTATCGCCACGAGAAAACTTTTATGAGTTCGCAGTCGGTAACTGGGTTAAAAACAATCCAATACCTCCCGATCAGAGCAGGTGGGGAACCTTCAACGTTCTAATCGAGAGGAATAATGAATTGCTCCGTTCTATTGTGGAAGAAGTAGCTTCAAATCCGAATTGGGAAAAGGGGACAGCAAAGCAAAAGATTGCTGATTTTTATGTAACGGCAATGGACTCGGCTCGGATCGAAAAATATGGTTACAAACCAATTCTTCCTCTTTTCGAACAAATTGATAAAATCAGAAACAAAGCCGAACTTATTGAAGCAGTAGCACAATTCCATAAAACTGGAATTTCTCCATTCTTTTATTTTTACGTTGCCAGCGATGCTAAAAGAAGTGATCTAATGGCAGCTCATATTTATCAAGGCGGGGTTGGTCTTCCGGACGTGGAATATTATACCAAAGACGACGAGAGATCGAAAGAAATAAGAGAAAAGTATCTCCAGCACGTTGCAAAGATGTTTGCATTAGCAGGCGAAGAGAAGAATGCTAATGATTTTGCCGAAAAAATTATGAAAATTGAAACGGCTCTCGCAAAAGTTTCCAACACACGTCTGGAAAACAGGGACCCGATAAAAACATATAATAAATTGACAATCAATGCTCTTAAAAAATTGACTCCCTCGTTTGACTGGGACCGTTACTTTGAAGGACTTGGAGTCGAAAATCTGAATGTTATAATAATTAGGCAACCTGAATTTATTAAAGGGATGGCGGCTTTGATTGACGATGTAACTCTCGACGATTGGAAAATTTATTTGAAGTGGAATGTAATTAATGAGACCGCCGAAGCACTTAGCACTCCTTTTGTTATGGAAAAATTCGAATTCGAAGGAAAGTTTTTGAGAGGTCAACAGGAAATCCAGCCGCGCTGGAAAAGGGTAATTAACGTAATGAACGGAACGCTCGGCCAATTGCTCGGCCAGGTTTATGTTGAAAAAGCTTTTCCGCCTGAATCGAAAGCCAAAGCTAAAGCTATTGTCGACAATATACTCGTCTCGATGAAGGAAAGCATTCAAAATCTTGACTGGATGAGCGATGAAACAAAAGCTCGAGCTTTGAAAAAACTAAGCACTTTCGGTGTGAAAATTGGATATCCCGATAAATGGAAAGACTATTCGGAACTCGAAATAAAACGCGATTCTTATCTCAAAAATTTGATGAGAGCATCGGAATGGGAAATTAAAGACAACCTGAAAAAAATCGGTCAACCGACAGATAAATCAGAATGGTCGATGAATCCTCAAACTGTCAATGCAATGTATTCTCCCACACGAAACGATATTACATTTCCTGCGGGCATACTGCAACCTCCTTTCTTTAATCCCGATGCTGATGATGCGATCAATTACGGCGCAATGGGAGCGGTTATCGGTCATGAAATTACCCACGGCTTCGATGACCAGGGGAGGAAATACGACGAGAACGGAAATCTGAATGATTGGTGGACAAAAGAAGACAACGAAAAATTCCAGCAGAGAGCACAAAAATTGGTCGACCTTTATAACAGCTTTGTAGTTATCGATACATTTAAAGTTGACGGTGCTTTGACTCTCGGCGAAAATATTGCTGACCTTGGCGGACTGACGATTTCCTTCAATGCGTTTAAGAAAACCGAACAATACAAAAAGGGAGAAAGCATCGATGGCTTCACGCCAGCTCAAAGATTTTTCCTTGGATGGGCTCAGGTGTGGGCTACAAATATTAGACCCGAGGCTCTTAAACTTCAGATCAAAACCGATGTCCATTCACCGGCAGTTCAACGCGTCAACGGGCCTTTGATGACTATGCCCGAATTCTTTGAAGCATACAATGTACAACCGGGAGATCCGATGAGAATACCGGATGATAAAATCGTTAAAATATGGTAAACTGATTTTTAATTTTTTTCGAGGGTAGAATGAATTCTTTAGAAGTACATAATCTTACCAAAAGATTCGATAAAATTGTAGCTGTCGACGGCGCCTCTTTCGAGGTGCCCGACGGCTCGATATTTGGATTAATTGGCAGAAATGGAGCGGGTAAAACTACAACCATCAGAATGATGATGGGCATCTATCTGCCAGACGAAGGCGAAGTAATTCTTAAAGGCGTTAAAGTAGGCAGGGAATTTAAAAGCAAGGTGGGTTATCTGCCGGAAGAAAGAGGACTTTATAAAAAAATGAGAGTTCTCGAAACACTCCACTATTTCGCTGAACTTAAAGGCAAAACCGGCAAAGAGGTACATAAACAAGCGATCGAATACTTGAAGAAATTCGAGCTCTATGACCGACGAATGTCGAAAATAGAAGACCTCTCCAAAGGAAACCAGCAGAAGATCCAGTTTATCACTACTATTCTCCACGACCCGGAGTTTATTATTCTTGATGAACCGTTTTCCGGACTCGACCCGATTAATACAAATATCCTGAAAGAAATTATTCTTGAAATGAAAAGGAGAGGCAAGGTAATAATACTTTCGACTCACCTGATTGATTATGCCGAAAAGATGTGTGACCACGTGGCAATTATCGATAAAGGAAAAATAGTTTTGAAGGGCTCCCTCGAAGAACTAAAATCTAAGTATGCTAACAGGAATGTAAGTCTCGTCTATAACGGAGATATTTCATTCCTGAAAAAACATAATGAGATAGTAGAAAAAATAGAAGACTTTGGTAATTCGACTGGAATAAGAGTACACAAAGAATCACAAATACAGGACTTGTTGAAACTACTGATTGATAATGGAGTTGAGATAAAAAAATTCAATGCCAACGATATCTCGCTTCACGAAATATTTGTTGAAACCGTTGGCAACGAAGTCGATTCCGAAACTCAATTTTCGTTATCGGATAAGGAGGGCAAAAATGTTTAATTACAGAGTACTTGCAATCATTAAAAGAGAATTGAGAGAGCGCCTTTTTTCTAAAGCTTTTATTACTACGACATTATTGATACCAGGACTTATAATCGTAATTTTTGGTGTACAGGCATTGCTTTACAGCACTGAGAGTAAAAATCTCAATTTTGAATTGATTACCGAGAATGAAGAACTGACATCTGCTTTTAAGTATGAATTTTCGAATGCAGATTTTGTCAAAGAAAAACACTATGTCTTCCTTTACAAATCGATGAAAAGGGAAGAATTCAAAAAACATTTAGAGGAAATAAGAAACAAAATTGTTGACGAATCATTGACGGGCGTGATATTTGTTCCTTCATCGGCACTTAAAGATAAGAAAATAGAATATTATTCTAAGTCGCCACAAAACATTGCACTCTCGAGAGAATTGAACGGACCAATAAATAAAGTGCTGGTTGATGCTTATTTTATGAATAAGACGCTAAACCCAGAAGAACTCGAGTTTGCGCGACGTGGGGTCGATTTTGCCGGTTTCAAAGTCTCTGAAGAAGAGCAAATTAAAGAAGAAGGATACGGCAATATAATTCTTGCCTACGCCTTTACGTTTCTGCTCTATATGAGTTTGCTTATCATCGGTCAGATTACGCTTCAATCGGTAATTGAAGAGAAGAGTAATAGGATTGTCGAAATTGTTCTTTCATCGGTAGAGCCGAAAGAATTGATGACAGGCAAGATACTCGGAGCGTCGATTACCGGATTGGTTCAAATGGGAATCTGGCTCTTTACGATTATGGGTGTCGTTTCATCTTCCTGGTTAACACTCCCCGATAATCTGGTTCTTGAAATCGATACTAACGTGGTGCTCTATGTCCTTGTTAATTTCTTCATTGGATTGGTACTGTTTATTGGATTGTTCGCAACTGTAGGCGCAATATTCGACAACCCACAGGATGCTTCATCCGGTACTATGCCGATAATGATGCTTATCATAATTCCATTTTTCATAGCTTTTTCGATTATGGAAAATCCGAATAAGCCTTACGCTGAGATTGCCTCTTTGTTCCCATTTTCATCAGTAATCGTAATGCCTGCAAGAATGACTTTAATTGACGTGCCAACCTGGCAGTTGATAGCCGCAATTCTAATAAATATTCTTACCATAATTGCCATATTCCCTGTAGCCGGAAAAATTTATCGTGTGGGAATTTTAATTACAGGCAAGAAACCAAAATGGTCGGAAGTATTCCGCTGGCTTAAACAGTAATTTATTGTGGCAAACGCGTATCTAACTTCGATGCGTGTTTGCCGTTTTTTAATTTGACCCTGTCGGTGCGATTTATTAACTTGTTCTCCGTAATAAACAGTCATTTCTTTGATTCTGTCCGTAGAAAATTTTAACAAGTCAATTTCGATTTCGGAGAAAAAAATGAGCGATGTAGACATTTATTCCGAATTGGTGAATACGTTAAATAAAGATTTTTCGCTCGATGAAACTAATCTTCCTGCAAAGAACGATATTGAATTCATTCGCGTTTATCTCGTAGAGAAAATAAAAGAATTAATGGCACGGGACTACGGAAGATTCATAAATAATTTGTACAGAATTGACGTCGACGAAGCGAAGGTTAATGAAATTTTGTATGATAGAAATAAAACTGCCATCCCTGCAAGGCTTGCCGATTTGATAATTGAACGCCAGCTACTCAGAATTAAAACACGCATGATGTACCGCAACGGCAAACTTTAAACTTTATAACTTTTTTCACAATTCCCATCTGACTATTTTAGTCCTCAAAAAATAAATTTTTGGAGTACCATGATTAAGTCACTTTTTATGAAGTACCCGATAATAGATTATACCGTAATTATAATCGGTTCGGCTATTATGGCTGTAGGTATCGGAGTATTTCTTGTAGATGCACAGGTCGTACCAGGCGGAGTAAGTGGATTGGCGATGGCATTTCATTATTTGTCAGGCAATAAAATTCCAGTTGGTATGCTGATCTGGATTTTTAATGTGCCTTTGTTTATATGGGGAATTAAGGAACTCGGCGGTAAGTTCGGTATGCGTACTTTCGTCGGTTTTACATTCAATTCAATTTTTATCGATCTTTTCAGGGGCGACATACCAGGACTTTCTTTTATTCGCCTGCAAAATACCAAGCCAATTCAGGATTTGTACAAAAACGATTTTCTTTTCTTGATACTTATTGGTGCTGTTTTGCTTGGAATTGGACTCGGTCTGGTTTTCAAATTTAAAGGTACAACCGCTGGTTCCGATATCGTAGCTTCGATTTTGCATAAACGGTTTGGAATTAAACCAGGCCAGGCAATAATGATAATCGACTTTTTTGTTATTGCATTTGCAGGAATGATAATTGAACTAAAAAATCTCTCGCCCAATCGTCCTGCGCTAACTCTAACATTTTATGCAATTTTTCTTTTGTTCGTTTCTTCCCGATTAATTGATGCAATTATTGACGGCTTCGACTACGCCAGAGCAGCTTACGTTATATCGGACAAATACAATGAAATTATCGATACGATATTGACTGAAATGGGAAGAGGGTGCACTGCTGTCAAAACCAGAGGTGTTTATCGAAATGTGGAACGTGAAATGATTTTGACTGTTGTGCCACTGCGCGAAGTATCAAAACTGGTTGACCTTGTCAAGAGCATCGATCCCTCTGCATTTGTAATCGTTTATAACGTGCACGAGGTGCTCGGCGAAGGATTTAGAAGAAGGATCTAATAAATGAGCGACTTACTCGACAAAAGAGAGATCGAAACGCTTGCTTCTTCTTTTCGCATTAGCAAAATATTACTAACTGCTGTCGAACTCGATCTATTCTCTGAGCTCGACGGCAAATTGTTAACCAGTAAAGAAATTGCCCAGGATTTGAACACCGACGAATCTGCGACCTCCATTTTACTTAATGCACTTTGTGCAATCGGTCTTTTAAAGAAATCTAAAAATAAATATTACTGTACGGAAACAGCTTCTAAATATTTGTCGCAAAAAAGTACCGACTATATGCCAAATCTCCATCATACAGCAAATCAATGGCGCAAGTGGAGCAGGCTTACGGAAATAATCAAGCACGGTAGAAGTGTGGCATCTTTTGAGAGAAACGAAATTGAAAGAGAACAATTTATCGCAGCTATGCATTACAGAGCCAGATTGCAAGCGGAGATCATTGCATACATGATCGATATAGGCAAAGTAAAAAAAATGCTTGACGTTGGCGGCGGCTCAGGTGCATTTTCATACGCATTCATGAAACGTAATCCAGAATTAAAATCAGTAATTCTCGATTTATCTGAAGTAATACCGCTTACAAAATGGTATGCTTCCGAAGAGCAGATGTCCGATAGAACCGAATTCATAGAAGGTGATTATTTATCTGTTGATTTCGGCCAAAATTACGATATGATTTTCATTTCTTCGATAATTCATATGAATAGTTATGATCAAAACAATAAATTGATAAAAAAATCAGCAGATGTTCTCTCTCCAGATGGCTTTATTGTAATAAGAGATTGGGTGATGAATGATAATTTAACGGAGCCTCCAGAAGCGGCTTTATTTTCGGTGAATATGCTCGTCTCTACAAAAGAAGGACGCACTTACTCGGAAAGCGAAATTAAAGAATGGTTAGTCAATGCCGGCATTCGGCGAACGGAAAAAAAAGAAACAGGATTCGGGCCGGCACTTTATATCGGTTTTAAATAGGAGTCGTTTATGAAGCGACTATTCATTTTAATAATGGCTTTAATGTTAATGAGCGCATGCAGTACAAAAAAATCTCCGGAAGATTTTCTCGATGCCAATTTTGTTCTTGTTACTGTCCCTCAACAAAACTTCGACTTAAGCAAGCGCCAGAAAGATTATCTGCTACTTTTCAAGCACAGATTTCCCAGCGATGAAATTAGAGAGTATTTTAAAATAAATCAGATGCAATTTAACGAAGAAATCAATTTCCTCTTTTCAAATAACCTCATAAAAAAAGACGACGATAATTTTCAGCCAGCATTCCCCGTAATTTCCAGCGACGACTATAATGATATTTTAAATAGACTCGATTCGTTAATTAAAGATGTAAGGATAATTATTCTCGATCGCCTCGATAATATTGAGAACGAATACAAGAAAAACAAAATGAGCAAACCTTTTAATGACATTGCGTACTTTGTGATTCGTGACTATTCCATTATGAAAAATATTTCCGATTATATTATTAAAGTCGAACCACCACTCAGAGGCGGAGATAGGTTCTATGCAGCATTATTTGAAAAAGAAATTCTGAACAATGGCAGATTAAGAAGTAAAATTATTTTTGAGAAAGATGAATTAAAGACGATTGAAAATATTTCAAAGATTACTCAAAAAGATTTGGTCGAATACTTTGATAGACAAATTCCAAGGCTGGTAAAATATTATCTTGAAAGTAGCTTTAAGGATCAGTGCAGCTTTAGAGAATGGCTTTATTGGACAGTCTATATTGTGGCCGACAGGGTTACAGACTTGTTAAATAAAGACGGATATATTAATTTACCTCAGCAAGTAGAGCTGGTGATGAAATAGAGTGAATATGAAAAAAATATTGGTCATATTGCTCTTGCTTCTGCCTTTTGCTGAACATTACACTCAGGAAAAGAGAGATGTTCGGGATAAAGTTGGTTTTTGCTGGGATGCAAGCGAGATGGAACGTTTTGTTAGTTGGTTGAATAAAAATTCGAGCGACAATATTAATTTCAAAGGACGTTTGATTGCCGCAATATCTGTTCACGACGATTATCTCTATGCTGGTAAAGTTTATCATCCTCTTTTCAAATTGATCGATGCAAAAGAAGTAATTATTCTGGGAGTTACACATTCGACAGTCAGAAAAGAATTGGGGACTTTCAGAAACAAATTAATCCTCGAGAATCATGATGCGTGGACTGGAATTTACAACGACGTAAAAATTTCACCCCTGAGAGAAATTATCAAGAAAAAATTAGACCGAAACTATTATGTAATTAATAACAGGGCTCATCAAATAGAACATTCGATCGAAGCTGTTATCCCGTTTCTTCAATTTTATAATAAAGAAATAAAGATAACTCCAGTAATGGTTACGGCTATGAATCGGGACACAATGGAAATAATATCGAAAGAGCTTTCGGAGATTATTTCTCAATATATTATTGAACGTCAACTAACGCTTGGAAAAGATATTTTTATATTGATATCGAACGATGCAAATCATTACGGCGTTGATTTTAACAATTATCCTTACGGTATTGATGAAGCTGCTCATAAAAGCGCAATCGATAATGACCTCAGAATAATAAATAATTATCTCGTGGGTGTTATTGGTAAAGAAAAAATTATAGGTCTTTATGGAGAATTAATCGATGGTGTAAATCGAGGTACACAACCTCTCTGGTGTGGAAGATATCCGCTTTTATTCGGTCTTATGACTGTTAAAAATGTAGTTGATCAATTAAATCTCGGTAGCATTCACGGTGCGTTAATAAAATATTCCGATACCTACACAGAAAAACTTCTTCCTTTTGAAGGAAGTTCAATGGGTACAACGGCGCCTTATTCTCTCGATCACTGGGTGGGATTCTTTACGCTGGGATTTTATATTGACAGAGAAAGCAGGTGATATCTTAATTGTCTTTGATGTTTTTTTTCAATTTTTCAATTTCATCCCTAAGAAAAGCTGCACGTTCGAATTCGAGGTCTTTTGCTGCGGCGTACATTTCTTCGGTCATCTGTTCAATCAATTCTTTTTTCTGTTCGTCTGTCATATACTTAATGACCGGTTCTACTACTTTGAGCACTGAAGTTTCTGCAGGTTCGCTCTCTTTTCTACGAACATCCGCAATCGAGGTCGAACTGAGGATTTCCTCGACGCTTTTATAGACGGTTTGGGGTGTAATGCCGTGTTTATCGTTATATTCTTGCTGAAGTTTTCTTCGGCGGTAAGTTTCATCGATTGTTTTACGCATTGATTCTGTTATAACGTCTGCGTACATGATTACCTTGCCGTTTATGTTTCTTGCGGTTCTGCCGGCAGTTTGCATAAGCGAGCGTTCGCTTCTCAAGAAACCTTCTTTATCGGCATCGAGAATTGCGACGAGTGAAACTTCCGGCAAATCCAGACCTTCGCGTAATAAATTAACCCCCACAAGTACATCGAAGTCCCCCATACGCAGGTCGCGTATAATTTCGACTCTTTCAAGAGCGTCGATATCGCTGTGGATATAACGCACTTTGATGTTGAGTTTATCGAGATAATCGGTAAGATCTTCGGCCATTTTTTTCGTTAAAGTAGTTACTAGAGTTCGTTCTTTATTTTTGACGCGTTTGCGAATTTCTCCGATTAAATCGTCAATCTGACCGGCGACGGGACGTACTTCAATTTCAGGGTCGAGTAGTCCTGTAGGCCGAATAATTTGTTCCACATAGGCGCCGCCGCTTTTTTCGAGTTCATAATCACCCGGTGTTGCGCTTACGTAAATTACCTGGTTGACAAGATTTTCGAATTCCTCGAATTTAAGAGGTCTATTGTCGAGTGCTGAAGGTAATCGGAAACCGTATTCAACGAGAGTTTCTTTGCGGGAGCGATCGCCGTTGTACATTCCTCTTATTTGAGGAATTGTAACGTGCGATTCATCAATTATCAGAAGATAATCTTTCGGAAAATAGTCGAAAAGGCAATAGGGTCGCGAGCCAGGTGGTCTGCCGTCAATATGGCGCGAATAATTTTCAATTCCGGAACAGTAACCAATTTCGCGCATCATTTCGATATCAAAACGGGTGCGCTGTTCGAGCCGCTGTGCTTCGACGTATTTTTCCTGTGACCAGAAATACTGCAGGCGTTCTTTAAGTTCCTCTTCGATCGATTTGATTGCGCGGTTGATCTGTTCTTTAGTTGTTACAAAATATTTCGCCGGATAGATCGGTGCAGAATCTACCTCTCTAATTGTGTCGCCAGTAATTGAATCGATCACCGAGATTCGCTCGATTTCGTCGCCCCAGAATTCTACCCTTATGGCCTCTTCGTATTGATAAGCTGGAATAATTTCAATGACGTCTCCGCGCGCCCTGAAAGTGCCTCTCGAAAATTCGATATCGTTGCGGGTGTAATAAATGTCGATTAAATCCCTCATAAGTTTCTTGCGGTTTATTTCCTGACCTTTTCTGAGAAATAAAATCTGACGGGCATATTCATCAGGTGCACCGATACCGTAAATGCTCGAAACGCTCGCAACGATAATTACATCGCGTCGGCCTTCAATTAATGCCGTAGTTGCCTTAAGCCGCAGTCGATCAATTTCTTCATTTACCGAAAAATCTTTTTCTATATATAAATCCCTTTTGACCACATAGGCTTCCGGTTGATAGTAATCGTAGTAACTTATGAAAAACTCGACGGCGTTCTTGGGAAAAAACGATTTAAATTCAGAATAGAGTTGGGCAGCGAGAGTTTTGTTGTGCGAAATAATAAGTGTAGGTCGATTAGCCTCCTTAATCACATTGGAAATCGTATAAGTTTTTCCACTGCCTGTAACTCCAAGCAGAACCTGATGCTTCAGTCCCTTATTGAGCCCTTCGACCAATTCCTTAATTGCCTTCGGCTGATCGCCCGAAGGCTGGTAACTGGAAACTAATTCAAATTTCATACTTAGTTGCGTGTCCTGACTTCTGCAGCATGAAAATAACCGTCGTGTAAATGTCCTCTCAAAGTAACATTATTTGTTACATCCATTCCCGGTGGCAGTTTAATAGGACCCAAAACTTTCATTTGAATTCCAGCTCTATCTTCAACGTAAAAAACAGTTCCACCCGAAGCCTGATCGATAAAAAATCCTTTATCGTGAATCACTTTTACAATTATATCCCTGTTTACGTTGCTGTTTTTATCGAAATCAGAAAAGAGTCCCAGATCATCCTTTGGATTGAAATATGTAATATAAATAACCAAAACTACAGCCACGATCATTACAGGTAAAATAATTTTATTTATTTTCATAAAACACTTTCGTTTCGTTTAATTGAGTAATAAATATATAAAATCTCTCAAGACATGAGCAAATTAGTAAGGAACCTGTTTTATTTGTTAAATTTAATATCCCAAAATTAAAGAGGTTATTTATGAAATCGAGAATTATAATGATTTGTTTGTTTTCTTTTGGTATAATTTATTCTCAGACCCCCGATTCGCTGGAAGGGAAGTGGATTCCGGGACTTGTAATGGGACTTGGAATCAACCAGGTGGCATTCAATAACTGGGTAAAAGGGGGCGAAAATTCGATTGCATGGACGCTATATGGCGATTTTAAATTAAGTCGCGGCACAGAAAAATGGAACTTTAAACATCAATTAAAAGCGGCGTATGGAAGGGCAAAAATAGGCGAAGCTACTTACAAAACGACCGAAAACGACCTTTTTATGGAAGATGTTCTTTCGTATAAGGCAGGTTGGGCTATCGATCCATTTTTTTCGAATTCCGTCAGAACACAGGTTACGAAAGGTTATGATTACAAATTATCTAACGCTCCGAATGTTTCGGATTTTTTTGATCCAGGATATATTACACAAACATTCGGCTTTGCTTACAATAAATACGCAAATATTACCACCAGAGTTGGTCTCGCATTTCAGGAGGTAATATCGAATCGGTTTACTCAATATACAGACAATCCCGAAACAAGCGAAATTGAAACATTCAAATTCGAAACCGGATTCGAGTCGGTGACAGATATGAATTTTAATCTCGACGATAATATCGTTCTTGCGAGTAAATTGAGATTTTTCTCCCGATTCGAAAGCCTCGATGTCTGGGACGTTCGATGGGATAATGTAATTACTGCAAAAGTTAATAACTGGTTGAGTGTCAACTTTACTTACCTTCTGCTCTATGAAAAAGCGCAATCATTAAAAACACAAACGAAAGAGGCATTGCAAATAGGAATTACTTATTCTATTTTGTAATTATGGGAATGTTATTAAATCAAATAATTTTTCTTGCCTCGTCATTTATTGCAGCGGCTGGATTAATTTATGTAATCTATGCTCGAGCTGATGAATCGATAAATTCAAAGATCTTCTTGCTGACGCTTTTTCTTGTAATTGCATATTTGATATCTCATACAATTCATTTTGTCTTCATGCCCACCTACGATGTTACATTGCTCGACCGATCGTGCCATTCTTTGCTTCTTCTGATTATGGTATCAATTACTTTTTTTACTATTTATTATCCCCGTAAAATTTTCAAGACGAAGCTGGCGGAATTTTTGGTCATAGTTCCATTGGTATTACTGCTGGTTATGTTGTGGAAAGGATGGTTGATAAGGGAATCATACGCACACGACCATGGTTTCTATCCATATTTCACCAATCTCTATCCACTCTATTTAATCTGGTATTTGATCTTAATCCTTCTGAATTATTTCTGGATAATTTCAAAATACAGATCGACGGAAAACAAACTTCACAAAAAACAATTAATCCTTTACTTGTTTGGACTCGTTATTACCAATACAGCCACATACATTTTTGGTTTACTTTTGCCATGGATACTCGGTTTTTATTATCTCGTTGAAATAAGTCCTCTTGCTTTTATGGTTGGATTTATTTTTTTTACTTCAATTGCTGTGGGTAAATATAATATGTTCCCCGTTGCAAAGGAGAAGGTCTCGTCTTTCAGTCTTAATAGAAAAATATTTTTCGTTGCTCTGGTCATAGTTCCGATAATAATTTTGCTTATTCAAATTCCCATAGGCAGAGTATTGTTCGGTATAAATCCTGGCAAGGAACAAATAAGATTTTTCTTTTATAGCGTGCTGGTGGGAATTACGGTAAGCATTACACTTTCATTTGTGTTTTCCAGGATAATAGCGCAACCGATTTCTCTTTTGATTGAGAAAGTAAATGAAATAGAACGTGGTAATTTTAATGTTAAGACGAACATTCGCTCAAATGACGAAATAGGCGAGTTGTCCCGCGCATTCGACAGTATGGCTGAGACATTGAGTAATAGCAACAGTGAGTTAAAAAGAAAGGAAGAAAGAATTTCAATTTTGTTGAATGCCTTCGAGAAATCGCTTGCCGCTATAGCCATAGTCGATGAAGATTTGAATATTATCGAAGCAAACGAGCGATTTTACGAAATCTGCGGATTCAAACGTGATACTGAACTGAACGGAAAATCAATATTAGAAATACAGTTCAGCGGGTCGAAAAAAATACTGAATGAAATTGTTAACAGCGTTAAACAGAAAAAAATTTATTTAAGTGAAATACAGATTATAGTTCAGGATGGTAGTCAGAAGGATTTATTGATTTCTGTTTCAGAAATTGGCGAAACCAGGCGAGGTTATCTTTTCGTGGAAATCGATATAAGCGACAGGAAAAAACTCGAAGCAGAAATAATCAGGGCTGAAAAATTTGCTTCGCTCGGGAAAATGGCAGCCATTCTGGCTCACGAAATTAAAACTCCCCTCACCTCCATTAAAATGAATGCCGACATTCTTCGCAAATCATTGATTCTATCGGATGACGAAAAAGAATCATTTGTAATAATCGACAAAGAGATTACGAGACTTACAAACCTGGTCAAGGAAGTGCTTCAGTTTTCGAAAGAACTGACAATTTCAAAAAGCGAAACTGATATTCATTCTTTATGCGAGGACGTAATTCAACAAATACTTCCTAAATTATCTGATAAAAAAACCTTGATTCTTAATCACACTGCAAATACCTGGCTCAACGTCGATCCGGATAAATTCAAACAGGTTCTTATTAATCTTGCTCAAAATGCACTCGAAGCGATGGATGAAAATGGTAGACTTGAATTTTATTCCACGATAGAAAATGATTTCTTCTGTCTCTATGTCAAAGACAATGGCAAAGGAATTAAAGAGGGGGATAAAATATACGATCCATTTTACACAACCAAAGCTTCGGGCACGGGTCTCGGCCTTTCGATTTCAAAAAAAATAATTGAGCTTCATGGCGGTGATTTGATATTGAAAAAATCGGAGCCAGGAGAAACCATTTTCGAAATTAAAATTCCGTATCAAAAATGAGATCTAAATTGTTAATCATTGACGACGACGATTCGATTCGTCAAACATTAACCAATTACTTCAAAAAACTTGGTTACAACGTGGTGGCGGCTCGTGATGGGAATGAAGGGTACGAGATGCTTCAAAAAATGCTGCCGGATCTTGTTATCTCGGATATCAGAATGCCTGGCCTATCGGGTCTTGAATTTTTACGGAAAGCAAAAGAAACTGACGAGCATATAAAAGTAATTTTAATAACTGCGCACGACGATTATCGAACCACAATCGAAGCCATGCAAAAAGGAGCTTACGACTATTTTGAAAAACCGCTCGACATAGAAAAACTTAAAATTGCAGTGGAACGAGCTCTCGAGTCGAAGCAACTGAGTGAGAGAATCGACTCGATTATTGAAAAAGAAGCCGAAGAATTTCAACCCGAAAAAAGACTAATCGGTAAATCCCATGCCATGAAAGAAATTTATAAGATTATTGGACAGGTCTCCACAAGCAGAGTAACAATTCTTATTCAGGGCGAAAGTGGCACGGGAAAAGAACTGATTGCAAAATCAATTCATTACAGCGGAATTACTCAGAATCAGCCCTTTGTTGCAGTTAATTGTACGGCTATCACCGAATCGCTCCTTGAAAGCGAATTGTTTGGACACGAAAAAGGTGCCTTTACAGGAGCCGACAGACTAAAAAAAGGTAAATTCGAATTAGCCGGCGAGGGAACGATTTTTCTCGATGAAATTTCCGAAATGTCTCCCCATCTTCAAGTGAAATTGTTAAGAGTGCTGCAAGAAAAAGAATTCGAACGTGTCGGGGGCGAATATTTAATACCGATGAAAGCTCGTATTATTGCAGCTACAAACAGGAATCTGGAACAACTTGTAAATGAAGGCAAATTCCGTGAGGATCTTTTTTTTCGCTTGAAAGTCGTTTCGATCGATGTTCCCCCTCTCAGAGAACGAAAAGAAGATATTCCACTGCTGGTTAACTATTTCCTCCATAAATTAAACTCCGAACTGCATAAGAATGTAAATAAAATTTCATCGGAAGCAATTGAATCGTTAATTGAATACGATTGGCCCGGTAACATACGCGAACTTGAGAATACTCTCATGCAGGCTATTGTTCTTTCGAACGATGAAATATTGCACAAAGAAAATCTTTTGATAAAAGCTGGTCTTTACAACGACTCTAATAAATTAATATCACTCAAAGAAGTAGAAAAAAAACATATCAAATTTGTTCTCGAACATACCAAATGGAACAAGCCAGAAGCAGCGAAGATTCTGGGAATATCGTTGCCTACTTTATATTCAAAAATTGAAAATTACGGTTTAGCTGAAGATGGCGAATAAAATCCAAAAAACTAATGCTCTAAGACTGCTCGATAAGTTGAATGTCAAGTACGAAACCGCTGTTTATGAATTCAACGAAGATGAAATCGACGCACTTTCTGTGGCTAAAAAAATCAATGCTGAAGCGGAGCGGGTCTTCAAAACACTTGTTGCAAAAGGCGGCGGTGAAATTTTTGTTTTTGTTATTCCCGGAAATTGCGAGATCGACCTGAAAAAAGCAGCTAATGCTGCCAATGTAAAAAAAATCGATCTGGTTAAAGTTAAAGAATTGCTACCTCTCACAGGATATATCAGGGGTGGATGTTCACCAATTGGGATGAAAAAAATCTACCCAACATTTATCGACGAAACTGCCCAACTCTGGGATAAAATATACGTAAGTGCGGGTGTACGAGGTATGCAATTGTTAATTTCGCCCGATGATCTGAAAAATGTAACTAATGCCTCGTGGGCTGACCTGTTAAAATAACCTTATCGATTTATTTTTATTTTATGCCGTTTTTTCTTAGATTTGAAATCAAAAAAAAGGAGAATATTCAATGGCAAAACAACAAAGCTTCGCAGATAAAGCAAAAAGCAAAGCAAAAGCAGCTTTCGTTAATGTTAAAGTGGTTTCTACTGTTAAATCCGAAAACGGTAAATACAAATTTCAGGAAAGATTCGTAAAACTTGACGACGTAAATAAAGTTACATCTATAAAATAACTCCTTTAATGTAACATCTTTTACTGTCCGAATTATCCTGTCTAAAATCTTGTAGTACTATCTCCGCTATCCTGTCGATGAGAATTGGTGTATCTGGTAAAGCCTGGTGAGTGTGCATAGTCTAATTTTTTTTAAATAAATCGAGAGAGGAACCTGTCATGAGAAACTATAAGAGTTATACGCTAAGAAATTGGAAGGAATTGCCACAATTACAGAAATTGGACGATAATCAGAAAAGAGCTATTGAAGTTGTTGGAGCGGTTCTTCCTTTCAAAACAAATAATTATGTGGTTGAAGAACTTATCGATTGGGATAAAGTTCCGGACGATCCAATTTTTACACTTACATTTCCCCGGGCAGAAATGCTGAGTCAAGAACATTTCAAAGAAATTGAAAAACTTTTAGACTCCGGTGCGCCGCAGGACAAAATCAAAAAAATAGTCAATAACATTAGATGGGAGCTAAATCCACATCCAGCAGGACAAAAATACAACGTTCCCAGAATTGACGGCATTGAATTGACTGGAGTCCAGCATAAGTACAGGGAAACAGTGTTGTTCTTTCCGAGTCAGGGACAAACATGCCACGCTTACTGTACATTTTGTTTTAGATGGCCACAATTTGTGGGCATAAGTGAATTAAAATTTGCCATGAAAGAAACAGAATTGCTGATTAAATATTTGAAGGAACATACTGAAGTAACAGACCTGCTTTTTACAGGCGGTGATCCGTTGATAATGAAAACAAAAATTCTTGCTTCTTATATCGAACAGATCCTTAACGCCAATATGGAACACCTGCAGACAATTAGAATTGGCACTAAAGCCATCGGTTACTGGCCATATCGTTTCATTGACGAGCCCGATGCAGACGACTTGATTAAGCTTTTCGAAAAGATAGTTGCAAAAGGTAAAAATCTCGCAATCATGGCACACTTCAATCATCCTGTGGAATTAAGCACACCTGCAGCCGAAACAGCAATAAGAAGGATAAGAGCTACCGGTGCTCAAATAAGAACTCAATCGCCGTTATTGAAGCATATCAATGCTTCACCTGGAATATGGGCTGAAATGTGGCGAAAACAGGTTAACTTGAATTGTATTCCATATTACATGTTTATTGCACGCGACACAGGTGCACAGGAATTCTTTGGTGTGCCTCTTGTCGAAGCATGGAATATTTATCGTAATGCTTATCAAAGTGTAAGTGGAGTTTGCCGTACGGTAAGAGGACCAAGTATGAGTGCCACCCCGGGCAAAGTACAGATTCTCGGTGTAAATGAGGTCAATGGCGAAAAGATCATTGTGTTAAGATTTCTCCAGGGCAGAAATCCCGATTGGGTTGCAAAGCCGTTCTTTGCTAAATACGATGAAAATGCAATCTGGCTTGACCAGCTTAAGCCTGCTTTCGGAGAAGACAAATTCTTCTTTGAAGAAGAACTCGAATCGATCTTTCACGAACATATCTACGACGACGAATCGGAAAACTTTGAATAATAGATTTATTATTTTCATAATAAAGCCCGGATTAATCTTAATGCGTGATTATTCCGGGATTTTTTTACTATTTATTAATTGAACTAAATTACGGAATTATTAGATATAATTTAATAACTTTGACCTGACAACTTTATAAAACTCTGATGATTAGAGAGCGGCTTACAATTCTATTAATAATTTTTGTAATTGCGCAATTAATACAGGCGCAGAATAAGGATGTGGAAATATATCGCAAAACTGCTCTCGAACATATGGAAAATGGTAGGTACGGCGAAGCAATTGACCAGTTAAACAAGTATATCTCTGCAGTTCCACAAAATCCCGAAGGTTATAATTTACGTGCGCGCTGTTTCGAACAGAGAAAGCAGTACGAAAATGCCGTGCTCGATTTCAGAAGAGCGATTGCACTCGAAAAGAACAATACCAGGAGGAATGAGTATCTCAAAAATCTCAGAAGAGTTCAGGAAGTGTGGTATAACATCCTCAACAAAAAAATTGAAGGTCATCTGAGGGAAATTGCCATTAATCCAGACAATCCGATCAACTACCTCGAAATAGGAAAGTGTTATCGCTGGATGGAAATCTGGAACAAGGCTGAGGAATGGTACGACGAATATCTCAAGCGAGACGACAACGCCTCGCCAGATGAAATTATTAGATATACAGAAATTTTAGCTAAAACTGGGAGTATTACTAAAGGTGAAAAGATATTAAAAAAGTATGTAGAAAGATATCCCGACGACTGGCGGCTTTGGAGCAGGTATGGATATTTTACAATGTGGCTTAGCAAATACAATATTGCCAAAGATGCTTTCGAAAAAGCTCTTGCAATAAAGCCGTTCTTCAAAGAAGCTCGCGACGGTCTGGATATCGTTAACAGGCAAGCTTATGTAACGCAGCAAAATCCACGAGCCTTCGAAAAAGAATATCCGATTGATCGTTATTATCGTCTTCTTAAAAAAGATCCCTCCGATGTTGAAATAAGATTTAAACTCGTCGACGAATTGCTTAAAGCCAAAAGAATCGAAGAGGCATATCAACAACTTCAAATTATCGGTTTTGCGCATAGCGACGACGAACGGTTTCAGTCTAAGTGGGATTATGTGGTGCAATTCCGCGATAGTCTTTATCGGCTTAATCTCGACAGAGCAAAATTGAGATTGGCAAATAATTCTCTCGACAAAGATGCTCTTAAAATTCTTTCCCGCTATTATGAGTATCTACAATTTTACGACAGTGCCCTGACTTATCTCGACAAATATTTTGAACAAGTACCAGACGAGGATGACCCCGAATTGATTTATCAGTACGCCAGGATATTGGCGTGGAATCGCGAGTTCGACAGGTCTATCGATATAATGGATAAGCTTCTGGAAAAATTTCCCGATAATCTCGATTATCAATTGTTCAGAGCTCAGGTCTCGGTATGGATTAAAAGAGATATGGAACTTGCCAGAGAATATCTCAATAACGTTTTACAGAAAAGGCCGAATAATCTGGATGCAAATATCGCGATGGGCTCCTTAATGTTGATTGAAAGAAATTTTGAAGAAGCGCAAAAGTATGCCGACAAAGCCCGCAGTATCGATCCGACAAACGACGAAGTAATTAAATTACAGTCGGATATTGACTGGCAAAAACTGAGAGAAGAGGAAGAAAAGCTCTATAGTATTCTGGAGAAAGGACGAAAAGAAGTTCTTGACGGTCATTGCGAAGATGGACTGGTTTATTATGAAGAATACATGTCGAAAGCTGAACCGAATTTATTGATACTCAAGGAATATGGCGACGTCCTCTTCTGTGCTAAAGAGTATCAACGCGCTCTCGAAGCTTATAATCAGGTGCTTGAATTGGGATATAATTACGATGCAGCAATGCAAAGGGCAAAAGTTTATTATGCACTGGGCGATTCTGTCAATGCAGTCAAAGCATTTAAAGAGCTTATTAAAGAGGATTCGACGGACTTTGAAGCGCATTTGTACCTCGGCGATTCTTATTTGAAACTTGGCGAGCCCGATTCTGCACGTAAAATTTATAATATGCTACTCGAAACCTGGGATCTCGACTCTTCAAAAGTCGAGTTGGTAAAACTACGTAAAGGCTGGCTGCCAGTTACTGGAATAGCCGCCATCCTCGAAACATTTCCATACTATGTCGGGATCGCACCTCTATCACAATATTATTCCGATAATATTAGTTTTAGTCTGTCCACTTTCGGTTTACGCGCCGACCTGGGTATTAATAATTATTTGTCGGCGGGATTTCTGTTCAGTTCTACCCGACTAAATTCGAACTCACAAATTCTGAATCCCGACATAATTTCTACCTATGATTATATTGGAACAAGGAATTATAGAACATTAAAAGGTTTGGTTACAATCCGCATTTCGAAATATTTCAATGTTGGAACGGGAGTGGGAGTTACAAATTCGGCGGGCAGGTTACAACGAGATGAAAAGGAAGTTTTCGCAAATTTTGAAATCAGAGATACTGTTTCAGTATCTTTCACTTATCAAAATTCGGATGGCGCATTGATTCTCTATTCGCCTTATTTAATCGACCAGACGTATTATGCCTCGCTCTATCGTGTCGGCGGATATTATATTCACAAGAACGGACTAAAGATCAGCGGGTCTTTTCAATACATTTCTGTCTCGGATATCAACGAAGGCAACGATTTGATGATAAGACTTGGTAAATATGTCTATAGCGATCTAATCGTTGGATACGAATATTATTACACGAATTATAAATTTAAGTCGCAATATTATTACTCACCGCAAAATTTTGAATCTCACAGTTTCTGGCTGGATAATGAACTGGAGAAAAAGAAGGATTTAACCGTTGTACTCGGGGGAAAAATTGGTTACATCCCTTTCAGTAAATTTATTGCTCTCGAAGGACACCTCGAACTTTTGTATCGTCCTTTAGAAAACCTTACAATCAGTGGAAGAATGGGGATGGGCAGCACCTCAAGGGACGACGCGAGCTACAGATATTTTTCAACTCAATTATCTATCTACTGGACAGCTTTTTAAGGTGAAAAAATGAGACTATTTTTTTCGGTTTTCTTGTTGTTGTCTATTATCTGTAGTGCACAGAATTATAAATTGAGCGGCGAAGCTGTCCAGGGCTCAATTATAATTGGAAGTGGAGAGAATGTAGTGGAAGTATATCTGAATAAAAAGCCGATCCCGGTAGATAAAAACGGTAGATTTGTAATTGGCTTCGACAGGAACGAAAAAGGGTTAAGGACATTAAAAATCAAATTCAAAGACGGTACAATTAAAACTAAGAAACTAACCATTAAAAAACGGAAATATGAAATTCAGCGCTTGAAAATCAAAGATAAATACGTAGATCCTCCTGAGGAAGATATGGAAAGAATAGATCGGGAGTTGGAGATTATGAAAGAAGCCCGCAAAAAAATTGGGCAGATCGATTCGATGATGTTCGATGACGGATTTGTTATGCCGGTGGAAGGTGGCGAAATTACAGCTGTTTTTGGTAGTCAGAGAATTCTCAATGGGATTCCTAAGAAGCCTCATAATGGAATTGATATCGGAGATGTAGAAGTAGGCACTCAGGTAAAAGCGGCTGCAGACGGTATCGTTGTTCTGGCGGGAGAAGATTTCTATTTCAACGGCAATTTTGTTTTAATCGATCACGGGCTGGGCTTAAATACAATTTATCTGCATCTGAATAAATTGTACGTTACTGATGGTCAATTAGTTAAAAAAGGTGAAGTGATTGGCGAAGTTGGATCGACAGGGCGGTCGACCGGACCACATCTCCACTGGGGAGTACAATGGTATTCCAAGAGAATTGACCCGCTGAGTATCTTGAATCTCAGCGCAAATTAATAATTGAGAAGTTCACGGATATCATCTATAACTTTAACTCCAGCCGATTTTAATACTTTCTTCGACTGGTGTCCTGTTGACAATAGAATGCAGTCGGCACCAATAGCTTTTGCCACTTCAAAATCGTGCAGTGTGTCGCCAATAAGCAATAGCCTGCCATTGCCGTTTCCAATCTTTTTGAGTAATTCGAGTCCAAGATGAAGTTTTCCCGCGGCATAAATATTATCGAGTCCTACTATGTGGCTACAATATTTATCGATGCCAAGACGCATTGCCATTTCTTCGAGTGTGTGTTGTGAGTAAGCAGAAAGTATCGATTGTTCGACTGAGTTGTTTCTAATTCTTTCCATTACATCGAGAACGCCGTCATAAATTGAACATTCGTATTTTCTTTTTTCATATTCTTCAATCCAGAGCCTGCCTATAACTTCAAATGGCTCCTTTTCGAAATCGAACCCAAGCTTTGCATAATAATCTTTAACGGGAATTGTAAAGACGTCTTTATAAATTTCTTTTGTTATGTTCGGTAGGTTCCTTTCGCGTAGGAGCCGGTTGATAATTTCAATTCCCAGATCGACGTCGTTTAAAATTGTTCCGTTCCAGTCCCAGATTATATGTCTGTATTTATTAAGCATTTTTTGATGCAAAAATAATAAAATTAAGAGTAATTGATTAAGTTCGATTAAACTTTTATAAAATCACTACGATAATAAAAGGGATAGATTACGATGTTTGTAAAATTGAGTTTTAGATATGGTTAAGTGGGGGAAATTGTGTGAAGATATGAGAAAATTATGAACTACAATTTAATCAAACATTATCAGTTGGTAATCAGAACGGTAATTGTCTTTACTTTTATCGTTCATATAAATGTCGGACAATCATTAGATCCTTCCAAGAAATTTAGCCAGTACGTTATCGAAAAGTGGACAAATAATGAAGGACTTCCACAGAATTCTGTTTATGGTATTATGCAATCGAAGGATGGATTTATCTGGTTCGGTACTGAGGAGGGATTTGTCAGATATGACGGCGTTCGTTTTGAAGTCTTCAGCTCGGAAAATATCGACTTGATGAAAAATAATCTTGTAGTTGCAATGCTGCAGGACTCAAGAGGCACATATTGGGTAGCTACATTCGGCGGATTATTAAAATATTCTGAAAGTGAAATTAAATTGTTCGACTTAAGCAATGGGCTTTCGAACAATTCTGTACGCACTCTATTCGAGGATGAATATGGAAGAATATGGGCTGGGACGTCGAACGGTTTGAATATAATCGATATGGATAAAGTAAAATGTTATAGGGTGAAAGATGGATTAACAAACGATTATATTTATAAAATTTCAGGTAATCAAAAAGGAAAAGTTTATCTGGCAACTCGTGGAGGTGGCGTTAATGTTGTAGAATATGACCGCAGTAGAATTAAGTTTAGCGCTATTACCACGAAACAGGGATTGTTGAGTAATTCTGTAAGGTCGGTTTACTTAGATAGTAAAAGACAGTTGTGGGTGGGGACGTTTAATTCAGGCATTGAATTAATAAAAGACGGTAAGCCGGTCTATTTTAAGGGGAAGGACAAATTAAAACGATTGTCTGCTCTCGATTTCGAAGAAGACGAAAACGGCGTAATTTATATTGGTGCGCAGAACGGGCTTTATAGGTTCAACGAAGGACAGGTCGATAGTTTTATTTTATCCTCTCAGACGAATTATAATAGTATAATCGATCTCTATTTCGACAAAGAAAATAATTTATGGCTGGGCACTTACAGTAATGGTCTCTATAAAATTCACGAAGGGATTATAACAACTTTTGCAAAAGAAGAAGGTTTACCCGAAAATTTTGTTCTTTCAGTAATAGCTGACAAAAAAGGCGTTTGGATAGGTTCGCGTACTAATAACATTACGAGAATAGTCGACGGGAAGGTGTACAATTATATTTATAACAGAGAGCCTGACTTAATGATACAAACCTATGCTATAAGGAACGATACTTTGTGGGTAGGTACAAACAAAGGGCTCTATTATTTTATCGACGGTAAATTAGGTAAAGTGAAACGATATGTGTGTAATAATTGCAATGAGATATATGCGCTTTACGTCGATAAGAAAGGAAATCTTTGGGTGGGTACTGACGGCGGGGGATTGTTTTTATACGGCAACGGAAAACTAATTAAAAAATCTGTTGACGAAAAATCATCGCTTTTGCGTGTACGCTTTATAACCGAGGACGACAGAGGGAATCTACTTCTTGGGACGGCCGGCAACGGATTCATTATTTATAATAACGGAACATACAAATACTACGAAGAATCGAACGGCTTTCCTTCGAATTTAATACGTCATATCATTTGTGATAAATCCGGAACTCTCTGGATTGCAACAAGTGGCAGCGGGATACTCAGAATCAAAGATGGAAAAGTTAGACAGATAACGAGACGGGAGGGATTGCCGACCGATGCAGTACATGCTATTGTGGAGGATGGCAATGGTTTCATCTGGGGAAGCAGCAATAACGGCATATTTAAAGTGAGTAAGATCAAACTCAATAAAGTTGCCGATGGAAAAATCAAGTTGGTCAATGCAGAAAAATACGGAACTGAAGATGGTATGAAAAATGACGAATGCAACGGAGGAGTCCAGGGAGCCGTGGCCCTCGATTCATCGGGAAAAATCTGGTTCCCCACTCTTCAGGGAGCAATTTCAATCGATCCAAATTTAAAGCCTTACAGTGATTATGTACCTCCAGTTAAAATCAAAAGGGTATTGTTCAATTTTGTACCCTTCGAAATTACGAGAAGTATGAAAGCCCCTGTGGGCACTTCTATAATTCGATTTGATTTTATAGCGCCTTCTTTTTACAAACCGGAAAAAATAAAATATAAGTACAAACTCGAAGGCTATGAAGATGAGTGGAAAATATGGGAAAATAGGAGAAGTGTAATTTATTATAACCTCGAACCCGGAGAATATGTTTTCAGAATCACGTCTTCGAATCAGTATAATGTTTGGGGAAGTCAGGAAGCGAAAGTATCCATTTACATACCGCCAGCAATTTATCAAACTATATATTTCAAAATCATTGTGCCGTTATTATTGATAGTTTTAGTTTATCTTGCAATTAAATGGCGACTCCATAAACAGGAAAAACAAACTGCGCTCTTAGAAAGGATCGTCGAAATTCGTACAGAAGAATTAAAAAATGAAATTAGAGCGAAGGAAGCCGTACAGAAAGAATTAAAAGAATATGCTGGAAAACTGGAAGAATTAAATAGGACCAAAGACAAACTCTTCTCGATTATATCTCACGACCTCAGAAATCCACTCTATTCAATTGCTTCGTCTGCCGATTTTCTGATGAATAGTAGAAAGGAATTGAAAGACGACGAAATAGATGAACTAATAAATTTGATAAAGAATTCAACGCTTTTGTTGAATAATTTAATTGAAAATTTACTTGCATGGGCTCGGATTCAAGCCGGTCGAATTGAATATCGAAAAATAGAATTCGATATCTCGGAATCGATTAACAATATTATTACGCTGCTTCGAACGTATGCAGAACAAAAAAATATTATGATTAAATATATTCCGGGTAGCAAGAAAAGTGTTTATGCGGATAAAACAGCAATCGAGTCTGTACTTCTCAATTTGATTTCGAATGCAATAAAATTTTCTTATTCGAACAGTAATGTAATCATTAAAACAAGTACTACGAACGATGGTTATCTCGAAGTATGTGTTGAGGATAGTGGCATTGGAATAGAGCAGAGAGAAATAAATAGAATTTTCGATCCAAATGATAATTTTACCAAAAGAGGTACGCAGGGCGAAAAGGGGACGGGACTTGGATTGATACTGTGTAAAGAACACGTCGAAAACAACGGCGGTAAAATATGGGTTGAAAGTGAACCCGGTAAAGGAACAAAATTTTATTTTACAATTCAGTTCGCCCAAAAATAAATTACTTAATTAATCTTCGATTTTGGTCTAGACTTTAGTCCTTCGTAATAAATCAGGTCGGCATCAATTGAACCAATCAATATTTTCGTTTTAACCTTAACCGGAATTTTCAATTCGTCGTCTGTTAACCAGATAACGATTGTGCCTTCGCTTTTGAATAGTCCACCCTCGCGGATTATCGGTTCAAGAATTATACATTTGAAAGTTCCGGCATCGACGCTAATTTTTTCCTTGCCACGGTAAATTACATCGAGAGGATATACCTTATCTTTGTAAAAGTTTTCGAGTTGAATTTTTTCTCCGGGTTTAAGACTGGAAAAATCATAAGTTCTGGTAAAATAAAATGCAGAAACAATATCATTAACATATTTGGGAATTTCATAAGAGCCCTCTGAGGTTCTTGCAATGCCACGTCTTTGGTCGAAGAATGCCGAAAAATCGCGCGAGTATCCTCCTTCTCGTATGTGCTGTTCGAATCGCCAGGGAAATATTCCTTCCTTGTCGATATATGTTTCGTAACGATCCCGGACTTTGTAAAACATATCGAAGGCGGGAATAGAATTAACCTTAAAGACAACGTTGTATGCTTCTCGGCCTGCTATTTTGACCATACGCGGTATTGAAAATTCGGCAATGCCTGCCGTAATAAAACCGTATCTAACTTCGAATCTTAGAATTTCACCGGTGGTAAACGCATCATTCTTGATTTCTCTGAATTCGTTATTTCTATTTTGTGCATAATTTATATTGTATGCAAAAATAAAAGCGACCACTAAAATTTTGATGATGTCTTCTAATTTATTGTCCATTCTATACACTCAATTTATTAGCTATGACATTGAATACTTTATCAATGTCGATAGTTGCCATGCAATTTGTATGTAAACATTTTTTAATACTACAATTGCTGCATTCCGTCTCCGGTTTGAATACGGCTCTATTTCTCGTATAAGGACCCCATCGTTCAGCTGAGCAGGAAACTACTTTGGGATAAAATCCGACGACGAATTTATCCAGAGCAGCTGCAATGTGAATCGGGCCAGTTGAATTTGCTATTAAAATATCAGATAAATTTATTAGAGCGATTAATTCGTTCAGATTAAAAATTCCCGCCAGGTTTTTTGTTTTGTCGCTTACAATTAAACTATTGCAAAGTTCCGCTTCCGATTTGCTACCTGTGATTAAAATCTCAATGCCGTCTACTTCAGATAATTTTGCAATTAATAGTTTCATCTTATCGACGGGTAGATCGACCGAGCTTCCCCCACTGCCGGGATGAATAATTATTATCTTTGAATTTATGTTTATTCCCCTTTTGTTGAGAACCATTTTTACATTCTCTAATACCGTCATATCTGGTTTCAATCCGAAGTCAACTCTGTCAATATTTATATCATAACTGATGCCAATTAGTTTGAGCATCGACAGGTTGAATTCGAGTTCATGCTTTCCGGCATATTTGCGGTGTTCATAAACTTTCTTGTTAAATAAAAAAGAATACCAGCGATAGCCTGTTCCAATTCGAACTTTAATGCCCGCCATTAATATTAATGTGGCAAGCTTAAAAGTAGGATGGACAAGAAAGCAAGTATCGAAATTTTTCAGCAGGTTGAGGTTCTCTCTGAATATTAGTCGGCCATTCTTCTCTTTTAAAATAAGCACTTCGTCGATGTATTTGTTATTGTCTACAAGTGGTCTGGTATATTCTCTTACTAAAAAGGTAACTTTAGAATCGGGATAAAATTTTTTGATAACGTAAGCCATTGGAAGGGTTAACGTAACGTCGCCGATTCTATCTGTTCTGATAATTAATATATTTTCGGGCTTATTCATTTTGAAGAGACGTATCGATTGTTCTTGATATAATAGCGCCATTCAAGCTCAGCTGACTTTTTAATGCCTATTCTTTTTGTAACTGCGATGTTTTCAGGGTCTGGACTTTCTCCTTCAGCAATAAAGATCAGATCTCCGATCAAGGGAATGCCGTTGTATGTTTTGTCGATGTTAAATGCCTTGCAAAATTTTGCTGGACCGCTTGTTAAGTTTAGTTTTTCCCGTTCGGTAATTTCAGTTTTGCCAAATCGATTTAAAGCCATTATGTTAATTCCTTCGAGTGGTTCGACTGCGCGAATTAAAACTGCAGATCCCTCGCCTTCATTGCCAGTTACAACATTAGCACAAAAATGCATTCCGTATGTGAAATAAACATATAGATTTCCACCGCCTTCGAACATTACCTTATTCCTCTGGGTTTTGCCATTGTAAGAGTGAGCCGCCATATCGATACGTCCGTCGTAGGCTTCAACTTCTACTATGATGCCGGAGAGAATGGCATTCTTTTCATTTTTAATAAAAACTTTGCCAAGCAATTCGCGGGCAACTGTATGCACATCGCGTCTGTAAAACGACAGTGGTAGTTTTTTATACATCGAATCCGTGTTTGATGATAACAAAATTACGAACATCTAAATAAAAATCATAAACGATTGATAATAGTACGGTAAATGTTTTATATTGAACATGACTCATAAGGAGGAATAATGAAACTTTATATAAAAATATTCATTGTTATACTGACAGTGGGTTTGATCGGCATTCAATTTATTAAGGTAGACCGTAAAAACCCATTGGTAAAAGGAGACTTGAAAGCACCTCAGGAAGTTAAAAATATATTGAAAGAGTCGTGTTATGACTGCCATTCGAATGAAACTAAATGGCCGTGGTATTCTTATATCGCACCTTTTTCTTTGCTGATCGAAAAAGATGTAAAAGAGGGCAGAAGTGAATTAAATTTTTCCGAGTGGGAAACATACGATGCTAATAAGAAATCGCATCTCAAGAAAGAATTATGGGAGGAAATTGAAAACGATAAAATGCCTAAATATGTTTATACTTTAACCAGGCCAAATGTTAAACTCGACTTTATTAAAAAAAGTATTATTAAAAAATGGGCGCTCGGTTATTAATATCAGCTGCATAAATAATGAAACTGAAAATTTTTATTGTCCTTGTTATTTGTATGATTAATATTAATGCGCAGATTCAAGAGCTCGACCGATATATCAAAGAGTACAACAAATCAAATCCATTAACTCACTCTATAATAATCTATAATGATGGAAATATTCTCTATGAGCATTACTTTAATAATTTTGATTCGGAAAAGCTGAACAATCTTAAATCTGTGACTAAAAGTATTATTTCATTACTTATAGGAATTGCCATCGACAAAGGGTACATCGAGAATGAATATGTCAGAGTATCTGAGCTGCTGCCGGAATTGTTTGCAGGAATACGCGATAAACGCAAGTTCGAAATTACTATTAGAGATTTGCTTACTATGTCTGCGGGTTTCAAGTGGAATAACCTTGGCGGTAAAATAAGAAGTGGATGGGACAATAGCGAAAATCCGGCTTTATATTTGATTAATAATGTTCCACTTGAGAATAATCCGGGCGATAAATGGAATTACAACAGTGGTTTGTCCCACTTGCTTTCGGTCATAATTACGCGGACATCACGAATGAGTACTCTTGAATTTGCACGCAAATACTTATTTAATCCGCTTGGAATTAACGACATAAAATGGTCGAAAGCCAGAGATGGAATTTATAAAGGAAATTCTGAGCTGTGGATGAAGCCGAAAGACTTGCTAAAAATTGGAATTATGTTGCTAAACGAAGGAGTGTGGGAAAACAAAGTGATAGTAAGCGGCAAGTGGATTGAGAAATCGACCAGAAAATATTTTGACGGATTCGAGCAAATTGGCGGTTACGGATATCACTGGCATACTCGAAAATTCGGTAAATATAATTCTTATCTGGCTGCTGGATGGGGAGGACAATTTTTAATTGTAATACCAGAATTAAAGGTGGTTGTTGTAAACACTTCCCGATGGAATGTGCTTGCTTCAACTTATGTGGTATTTGATTTGATCGATAAGTTCTTGCTTAACCATAAATGATGAAATTGAAAAACGAATATTATTCGCATCTTGTAATAATTGAGCTGACGGCACTTACAATAATTGCTCTAATTGTTGCAATACAGCATTATTTAGTATTTGATCCCGAAGCAAATCAGAGTTTCAGTTTGATCTGGCACATTTCGTTTAATTTAGTTTACTGGTATTACTGGTTGTTTATAACTCCCCTTCTTTTCTTTGCATTTGAAAGATTTGGCAAAAATAGAATCGCTGGCAAAGTATTTTTGTACTTCTTACTACCGCTGATAATTGTCTCGTTGCACCAAATTTTGTCGGCGATCATTATATATGGATTTCTCGATTTTCTCGATGTGAAAACATTGATTTACAAAAGAATATTCAGAAGTCAGTGGGCTTGGGTCGATCTGGTAGTCTTTTTTGTAATTTCTGTTGGTATAAATATTACCGAATCCCGCAAAAAGTATGAAGAAGAAGAAATCGAAATGTGGAAATTGAAATCCGAACTTGCTGCTGTGCGTTTGAAAAGATTGAAAAATCAATTTCATCCACATTTCATTTTTAATACATTCAACACAATATCCACTCTTATTTTAAAAAGGGAAAAAGAAAAAGCGATCGAGGTTATTGAAAATTTACGCGCATTGTTCCGAAAAGCTGCAGAAGAAGGAACGAATGAATTTGTAACGCTCCACGAGGAAATTTCATTTGTGCAAACTTACTTACAAATTGAAAAAGTTAGGCTCAGTGAACGACTGGAAATTAAATACGCTATTGATGAAACGTTGCTTGATGCACTTATTCCGCCTTTTATTCTTCAACCGTTAGTCGAAAACTCAATTCGACATGGCATTTCGAAAAATAAAAGCAAGGGGATAATTTGTATATCCGCAGAAAAAAATCATAACAAACTTGAAATAAAAATTGAGGATAATTGCCACAATTGTAACGGCAATAAAATTGAAAAAAGTGGAGTGGGACTCAAAATAGTAGAGCACCAGCTTTCTTATCTTTTCAAAGATGACTATTATTTCAGCGCAGAACAAACTTCAAGTGGATTTGTAAATCGAATATCGATTCCGATAATTAAAAAGTTGAACTAAAAGTGAAAACAAAAACCGACTTATTAGAAAATAATTATCAGTTACCTGTAATTAAGTATTTTTTCTCGTTCATACTCTTACTTACTTTGATTGCGATAATAAATACGTTCCAGGAATATTTTGTATTTCATAAAACAAAACACCTATTCTCACTTTTCATGTCTAATTTAATTTATAATTGGTATCTGATAATTCTTGCTCTTGTCGGATATCTATTGCTTAAATTAAAGACAAAAAGCCGTTTAACTAAAACTCTCTTTATTACACTCGTTTCTACTCTTTTAATAATCATGCATCAAGTTTTACAGCATCAGGTAGATTTATTTTTTATCAATAAAGCAGATTATTCAAAATTATACGACATGCTGATTGTAAATCCTCAGGTATGGATGGATTACGGTTTTTGCATATTGTTCGCAGCTGTTTATTATTCGATTCAAACGCGCAATAAAACCATTGAAAAAAATCTATACCTTTACAAAATGCAAGAAGAGCTCGCAAGGATTGAATTAACAGATACACAATCAAAAATTCAACCCGAGCTTATTGATCGCGCTCTTAATAAAATGAAATCGTTTATAGCAAATTCTCAATACGAAGAAGCTGAAGATTTACTAACTGAGTTGAGCGACTACATCAGATTGATTCTATACAATGATGAGGATTATATTGATATCCGTTCACAAATTGCACTGTTAGAAAAGTATATCAGTTTAAGAAAAATATTATACGAGGAAAATTTGAAACTCGAATCAGCTGGACTCAACGATGTGTTTGACAAAAAGCTTTCGTCTTATTCATTATTTTATGCAGTGAAAAATCTTTTGCAAAATGAATTGAAGCAAGCAGAAAATGAGAGTAGTGTCACAACTATTTTAAACCTCGAAGATGACGGTCAAATTGAAGTAATTTTAAACAACAGGACAATAAAAATTAATTACATTAATCGGAACAACTAGAATGTCACGAATCAAAGCTATAATAGTTGACGACGAAGAACATGCTCGCGAAGGCATATTACTGCGTTTGAAAAAGTTTAACAATATTTATGTTGTAGCCGAATGCAGCGATGGGAAGGAAGGCTTAAACGCAATAAATAAATATAAACCTGAACTTGTTTTTCTGGATATTCAAATGCCTGGTATGAGTGGATTTGAGATGCTCAATAGATTGAAAACAGAAGAGATTCCAGTGATCATATTTATAACTGCATACGATAAATATGCTTTGCAAGCTTTTGAAGTGCACGCGACGGATTATCTACTGAAACCAATAAATACATCGAGGTTTGATGCTGCTGTTAAGTATGCACTCGAACTGATTGAAACAAACAATCGACGAGAATATGGTGTCAGTATTAAAGAATTGATTAATGAGTACTTAAATTCGATAGGCAAAACTCAATCCAGCTATAAAGATTATCTCAGAAGGATTACAATTAAACGGAAGAACGTAATTAAATTAATTGACATAGACGATATTGAATATATTGAAGCAGAAGGCGACTACCTGAACATCTTTACGCGAGAGGATGAATTTCTGGAGCGAGGTAGACTTCACATTATTGAAAAGAAACTCGATCCATCAAAATTTGTTCGCATACATCGCTCAATAATTGTAAACATTGAAAAGATTGACAGGCTGGTTTCGAGCGAACACGGAGATTATCTCGTTATTTTAAAATCGGGTGTCAAATTAAAAATGAGCAGAAACTACAAAGAGGCAATAAATAAAATGTCAGCCTCGCTTTGATAATTTCATCGCAAAAAAATCCATTTTAACTTTCATATTCCCCTTTTGATCGAAAAATACTTTCATTAAAAATACTTAATCGATAACTTTATTGTTGAATACAGTCCCAGTGACTATTATTAATAAATTCTAATGGGGTGTTTATGAAAAAGAGATTTATCGTTTTACTCTTCTTATTAATTCCTTTGATTTCCGCATTTTCTCAAAGTAAATCTTTCGTCGAATGGAAATGCGTACCGCCGGACAGTCAGAATGTCTCGGTAGTTCAGGGTAATTTAATTGGTTTTCCTGAAATAGGAAGTCCCGGCTTTGTAGTGCGAAGTTATACGGGTAGCAATCCAGGTCCACTGGGCACTAACCAGAGATGGTGGCCCCACGATGGTACAAATCCAATACAATGGGGAAATGAAACAGGGCCTGTCGCATCAAGATGGGTACAATTTGCAGTTACTCCTAAACCCAACTTTACATTTTATGCCGATTCAATAACCCTCTATCTGGGCGGAGGTGGTACCAGCTACATCCGTGCCGACGTTGTTTACGACATTAATTCGTCTTTTGATAATCCTCATAAGTTAAACGAAAACCCGCTTGTTCTCGGCAACGGTAGCGATACGCTTTATTCATTTATAATCAATGAAAAAATAAATGATGGCGATACGCTGTTTGTGCGCATTTATCCATGGTACGAAGGCTCGCCTTCTACATCCAAATATCTTTATGTGCAGGACGTTATTATCTGGGGTGAAACAAAAGGAATAACATATCCCGCAAGTGCTTCCTGGCCGCTTACAAATCCCGACGAGGGGGGAACGGGAGTTAATGTTATTACAACTGGGCAGGTTATTGCCGAACAGGAGCTCTTTGTAAATACTGAAATTAACGGTTATACTGGTCCCAATAATAGCCAGCGAATCCGAATGGCAAATACAAATAATTCCTGGCCAGCAAATTTAACCGACCAGATTGATACAGTTTATGTTCAATTTACAGTTGCCCCAAAAGCCGGCTATACACTGTATGTTAATTCTTTGAGTCTTGACATCGGTGCAAAAAGCTCCAGTACCTTTAAAGCTAACTTGTGGTATTCTACAAATCCGGATTTTACAAATGCTGTAAAACTCGATTATCATACAAGCGACCAGAGCGGTAATAATTATTTAAATGCTACAGCACTCGAAAGTTTTACTTTTGATCTGAACGTTAAAGTGATGTCGGGTCAAAAATTTTATTTTAGAGTTTATCCGTGGAACGAAGATCCAGCGGTAAAAACCGGCAAATATCTGTGCCTCCAGAACATTCTTATTGCTGGCGAAGTGGAAGGTAGTCCAGTTTCGTCAAATGTACTATGGCCCTATGAAACAGGTGAAGAATGGGAATCAACAGGGCCCGTAATTGCTCAAAAACCATTTTACAGCAGTGCAATGAAATTTTACGGAACGACAAATCTACAGGACACTGAAGGGAATGATCACAAAGTAGGTGCTGTTCAAACTGTTTCGAAAGAATGGTATGCCGAACCTCTCCCGACAGATTCGCTCTATTTTGGCTATGTAATTAAACCGAAGTTCGGCGGTACACTTTATGTCGATTCTGTTTCACTCTACCTGGGCGGATGGTTTTCGAGCAATTTAAAAGCAGCAATCTACTATTCAAAAGATTCATCATTTGTTAACAAAACTATTTTGATTGCTGATACTTCTCTTCCTGGAAATAAGATTGCAAAATTCGGAGCTAAATTAGAAGAGACAATCAATACAGGCGAATCATTCTATCTGCTTATTTATCCTCATAATACAAAGGCTGAAGGATGGGCAAAATTAATTGCAGTTGACAGCGTGATGATATACGGTAACGTCTTGGGTGTTACTGCTGATCCTCCGGAAGTTGTAACTTCTGAAATTACGGATATATCAACAACGTTTGCTACAGGTGGCGGAAACATTCCATCCGATGGTGGGGCTGTTGTTACAAAACGCGGCGTCTGCTGGAATACTGAGGGAAATCCAACTATCGACAACAATAAAACTGATGATGGAGGTGGTTCAGGAAAGTTCGTAAGTAAATTAACGGGATTGCAACCAGGAACCAAATATTACGTCCGGGCCTATGCAATTAATGATGCAGGTGTTGCCTACGGAAATGAAGTTGTATTCGAAACGCTCGATTCTTTAATGGTACCCACAGTTACAACTGCAGAGGTAACAGAAATTATGACTAAAACAGCTGTAAGCGGAGGCACTGTTGAAAAATGGGGCGGCGATACGGTAATAGTCCGCGGTGTTTGCTGGAATACAAAGGGGAATCCTACAATTAACGATAATAAAACAGAGAATGGAAGTGGACTTGGTGCATTCAAGAGTATAATGTATCCTCTTGAACCAAATACCACATATTACGTACGAGCTTATGCAACAAACAGTATTGGTACAGGTTACGGCGAAGAATTTTCTTTTACAACGCAGGAGCCGGCTCCTGATGTAACCAAGATCGTTGCTCTCGACGGCACAGGCGATTACACATCCGTTCAAGCTGCATTTGACGATGTTCCGGATTATTATACCGGCAAATACAGAATACTGGTTAAAAAAGGAGTCTATTACGAAAAATTGCTGCTGCCTTCAACTAAAACAAATGTAATTCTCGAAGGCGAAGACAGAGATAGCACAATTCTTACTTATGACGACTATGCAGGTAAAAATAATCTGGGTACATCAAAATCGTATAGTGTGGCAATAGACGCCGACGATTTTACTGCAATCAACATAACATTTCAAAATACAATTAAGAACGACGGAACACACGGTAGCAGTGAACAAGCAGTAGCTCTTAGAGTTAACGGTGATAGACAACAATATTACAACTGCAGGCTACTCGGTTATCAGGATACTTATTACACGTGGGGCGGTAGAGGTACCGGAAGAATTTATATGAAGAATTGTTACATCGAAGGATCGGTCGATTTTATATTTGGTCGAGATATAGTACTGTTTGATTCATGCGAAATTCATATTAATCGTGAAGGCGGAACACTTACAGCCGCCAGCACCGAGGCCGTATCGAAATTTGGTTATGTGTTTAAGGACTGCATTATTTCTGCGGATTCGGTCGGTTTCGACGGAAGGCCAATAACAACTTTTGTACTCGGTAGACCATGGCAGGATAAACCCAGAACAGTATTTATCAATTGTTATGAACCTCAATCCCTTAATCCAGCTGGATGGTCAACCTGGAACGTTACTCCTGCATTGTATGCTGAGTATAAATGCTTTGGTCCTGGTTCCGACACTACTAACCGCATTAAGTCGATTTCACGACAACTTACTGACGAAGAAGCAAAGCTCTATACAATCGAAAATATCTTTTCGAAAGATTCTCATCCTAATTTTGGATATAGCTGGATGCCCGATGTAATTACTTCTGTCGAAGAGTATAATAACAGTAGCAATGAAATACCATCAGAATACTCTTTATCACAGAATTATCCCAATCCATTTAACCCGGAAACTAAAATCAAGTATTCTTTACCAGCTCAAAGTAACGTTAAATTGATTATATACGACGTAACCGGCCAAATAGTAAAAATACTTGTTGATGGAAACCAGAATCCAGGTAATTATGAAGTGCGATTTAATGCTTCGAATCTGGCAAGCGGTATTTATTTTTACCAGCTGCAAACAAATGAAAAAATAATTACTCATAAAATGCTACTTCTAAAATAAATTTCATTACAGGAAGCCCTGATTCATAGGGCTTCCTTTTTATTGATTGTTTAATGCAGTATATAACTTATGAATTAAATCTTTTCATACTGATTAGATAAGAAATAAAACAAGCTGTAATTTTAAATTGAGTGATCTGATAAATTTCGTAACAGTAAACACTATTGGTCTTCGTTATGAAAAAAACATTTGCATTAATCTTTTTTTTGCCCATACTAGCTATTGCACAGTTTAACAGAGATACTTCGTTTACAACTAAAAGTGCTTATGAAAAGATTAAAAAAGAATATCCGTTTGTTAAGCCGGCTGAACTTGATTCGCAAGGTTTGCAAATCTTAAAGAACGTAATTTATTACTCAGAAGGTCAAAGAAAGTTATTGCTCGATTTATTTATGCCTGCGGGCCATGCTAAAAAACTTCCGCTGGTTGTAATTGTTCACGGTGGTGGCTGGCGTTCTGGGTACAAAGAAATGGAGCATCCAATTGCATCCCGCATTGCCAGAAAAAATTATCTTTGTGCTACAGTAGAATACAGACTTTCGACCGAAGCTCTCTATCCGGTAGCAATCCTTGATGTTAAAAGAGCAATCTGCTGGCTTAAAGAAAATTCAGATGTTTATAAAATTGATACTTCTAAAATTGTTCTGATGGGGATGTCGGCAGGTGGTCAAATTGCAGCAATGGCAGCTTTAACGGATAAAATTGAAAAATTATCGGCAAAAAATTGCGCTATTAATGCAGCTGCAATTATTGATGTAGACGGCGTTTACGATATGACAACTCCTTCTGAAAGTGGGAAGGATTCCATCCCCTCTAAACCTTCAGCGGCTAAACAATGGCTCGGGTTTACTTATAAAGAAAATCCCTCTTTATGGATCGAAGCCTCACCTCTTAAATATGTCGACAGTACATCTCCGCCCATGCTTTTTATTAATAGCTCCTTACCACGCTTTCATGCGGGACGAGATGAGGCGATTAAAATATTAAATGAGCACGGTATTTATTCCGAAGTACATACAATTGAAAATACTCCTCACCCGTTCTGGCTTTTTCATCCATGGCAAGAACAGGTGGTCGATTGGATCGACGGTTTTTTGAAAAAAATCCTCAACTAATTTCTGAATCCAATCGATAATAAAATAAAAAAACTATGGAACCTGTATCGGGGAATAAATTTTTTCTTAGTACGCTTTTTGCACAATTGAAATCCGAAACATCGCGAACCGACAGCAATTCTATTTCACCGGATTCTGCTGAAATTTCAAATACAGCAAGAGTTTTCGATAAGCTTGATAAATTCTTAAATCTCGGCAGGAAGGATAGACTTGATCTCAGTGATCTGAATGCAGCCGAGAAAGAAGAATTTATGAAAATGCTCGCCTCTCTAATTAAACGGGGTGTAGTGGGATACGAGATACTGGAGATTAACGGTAAACCGGAAAAACATTATATAATAAATCAAATTGGGAACGAAAGAACCTACGGCGCAAAGCTATACAAAAAGAAAGGATACTACGATAATTAAGCGGATAAATTCACAAGAGTGCCGGGGTCTTTTACGTATCCAGCGCGGTAGGTCTTCTTGACGATTCTCTGAAGGTAGGTAAGTGGTTTTTGTGTGTCCGAATTAAATTCATATTTATCATTTGTAACAATGTAAAATTCAAAATTTTCTTTCGTCTCAACTACCTCTTCCTCTTCGGATTGAAATCCTTTGTTGAACGAGAAATATCTTTCTAATTTTTTCTTGTTGATTTTAACCGTATTGTTAAAAATTTGAGTGCCTTCGAGCGGGCGTGCTATTGGCGAGTTTTCTCTGAATCTTAATTCTTCAGATTTCCTCTCATCAGAGTTTTCCGTTATTGTTTTGCTAACTTCTTCGGGAATAAAATATTTATGAAAGGAATCATATTGAGCGTCTTTTTGCAACTGGCTGATTGTGCGTATATTATTGGGGTCGAGTTTTGTATTAACATACTCGTGCAAAGGATGTATCGTTATGTTTGCGCTTATGTTCATACATATCCCTTTTTCACACTCAATATTAAATTATGAGACAAATTAAGTCAAGTGTGGCTTATGATTTAAATCATACTTCACGAATAGGAATTTCAATTACATTTTTGTTTTTATCGACTTTAAAACACCTCATCGTATTGTCCCTGACCGAAAATATTATGTAATTTATTTCTGTATCGTTTGCCAGACGAATATCCTCTTGCGACATTCGAGCGGGAGTATCCGGATGAGAATGATATACGGCAATAAGACTTTCGGCGCGGCTTCGAGCATATTTAACGGCTTGAAACTGCTCTTTCGGGTCGAACGAGAAGTGCTCGCTGGACTTATCTGTATTAGTCATTTTTATTATATCGCTTACTACGCAGTCTTTTCCTGTCAGGTATCCACAGGCTTCAATCGGATAATCTTGTTTGGCATGTTCGATTATCTTTTCAATGATCTGTCTGGGTATTTGAAGCATATCATCCCTTTTGAATTGTCACGAGATAGATATCGTCTTGAATGTGTTTTATTTCGATCACTTTATTTCCCTGTTCTTCGGCTGTACGAGGCACGTTTTCCAAAGGCTCGCCTTCTTTAAGAATTACTTCGAGTATCTCGCCGCTCGAAAGTTTTTCTAATTCAAGCTTCGTTTTTACAAAGGTCATCGGACAATGGTCTTTGGTTATGTCGAGTTTATATTTTTTCATATAAATAAAATTTCTCCGTCTTCTGATAAATTTAGAAATTTAGCTACACCCAGGACTTCTTTTATTTCGGGAATGAAGTCTTCCTTTTTCAAACCCAGAATATTCATCGACATTTCACAGGCATAAAAATTTGCTTTTAATTGAATAGCAGCGTTTATAAGTTCATTAAGAGTAGCAACGTTTCTTTTTTTCATCATTCCGGTCATAATTTTAGGACTGATACCGGCGAAGTTAAATCTGCTGAGGGGTAGGTTCTTAAAACCTCCCATCAGAAAATTAAAGGCTCTCGCAAGAAAACCTTTGCCGATTGCGCTTCTGCCTTTCTTTTGTTTGATTGTATTTAAGCCCCAGAATGTAAAGAAAAGGTTGACTTCGTAATTAACTGCGGCAGCTCCAGAAGCTATTGTAAAAGCTGCAATAGCTCTGTCGAAGTCGCCGCTGAAAAGAACTATTGATATTTTCTTTTTATTAGCCATTTCCCTGTTCCTCACTTTAAATCGCACGCTGGTTGTTCGTAATCAGTAAGTACGGTAATAGTCGGATTTTCTCCACAGAGCGGGCAATTTTTATTTTTGTTGAGTTTAACTTCTCTGAAACTTCCTTTGAGAGCATTGAATGTAAGGAGTCGATTGGTCAATAAATCTCCAGCACCGATTAGATATTTTAGCGTTTCAACTGCTTGAATGCTTCCGATAACACCTGCCACAGCGCCTAGAATGCCGGCTTCACTACATGTTGGCACTACACCCTTGGGAGGTGGTTCTTTGAAAATACATCTGTAACACATGCTGCCTGGAATATGTGTGAAGGTTTGTCCTTCGAATCGAAGTATGCCCGCATGTGAAAAAGATTTTCCGTGCATAACACATGCATCGTTAATTAAAAATTTAGTAGGAAAATTGTCTGTTCCGTCGATAATGAAGTCGTAGTCTTTGATAATTTCTTCGATGTTTGTAGAATCGAGTCTGACCTTGTGAGGAATTACTTTTACATCCGGATTGATACGAGAAATTTTTTCAGCAGCGGATTCTACTTTTGATCTGTTCAGATCGTCTGTAAAATGGATAACCTGTCGCTGGAGATTACTCAGGTCGACAACGTCGCTGTCGATAATCCCGAGTGTTCCTACTCCTGCTGCAGCAAGGTAGAGAAGTAAGGGAGAACCGAGTCCACCAGCACCAATGACAAGTACTCTCGAATTGAGTAACTTTTCCTGTCCTTTTCCCCCTACTTCTTTTAGAATTATGTTCCTGCTATATCGATATATTTGTTCTTCTGTGAAATTCATTTTATCCTCTTAAATTTTGTCGAGTGCATTGCTGAAGTCTTCAATTATGTCGTCAATATTTTCAATACCAACAGAAATCCGAACTAAGGACGATGTAACACCTGCATTCTCTTTTTCTTCCTGACTGCAATTTGAATAGATTGTAGACTCAGGATGAATAATGAGAGTGCGACAGTCTCCAAGATTGGCAGAATTCTTTGTGTATTTAAGATTATCAATTAAACGAAAACAATCTTCTTTTGTATTTAACTCAATTGTAATTAATCCTCCGAATCGATTATTAAACTGGTTCTTGCCCAATTGATAGTATCTATTATCTTTAAGCCCGGGATAATTAACCGATTTAATTTTATGATGTTTCAATAAAAATTCAGCAAGTTTCGAGGCATTAAAACAATGTTTTTCCACTCTTAAAGCTAAAGTCTCCAGTCCCAGAAGGTGAAAAAATACATTTTGTGGAGCAGGTGCGAAGCCAAAATTTTGATATACTTTTGAACGAGCTGCCGCTATAAATGCAAAGGAGCCAGCCTTTTCGATAAGCGATTTTATTTTAGGTGATGGATGTAACTCCCAATTATAATTCCCAGTATCAATTAAAATACCGCCAACTGCCGTACCATTTCCGGTAATAAACTTAGTAGCAGAGTGAATTATTACGTCGGCCCCATATTCTTTTGCACGCCATAAATAAGGCGTGGTTAATGTGTTGTCTGTTACAACAGGAAGATTATATTTATGTCCAAGATCAGAAACTTTTTTGAGGTCATAAATTTCAAGTTTCGGATTGCTGATCGATTCAAGAAATATTAGGCGTGTTTTGTCGTTTATAGATTTCTCGATTTCAGCTGGTGAATTGAAGTCAGCGTATTTTACATTAATACCAGAGTAATTTAAAATTTCATTAAAGAAAATATAGGTGCCTCCGAAAAGAGACTTTGAAGCAACGATTTCACTACCATTTTCGGCAAGAGTAAAAATCACTGTAGCAATGGCAGACATTCCAGAAGAAGTAGCTATAGCTCCAATGCCATCTTCGAGTGCATTCATTCTGAGTTCGAAAGTTGTTATTGTTGGATTAGTAATTCGCGAATAGAGATAACCGAACTGTCTGCCTTGAAACACACTTGCAATATCGCTTGCCGTTTCGTAAGCAAACGAAGCACTTTGATAAATCGGGACTTGTGTGGCACCAGTTTTTTCAATTAATAATTTCCCGGCATGAATTGCCGCAGTTTCAAAATTCAATTTTACCTCCACCCATAAAGTAAAGAAATTCAATTACATCAGAATCTTGCAGTTCGGTAGAGTCGTATTTTTCTCTGTCAAGTATTTCGCCATTTAACTCGACAGAAACCATCTCGGGCATTTCTACGTTTTTAAGTTTTAGAAGTTCAGAGACGGTTAATTTATCTTTCTCTATATTTTCATTATTGCCGTTGATTGTCAGTTTCATAATTTACTCCATTGTTATTAGAAAAGAATGAGAGCGATAAATATCTTTCACCTGTATCCGGGAAAATAACTACGATTAATTTGTCCTTGTTTTCGGGCAATTCAGCAAGCTTTAGCGCTGCATACATTGCGGCACCGCTCGATATGCCAGCAAGAATTCCTTCCTCGGCAATTATTCTTTTGCTCGTTCGAATTGCTTCTTCGTTCTTGACCTGTATTATTTCGTCGATAATTTCAGTGTTGAGCACTTCGGGTATAAATCCTGCACCAATACCCTGTATCATATGAGGTCCGGGTTTACCACCAGATAAAACCGGAGAACTCGCAGGTTCAACAGCTACAATTTTTATCTCTGGTTTTTTAGATTTTAGAATTTCTGCCACACCAGTAATTGTGCCGCCAGTTCCAACACCAGCGACAAAAATATCAACTTTACCGTCGGTATCGTTCCAGATTTCAAGCGCAGTAGTACGACGGTGAATTTCCGGATTTGCATTGTTGCGGAATTGATACGGCATAAAAGCGTCTGGATACTTCTTGAGTAACTCCTCAGCTTTTTCTATCGAACCGCTCATGCCTTTTTCGGCAGGAGTAAGAATAACTTCCGCTCCGAATAGTTCAAGTATTTTTCTTCTTTCAATACTCATGCTTTCCGGCATGGTAATGATTACTCTATAACCTTTTGCGGCTGCGACGTATGCCAGAGCTAATCCTGTATTTCCTGATGTTGGTTCGATTATCAAACTACCAGGTTTTAAAATTCCTTTATCTTCGGCATCTTCGATCATAGCCAGTCCAATTCTGTCTTTAACCGAGCCTCCAGGATTAAAGGCTTCCAGCTTGGCTGCCACCCGTGCATATGCATTCTGTGTAATTTTATTTATATATACAAGCGGTGTTTTGCCAACTAACTTTGTAATGTTTTCAGCTATTTTCATATTTCAAATGAAATCGCTTTTGTATTATGCTTTGTGTAATCTTCGAGTAAGTCGTTAAGATTTATGTTTCTTAAATAGTCTTCTATATTCGAGCGTAAACCTACCCACATATTCTCTACTGGACAGTAATTATCCGACCTCGAGACTTCTGAAATCAATAAATCGCCTTCCAGCACTTTGACCACATTTAGCATATTGATTTCCGAAGGTTGCCGTGCAAGAAGATATCCGCCATTTGTACCTCTAAATGATTTAATCAAGCCTGCACCTTTAAGTGTAATTATCAATTTACTCAAATATTTTTCAGATATTTTTTGTTTTACGGCGATATCTTTTATTGTTACCGGCACATTTTCTCCCCTTGTTGTATTTGCATTAGCTATTGCAATTTCTAACAAAATTTTGACTCCATAACGACTGCGTGTTGAAAGTTTCATATACACTACCATTTTAATCTTATTGGTAGCAATTATACCTAATTACTAAATTAAAGTCAACCTTGTGCCTCTTTTTTGACGATTATTTTCCATTGATTCTCGTTAAATTTTTCTTTTTTCGTAATTTCATGCCCATCCTGCTGTAGGGAGAGAGGAACATTTTTAATCGGTTGGCCATCGTCGAGAATTATTTCAAGATATTCGCCAGCTTGAATTTCTTCGAGTTTTAATTTTGCTTTTAAATAATTTATAGGGCAAGCAACTCCACTTAAATCCAGGATGTGAGTTGAAGTGTTGAGTTCAGTTTTCATAATGAACTTCTCCTTCTATTTTTGCGCATTGTTGTATTTTAAGGTTTGGTTGAAGACGAACGAAAGATTTATCGCAATCGTATACGAAATCTTTCGAATATTTTAATAATTCAGTAATATCTGCATTGGAATTGCTTTTCCATTGGTAATATCTGTTTTTGAGGTCGCTCCAATCGTTGCAGAGCCATTTTCTGGGCACAATTCTGGCAATAAATTCATTAAGAATTTCGTCTTCGTTTTCAGAGTCGATACCGTCGAGAAAAACAAACATTCTGGAAGAAAGCAATAGCGCTTCGAGACATTTATTGCGTGCACTGTCGATGTCGCCAATTTTAATGTAGTCTTCAGCTTCGTAAATATAGCGTATCGAATCGAAGAGGTTTATTGCCATCAAGTCGAGCAGGCTACCGGCACATTCTCCTCTGCTTTCGGCTTCCATTTTGAAATCTTCCTCGAAGCCAGGCTCTTTATATATATCGTTTGACAGGTTTTGAGATGCCATGTATGTTGCGAGAATTTTTCTGAATGGCTCGAATCCCATTCTTTCGACGAATTCGTAAAATTGCTCATTATTCTTTTTATTTTCTTCCCAGAGTTTTACAACTTTCGAAACGAATTCATGGGCAAACCTTGCAGGTATTTTGCCGATAACTTTACCAATTTTACCGATATGAATATTTCCGCCTAAAAGAACAACGTAATGTGGTGCGAGTCGATCGCCGCTTTTAATCGAGGCGCCGTAGAGACCGATATCGCCGATATGATGCTGGCCACACGAATTTGGACAACCAGAAATGTGAATACGCAAACCGCCAAGTTCCTCGTTGTTCTTTCCAATATCCTGTGCCAGATTGTAAGGGTGGGTCACTGCTAGTCTACACGAAAAAGCTCCCGGGCACGAGACAATGTTGCGAGTTGAACCCGAAGCTTTTTTGAAAAACGACCTTTCATTGAGAAAATTATACGCATCATAAATTAATTCCTTATTTATCCAGGGAATTAAAATATTTTGTGTAGGTGTGAATATACCATAACCGCTTCCATATCTATCAGATAGTTCAGCGATTGTATTGAATTCCTCAGGTGTAAGATTACCGAGCTCTGGTTTAATTAATAGCGCCAGATAGCCGTCCTGACGCTGCTCAATAATTCCTTCGGCAAAGAGATTCCAGTTGCCACTCTCCGGCAGTTCATTAAATTCTCGTATGATAGGGCTGGATATTTTTCTGTTATTTGGGAAACTGTCTTCTCTTCCGTTTTTTGTAGGCGATGGGAGAGGAAAGTTTTCAATGTATTTTTTTAAATCGCTGTCGATCTTTCGGATTTTTTTGAGTAAGTCCAGCTCGGCAAATACCTTTTCCTGAAAATTTTCGAAACCAATTCTGGATATAAAGAATTTCATTCGTGCTTTATTACGATTTTCTCTTTCTGGTCGTCCGTGTCTGTGAAAGATTCGTAGTGCTGATTCTATTAACAGATAGAATTTGACTTCATCTATAAAATCGGTCAATAAATGGCCGGTCATCGGCACGGCTCCGAGTCCTCCACCGGCATAAACTTTGAAGCCTCGTTTGCCATTAACAACTTGTGCAATTGCTCCGATATCGTGCATCCGGGCGTATGCAAAGTCGGCCTCGCTTTCCGAAAAGGAGATCTTAAATTTACGCGGTAGTGTCGAAGATAGCGGGTGACGCAGGAAGTAACGAGTGCAGTAGAGAGCGTAAGGTACTATATCAAAAATTTCGTCTGGATTTATACCGCTGAGATAAGAAGCTGTAATATTGCGAATGCTATTGCCGCAAGCTTCCCGTGTGGTAATTCCAACTTTTGCCAATCGTCTTAGCAACGAGGGAATATTTTCTAAAGACACATAATGAAGTTGAATGTCCTGTCGTGTCGTGATATGGGCATGGCCAGATGCGGCATAATCTTGCGTCAGCTCGGCAATCGTTTTCATTTGTTCTGAAAGAATGAATCCGCCGGGGATTTTAATCCGTTGCATATGAATTCCCTCGTCATGGTGTCTTACGCCGTAAGTACCAAAAACGAGACGGAAGCTTTTGAATCTCTCCGGGTGAATTTTTTTATCGAGGAAGTTCTGAATAACTGTTTCGTATTCCTCTATTTCTTTGTAGATATCATAACCGCGATTGATATCAATTTTATCCAGCACATTATTCATTATCTTTCTCCTTTCATGCTTGTTGATTGATTAACTCGCTTACAGAATATCGAGGCAAGATCCGAGATAGGTTAACAACATCACCAAAAACCAGCATTGACGGTGAAGAAGCTTCTTTTGCAAGACTTTCTAATTCCAATATGGTTCCGATGGCCACACTTTGATTTGGTCTGCCAGCATTAGATATAACAGCAACGGGAGTGAAATCGTCTACAGATTTTATTCTTGCATAAGCAGAAATTTTATCGGCGTAAGTTACTCCCATTAGCACAATTGTTGTGTGATTTTTTCTTTTTAGTAGATCGATCCAGGAATAATCGAATTCGCCTCCTTTGAGATGACCTGTAACTATTGACACAGAGGAGGAAAAATTACGTGCAGTCGGTGGAATACCTGCAAGTAGCGGAGCAGCAGTTACAGACGAAATGCCAGGAACTACTTCTACGTCAATATTATTATTAATCAGATAAAGTGCTTCTTCACTACCCCTTCCGAATATGTAAGGGTCTCCATTCTTGAGGCGTCCGACATGTTTTCCTTCGGAGGCCAATTTTACCAGTAATTGATTTATTTCTTCCTGAGTCATTGAATGGTCTCCTTTCGACTTGCCCGCATAAATTTTTTCAACCCTATCAGGAAGAATGGAGAGGATCTCGTCGGAGACAAGATTGTCATAAACTGCTACATCAATTTCTTTTTTTAAAATATGGTACGCTTTTACTGTGAGAAGTTCGCCCCCCCCGATTCCGCAACCTACAATAAAAACTTTTCCAAACAAACGTAGCGTTTCGGCTTTTGTCGATTCAATATCAATTATGCCTTCAATACGCTCGTTTAATTTTTTTTCTGCCAGTTGTTCGAGTTTATTTGGTAAATACTCCTTTATTTTATCTCGAACTACCTGGGTCAAAGTTGGACTTGCACCATCGCTCGAAACAGCAATTTTCAGGTTTTTGTAGAGTAGAAGTGAAGAAAAATAAAAGTCACACTCTTCGGGTACGTCTACCGTATTGAGTAAAAAGAAACGTTCTTCTTTCAATTCTTTCAGCAGGCGATTAACTTCTTTATTTCCCGTTGCATCGATTATGATATTAAATCCCTCAGCGTCATCCTTTGTAAATGATTTTATTTTACGATTGAATTTCATATTCTTTAACTCATCGCAAAATTTCTCTGCTATAACAAAAAAATCGATATTATTCTGGAGGAGTACGGTTATCTTTTGCAAGGCAACTATGCCTCCTCCGATTAATAATATACGGGGGTTACGTAGTAGTATTGGCAACGAATTTATCTTATACATGTATGCCCCTTTCGTTCTGGTTTTTAATGATGTTTATTTCCCAGTGTGGAAAATATTTTTTAATCAAATTGTAGAGTTCGATTTCGAATTGAGTATAATCAGGTTGTAGATGAATATCACTTGTAGGCAACGATTCAGTTATAATACCGCCTCCGGCTATATCGTAGTCTTCCACGATTACAAATCGACCGGTGTCCTTAATTTCATTACTTAAATCGAAAGCCACGGGTTTAAGAGTGTTTAAAATCACTGTAGCAACTTCGTGTCGATTAACATTTTCAGGATTTGTGTTTATTCTGAGAGTAGAGGCATCAAGTGATGTTTCGATTTTTTCAATAAAGAGTTCTGATTTAAATGTGCCCAGTTTGATTTTATATTTTTTCCCGATAGTTAATTTATTTTTACCCATCCAGAAGATATTGGCTTTAAAACGATTGCTAACGGATGGAAGTTTTTCCCCCTTTTTGCATATCAATTCGCCGTTTTTAATATAGAGTTCCGAAGTAATAGTAAGGCCAATTGCCATTCCAGCTTCGGCGCTATTAACGTCTTCTTTGCCAAATATTTCAATCGATTTAACGTTGCTTGTTTTGCCTGATGGGAGAAAGATAATTTCGTCGCCGCGTTCAATTCTGCCTGAATTAATTGTGCCAGCAATTATTCTTCTGTTGTCGTTTTTTTCTGTGAATTTATAAACGCCCTGTACGAACATTCGGAAGCTGTTTTCCGGATCCGACCGAGAGCACTTAAAGTCGTCAATTAAATCGATTATTGTTTTTCCCCTGTACCAGGGTGTACGATCTGAATGCGCAATTAAATTAATCCCTTCGCGTGCCGAGACCGGAACGTAAGCAACTGGCGTTATTCCAATTTCAGTCAGGAAAATGGAGTAATTAGTTTTTATGTTCTCGAAAACATCTCGACTGTAATTTACCAGATCCATTTTGTTAACAGCGACGACAATTTGATTGATACCGAGCATGGATAGCATATAAGCATGCCGTCGCGAGTTTTCGGCAATGCCTTCCTGAGCGTCGATCGTTAGAATGGCCGCATCGGCTCTGGAAGCTCCACTGACCATATTTTTCAGAAATTCAATATGACCCGGGGCATCGATAATTATATATTCGCGTTTGCTTGTTTTGAAAAAGACTCTTGCAGTATCAATAGTAATTCCTTGTGCCTGTTCGTCTTTAAGAGCGTCGAGCAAAAAAGCGTATTCGAAAGGTTTGGAATTGAGCTGACACGTGCGTTTTACTTGTTCAAGTTTTCCCTCGGGCAATGAGTTGGTATCTGATAGGAGTCGCCCGATTAAAGTGCTCTTGCCGTGGTCCACATGGCCTACGAAAACGATATTCATTCTTTCTTTCATTTAAAAACCTCTGTTGATTTATTTATTACATATATCCGGAGCGGCGCAGTTCTTCAAGTGTACCACCTCCGTCTTTATCCTGCTGCCGCCCTGAGCGTTCGGCTATATTTGCGAATTTACCTGAACGTAACTCTTCTATAATTTCGTCAACGTTCTTTGCCTGAGATTCAACTGGCTTGGTGCACGGATAGCAACCTAGTGACCTGTAACGCATTCCGAAACCATTGTCGAAGTAAAGAGAAACTACGGGAATATTTTCCCTTCGAATGTATTCCCAGATATTCAATTCCGTCCAGTCAAGCAGGGGATGAATACGAACATGTGTACCGGGTGCAAATTCAGTTTTGAACTGATTCCAGAATTCAGGCGGCTGGTCGCCTATATCCCAGTCGCTGTTTTTGTCGCGCGGAGAAAAATATCTCTCCTTTGAACGACTGCCTTCTTCATCAGAACGGACGCCAACTATAACGCCTGTGTAAGCCTCTGTATTCTCGTCTTCAACAAAAGCGCCGGTGGAATGGTCTAATTTAAGTCGTTTCCATTTGCCCGATAATGTATTTATCAAAGCTTCGGTTTTTAATAACTGGCAGCATGTAATTCTGTCCACACTCCCGTCGGGAAATGTTTTTTTGCTTTTAAGAGCTTCGGTGTTTTGACCTACGATAAGATTGAATCCCAGCTCTTTTGCAAGACGATTTCTGTATTCGATCATCTCCGGAATTTTAAATGAAGTGTCGATATGAACCAGTGGAAACGGCAAATGACCGAAAAAGGCTTTCCGTGCTATATGTAAGAGAACGGTGCTGTCTTTTCCGATTGACCAGAGCATTGCGAGATTTTTAAATTCGCGGTAGGCTTCACGGAATATATAAATGCTGTGCGCTTCAAGTTTGTCGATGTAATCCATTATTGATTCTCCCGTTGTTTTATGTGTAATCCGCATTCTTTTGTCTCGGGGTGCTCCCACCACCATCTGCCTGCACGCGTCTCCTCGCCAGGCTGAATCGGTCGAGTGCAGGGCTCGCAGCCTATACTTGTGTATCCTTTTTCGTAAAGGCTATTGTATGGTATATTCTGAGTACGGATATAATTCCAAACTTCGGTTTCACTCCAGTTGTAAAGCGGGTTAATTTTGATTACTCCATGTAGATTGTCCTCCTCGACCAGTTCGATATTTTTACGCGTAATCGACTGTTCTCTTCGAAGACCGGTAATCCAGACCATTGCATTTCTTAAGGCTCTTGAGAGAGGCTCCAGTTTTCTAATACTACAGCAATATTTACGCAAGTCCACGCTTTTATAAAAAAGATTAACGCCGTGACGAAAAACCATCTCTTCGACTTTGTTGTAATCAGGGAAATAGATTTTAATATCTATGTTGTAATGCTCGCGTGTAAGTTCTAATGTTTTGTATGTGGCCTCGTGCAATCTGCCCGTATCTAATGTGAATATGTTGGGCTTCGGGGTTATTTTTGTGAGCATATCGGTAATTACCTGATCTTCAATGCTGAAGCTTGTCGAAAAAACAACCCGGTTTCCATAACTTTCAATTAATTTTTTTAATACAGAAAACGCGTCGAGATTATTTAAGTTTTCTGCAAGAATTTCTTTTCCTTTCATAATATGCTCCTAAATGTGATATTCGGGTTCTGATTTTTTCCCAATATTTATTTTGTTCCATAGTCTTTCGTGGATGAAGTAGAGAATCATTTTTGTAAAAATTTCAATACCACCTATTGAAGCTGCAGTCTCGATACTACCTGTTATCAAGTATGATATAAGCATCGTATCGATTGTGCCTGTAATGCGCCACGAGATCGATTTAATTATACTCCTGTATGGTTTTTCATACATAGACTACTCCCGATTAACGGACTAAATCCTCGATAGTAAAATAGTTCTAAAGTGCTGGTGTGTTTATGGGACTAACAACAACAAGAACAAGCGCAGTGAGCTTGCATAAGGTAGGGCATGGAAGGGCTGGAAAATGAATGCTTTCTTAAAGACAGATATTTACTCTTGCGCTTATGTAATATTTTCGTTCTCATTTTATTGCTCCTCGATTGATATTAAAAAAAAAGCCCTTCGAGTGCGAAGGGCTTTATTTATAAAATTTTATCGGCATAAAACTTATATCATACCCTCCGCCTCGAAGTCGTGAGGTTCATCATACAACAAGCACAACAAAAATTATTTTTTTGGGGTACTGACATGTTACATTGCCTGATTTTGAGGGCAAACATAATAATAATAAGATATTGTGTCAAGTATAAATTTGAATTTATTTCTAAAATAGATAAAATTTCTTTATATAGAATAAATCGATATAAAGCTTTAATTAATAAAGCCAAAGCATTAGAAGTGATCAAGTGGTAGAAACAAAAACTGAAACAATAAAGGAAAAAAAGAATGTAGCGCTACTGTCGGTACTGGCGGCGTTGATGCTCACAGCTTTTAAGATAATCGTCGGCATGATGACAGGCAGTCTCGGCATTTTATCCGAAGCGCTTCATTCGGCGCTCGATTTAATTGCTGCAGGTATTACGTATCTGGCAGTTAATATTTCAGATAAACCGGCGGACGAAAAACATCATTACGGGCATGGTAAAATCGAAAACTATTCGGCGCTGATCGAAACCCTTCTTTTATTCATTACAAGTTTCTGGATAATTTATGAAGCTATACGACGACTTATTACGAACGAAGTCGAAATTGAAGTTAATGTCTGGGCTTTCCTTGTAGTGATTACTTCAATAGTGGTCGACATATCGCGTTCGAGGGCATTGAGAAGAGCGGCGGTCAAACACAACAGCCAGGCGCTTGAAGCAGATGCTCTCCATTTTTCAACCGATATATGGAGTTCGGCAGTAGTACTGATCGGTTTAACGGGGGCTTCGTTTAATTTCTTTTATACTGATGCTGTTGCTGGATTAGCGGTGGCAATCATTATTTTAGGAGTAAGTTACCGACTTGGCAAACGTTCTTTCGATGCCTTGATCGACAAAGCTCCGGAAGGACTGTACGAAAAAATTTATCAAATCGTAAACAGTCTACCCGAAGTTATCGAGTCGCACGATATTAAAATTAGAGAATCGGGTCCTTATAGATTTGTCGATATAAATATTCATGTTAAAAGGAACTTGAGTATTGGCGAAGCGCACGATATTTCTCACAAAGTAGAGAAAGCTATTATGAAAGAAGTGAAAAACATTACAGTAATGGTACACGCAGAACCAGAAGGGCATTCCGATTGAGGAACTTACTTATTTAGTTATACGTTATCGCAAATTGGTATAGTTGACTAATAATTATTAAATTTGTCGAATAAAATAAGAGTTTAACTATTATTTAGAAGATTGAAAAAACGGGATTAATTATGAGCGATAAAAACAATAAATATTTATCCGAACTCGAAGAGATCGAACTACAAGAATGGCTCGAATCTCTCGAATATGTATTGCAAACAGGTGGCCCGGAAAAGGTAAAAGAACTACTTCACAATCTCGATACCTATGCTCACCAGAAAGGAGTAGAGATACCATTTACAGCCAATACCCCTCATATCAATACAATACCCAAAGAAAAAGAACCCCCTTTCCCGGGAGGACGAGAAATCGAGAGACGTATAAAAAGTCTAGTTCGATGGAACGCTATGGCTATGGTTGTTCGAGCCAATAAAGAAGAAAACGGAATTGGTGGACACATTTCAACTTATGCTTCGGCGGCAACTTTATATGAGATTGGATTTAATCATTTTTTCCGTGGTAAAGATGGTAATCATGAAGGAGATATAATTTATTATCAAGGTCATGCGGCGCCTGGAATTTATGCGCGAGCTTTTCTCGAAGGCAGATTGACTGTAGAGCAACTTGAAAATTTCAGAAGGGAATTAAAACCAGGCGGCGGACTTTCTTCATATCCTCATCCCTGGCTGATGCCCGACTTCTGGGAATTTCCGACTGTCTCAATGGGTTTAGGTCCAATTCAAGCAATCTATCAAGCGCGCTTTATAAGATATCTCGAAGATAGAGGTCTTAAAAAACCGAGCGACCAGAAAGTATGGGCTTTTATTGGCGACGGTGAAACAGACGAACCTGAGACTTTGGGCGCTATTTCGCTGGCAGCTCGTGAAAAACTTGACAATCTGATTTTTGTAATAAATTGCAATTTACAGCGCCTCGATGGTCCCGTGCGTGGCAATGGCAATATTGTTCAGGAACTCGAAGCAGTTTTCAGAGGCGCTGGCTGGAACGTTATTAAGGTCATCTGGGGAAGCGACTGGGATCCCTTGCTCGAACAGGATAAAACCGGACTCCTGGTAAAGCGGATGAACGAAACAATCGACGGTGAATCTCAAAACTACGTTACAAGAGGCGGCAAGTACGTCCGTGAACATTTCTTCGGTAAGTACCCCGAACTACTAAAACTCGTAGAACATTATACTGACGAACAATTGGAAAAAATGAAACGCGGCGGTCACGACCCAGAGAAAGTCTACGCTGCTTATAAAGCTGCAGTCGAGCATAAAGATGCCCCTACAGTAATTCTTGCAAAAACAGTTAAGGGATACGGACTTGGAGAAGCTGGTGAAGGTAAGAATATTACCCATCAACAGAAAAAACTGAACGAAGAAGAATTGAGAGAATTCAGAACGCGCTTTTCGATTCCAATCAGTGACGAAGAAGTTTCTAAAGCTCCTTTTTATCGTCCACCGGAAGATTCGCCCGAAATCCGTTATCTGAAAGAAAGAAGAAAAGCTCTTGGCGGTTATATTCCTAAAAGAGTTGTCAAATCACAACCGCTTAAAACTCCTCCCGAAGAAATATTCGAAGAATTTTATAAAGGCACAGAAGACCGTGAAGTTTCGACAACTATGGTTTATGTAAGGATACTGGCTAAGTTGTTGAAGGATAGAGAAATCGGGCACCTTATTGTACCAATTGTTCCGGATGAAGCTCGTACATTCGGAATGGAAGCCCTTTTCCGACAGGTTGGCATTTATTCTCATGCAGGTCAATTGTACGAACCGGTTGACAGCGACAGTTTGCTCTATTATAAAGAAGCAAAAAATGGGCAAATACTCGAAGAGGGGATTACCGAAGCCGGCTCGATGTCGTCTTTCATTGCCGCCGGTACAGCTTACGCCGTTCATGGGATCAACACCATCCCATTCTTTTCATTTTATTCGATGTTCGGATTACAACGAGTTGGGGATTTAATCTGGGCTGCAGGTGATATGCGTTGCAAAGGATTTTTACTCGGAGCAACAGCTGGAAGAACTACTTTAGCAGGAGAGGGTCTGCAGCACCAGGATGGTCAGAGCCATCTTCTGGCTTATCCAATTCCGAATCTCGTTGCATACGACCCGGCATTTGCTTATGAACTTGCCGTAATTATTAGAGACGGCATCTATCGAATGTATGAAAAGCGAGAAGATGTTTTTTATTACATAACTATTATGAACGAAAATTATCCCCAGCCTCCGATGCCCGAAGGAGTAAAGGAAGGTATTTTGAAAGGCATGTATAAATTCCGCTCCTCAAAAATGAATGATCAAAAATTAAAAGCGCATCTACTGGGAAGTGGAACCATACTCAACGAAGTCATTAAAGCAGCGGATATTCTCGAAAATAATTATAAAGTGTCAACGGATATCTGGAGCGTTACGAGTTACAAAAATTTGCATCTCGACGCCCAGGAAACTGAAAGATGGAACATGTTCCATCCCGATAAAAAACCGAGAACGCCGTATATTTCCGAAGTGACGAAGGGCGAATCGGGAGTTTTTGTGGCTGCATCGGATTATGTCCAGATTATCAAAGACGCTCTGGCAAAATGGTTGCCAGGACCTCTCCATTCGCTTGGTACTTACGGTTTCGGAAGAAGTGAAAGCAGAGCAGCATTGCGCGATTTCTTTGAAGTAGATGCCAAACATATTGTCTATGCTACTCTCTATTCGCTTTATAAAGAAAAAAAGATTAAACTCGATTTACTTAAAAAAGCTCAAAAGGAACTCGGCATAAATCCGGAAAAACCAAATCCGGCTAAATCATAAAAAATTTATAAATAAATTCGGTTTTTGATATGACAGTAGATTTTAAATTGCCACATTTAGGTGAAAATATAAATACAGCAGATGTAGTAAAAGTACTCGTTAAAGAAGGCGATCGGGTAGAAATCGATCAGGTAATCCTGGAAATCGAAACGGATAAGGCTACAGTTGAAGTGCCCTCTGAAATTGCCGGTATAGTTAAAAAGGTTCATGTCAAAGAAGGCGATAAAGCTATTGTCGGTCAGCCAGTTATTACAATTGAACAAAGTGAAAGTGTTGATTCCAGAGCTCAAACAGAAAAACCTTCACAGGCAGAAGAAAAAATTCAACAGCCCCAAGAAAATATTTCAAAAGTTGAATCAACGAGCAATATAGTGGACTTCAAGGTTCCTGTGTTGGGCGAAAATATTGAAGTAGCACAAATTGCCAGAGTACTTGTTAAAGCGGGCGATAACGTTGAAGTCGACCAGATTTTGATGGAATTAGAAACAGATAAAGCAACGGTCGAAGTACCATCTGAATACGCCGGTGTAATTAAAGAAGTGAAAGTTAAAGAAGGCGATAAAGTGAAAGTTGGGCAAACTGCTTTTCTAATTGAAACAAAGTCGACATCTGCCATTAAAAAAGAAATACCGGAAACAAAGCCTTCAATAAAAACGGAAAAAGAGGTTGAAAAGCCGCAACCTGTCAAAGAGCATACTCATATGCCTCAGGTAATTGATATACCGCGCGATATTGTTAAAAACATAGTTCCCGCTGCTCCATCTGTAAGAAGATTTGCTCGTGAAATTGGAATCGACATTCATCAAGTTGAAGGTTCCGGTAAAGGCGGAAGAATTACTATCGAGGACGTTAAAGCTTTTGCAAAGAGTCTAAATCAAAAAATCCAGTCCGGACAAATTTCAGCTTCGGGTCTGATGCAGGAACCTTTGCCCGATTTTTCAAAATGGGGTCAGATCGAACGCGTTCAAATGAATAACGTACGAAAAAAGACCGCCGAGCATTTATCGTATGCCTGGTCGACAATTCCGCACGTTACTCAATTCGACAAAGCTGACATCACAAATCTTGAGAAACTTAGAAAAGAATATTCAAAAAAAGTAGAAGCCGCCGGTGGTAAACTTACTGTTACTGCCATTCTGATTAAAATAGTTGCTTCTGCATTGAAAGTGTTTCCACAATTCAACGCCAGTGTGGACATGCAAAAAAGTGAAATCATCTATAAAAAATATTTTAATATTGGCGTTGCAGTTGATACCGATAAAGGTTTACTCGTGCCAGTAATAAAAGACGTCGATAAAAAGAACATTGTTGATATTTCGGTGGAATTGGCTGAAATCTCGCAGAAGGCACGCGATAAAAAATTATCACTTGAAGAGATGCAGGGAGGCAATTTTACAATATCGAATCTGGGAGGCATCGGTGGCACATATTTTACACCCATAGTTAATTCCCCCGAAGTTGCAATACTTGGAGTATCCAGGTCTTCTTACGAACCTGTTTACATCGATGGTAAATTCGAGCCGCGATTGATCATGCCTCTTTCGTTATCCTACGATCACAGAGTAATTGACGGTGCAGATGGCATTAGATTTCTCAGGTGGATTGTCGAAGCTCTCGAAAATCCATTTCTTTTAATTCTGGAAGGTTAGTTTTTCATAATAATTTTTTAATAAAAAATTGGAAGTTCAATGTCTACAAACACTCAATTAGCAGTAATAGGCGCAGGGCCAGGAGGATATGCAGCTGCTTTTCTGGCTGCCGACCTCGGAATGCAAGTAACTTTGATCGATAAAGAAAAAAATCCCGGCGGAGTTTGCCTTTACAGAGGTTGTATCCCTTCGAAAGCTCTTCTTCACGTTGCCAGACTTATAAACGAAGCTGAAGAAGCTAAAAAATGGGGAATCCACTTTGGCAAACCTAAAATTGACATCGATAAATTGAGAGAATTTAAAGATGACGTAGTAGGAAAATTAACAGGTGGACTTGGACAATTGTCCAAGCAAAGAAAGGTTAATTATATTCAGGGCAAAGCTTCGTTTGTCAATTCTTCTACTCTTTTGGTAGAAAAAGTCGACGGTTCAACTGAAGAAGTAATTTTTGAAAAGGCTATTTTAGCAACAGGTTCGGTGCCCGCTGCCATTCCAGCGTTTTCAATTGGTTCAGACAGAGTAATGGATTCTACAGCTGCGCTAGAATTAAAAGATGTGCCTGAAAAATTATTAGTAATTGGCGGCGGATATATTGGTCTCGAATTGAGCACTGTTTATGCTTCCTTAGGCAGTAAAGTTACAGTTGTTGAAATGATGCCCGGTATCTTACCCGGCGCTGACCGCGATCTGGTTGCAGTTTTAGAAAGGAGACTGAAATCAAAATTAGAAAATATTTATGTCAATACGAAAGTAGTCGAGCTTAAGGAAACCAGAGAAGGGATAGAAGTAAAATTGGAAGGCGATAAGGTGGAGAAACCTGCACAAACTTTTAATAAAGTGCTGGTTTCTGTTGGCCGAAGACCTGTAACAGAAGGTTTGGGACTCGAAAATACAGCCGTAAAAGTCAATCAAAAAGGATTTGTAGTTGTGGATAAGACTCTGAAAACCGACGACGACAAAATTTATGCAATCGGAGATTTAGTCGGTAATCCAATGCTGGCGCACAAAGCCTCAGCTGAAGGAAAAGTTGCAGTAGAATCAATACTTGGAAAACGAGTCGCATTCGAACCGAATGCAATTCCCGCCGTTGTTTTTACCGATCCTGAACTCGCATGGGCTGGAGTAACAGAAACCGAAGCTCGGGAAAAGGGAATTAAATACGAAGTGGCAAAATTCCCATGGGGTGCCAGCGGCAGAGCTACCACTCTCGATAGAAATGACGGTATGACCAAATTGATAATTGAACCGGAAACAGAAAGAATTATCGGCGTCGGTATTGTAGGCGTAGGTGCAGGCGATTTAATTGCCGAAGGAACGCTCGCAATTGAAATGGGCGCTAATGCTAACGACCTCGAACTCACTATTCATCCCCATCCAACCTTATCCGAAACATTAATGTTTGCCGCCGAACTTTATTACGGCAGAGCAACGGATATGTACCGTCCTAAAAGGAAGTAGGGGTTAGGGATTAGGAATAGGGATTAGGGAGTAGTAGAGAGTGGCGCGGCGGAATTTATCATTATGAGTAGCTTGTTCGACAGGCTACTCTTTAAATTTCGATATCTCATTTCACAATGCAGCAAATATAATTTTTATTCACCCCTCTCTTTAGTATTTGTATGAAGTCTTTAGTCATCATTTTATAGGTAGTTCAAAAATCTCTTGAAGACTAAGTTGCCATGCATTAAAAGTGGACACAAAATATTAGTATATCAACCAAAAATCATTGATTTACAAACTCATATTTTCCTAAGAAAAATTTTATCGACTCTACTTTTCTTTATTTCATTTCTTATACATAGGATATTTAATTCTTTACTGGCAGCTACATTTGAAGTCAATGCGTTCACATTAATGGATGTGATTTTATTCTCATTCGATGTTTTTTTTGTAAAAATATCAAAGTAAACTGAACAGTGTTATTCAAAGAATCCTGTATTTTGTGAGTAACTTTAGCCATAAGGATGATATCCAGTATGGAATTTATACGACTGGTAATTTATTGCTTAGAATTAAATTCTAATAGATAATTCATTTCTTTTATCAGAGTTAGGTGTAAGGTCATTTTTCACTAAATGAAATTTTAATCTGACTGAACTAGAATTAAAATATCGTACCTTTTCAAAGTTAAAACAGGTGAGGATTTTTTAGTAAAGAAGAATATTTCAATTGTCGTGGTAGAGCAATACTTATCGTATGTCTATCTCAACAATTAATCCAGCAGTGCTAAATTTTTGAATTATGATGTAAACAAATATGAAAGTATCACTTCATCAGGCACTTTAAAAACCAATTACACCGATGAAGTCAATAATAAATCCTGCAATAATTACCGCTATGATTTTATAATCGGGAGTTTCAGCGCTTTCAATTCATCAAGCAGTTGTTATCTAAAATGTCTATAGTGCTGCATCTATAAATTTTGTAACGAGCTTATTCATTCGTGCACCGATTAGAAGCAAGTGCCAGGATAATCTGCTGAAACTGAATAAGCCACGAAATTTTTTATACTTTTGACTGAAAAGAGAATTTCATTTTTTTCGGTTGTACCAGTCTTTCAAAGTCAGAATACGACATCTGGATCAGTTCGGTATGTGTGCCGGCGTTAAATGCAATTTCTTCGTCTTCAGCAAGTGACTGGTCGACGTAGACTTCGAGTCCGTATAAATTACCAAAAGGTGGCATAGCACCCACTTCGCATTCAGGGAACTTATCCATAAATTCCTGTTCGTTTGCCAATCTTACATTTTCGTTTCCAAAAGCTGTACGCAGCTGCTCGAAGTTTACTTTGTAGGATGCCGGCAGAACAACCATGACCATCTTGCCATTAATTTTAACCAGTACAGATTTAGCGAGCTTTTTCCCTTTAATATGTGCCGATGCTGCAATCTCCTGGGCTGTGAATGCCAAGGAGTGTTTAATCGTTACATACTTAATGTTGTTATTGTCGAGGAATTCTTTGAGCTTTTTCGAAGGCATAACTACCTCCTATTGTTTTGTGAACTCTAATGTCACACTCTGTACTCCAAATCCTTCTATTTCCATAGTAGTATTGAAAGTCAGTTTATTGCCCGATAGTGTATACTCGACAGTCTCTGAAACTCCGTCAATTGTAATTGTGAGCTTACCGTCGGCTTCAGTCCATGTTCCTGTTTCGGTATTCTCGCCTTCTGGATCTTTGTAAGTGGCTTGATAAGTTCCGTCCTCATTTAAAACAACCGTCATAGAATATCCTAAAGCGTCGGGTAAAAGTTTCACATCACCGGAACCCGTATGGACTGTGATGGCAGTTAATTTCCATGTGCCTGTTAAAGTCGGTTCAGAGGACGTCGGATTCGAATCTTCGCTGCAGGAGATAAACGTAAATAGTAACAATATGAATAACGACTTTAATAAATTTTTCATCTCATTCTCCCGAAATATTTTTTTTGGAAAAGGGGTTCCTCTAAATGTACATTCGTAAAGTAAAGAGATTATTATTCCATTTCAACAAAATAATAAAGGGCATATGAATTCTTTTTTTTATTTTTCAAACAATAAAAATTTCTGCTTATGAAGTATTTTTTAGGAGCGGACGGGGGCGGTACTAAAACCAGAGCCGTTTGCATTGACGAAAAAAAGAAAGTCCTGGCCCGTTTTGAAACAGGGGCTTCCAATCCTTATACTGTCGGCTTCAATAAATCAGCTGAATTGCTCTCGTCATTTATTCATGATATAAATGAAAAATATCAATTGTCGGGAGCTGTACTGGGGATAGCGGGATGTTCAAATACCAGTGTGGCAGAAAAACTAATGAATAAAATTAAAAGTAGATTTGAATTTCCAATTGAAATTAAAGGTGATATCGAAATAGCACATTACAGCGCTTTTGCAGGGAGGGATGGTGCATTATTGATTGCAGGAACTGGTTCGGTTATTTATCTGAAGATGGGTGCAAGTTTTACTAAAATAGGAGGCTATGGAAAAATTATAGGCGACGAGGGGAGTGCCTACTCGATTGCAAGGAAAGGATTTGGCGGCATAGCAAAAATTATCGACGGTCGATTAAGTGATAAGCTTCTCTATGACACAGCTGACAAATTAGGTCTTCTTCAAAGAGATAAATTAATTCCTTTTGTCAGCTCAGAAAATATTGCGCAATATGCCATGCTTTTTATTGAATGTGCAATCAGAGGGAGCAGATTCTGTATGCGGATTTTAGAAGAAGAAGCAGCAGAGGTTGCATCACTAATTGATATTGCTTCGAAAAAATACTCGGGAGATAAACTTCCGATTGTTTTTTCTGGCGGTTTGTCGAATAATTTATTTTACACAGAATTGATCAAGAAAAAAATAAAAAACTCGAATCGAATGATATTTAATAAAGCAAGATATACACCCGAGTATGGTGCTGCTTTAACTGCTGTTAAACTTTTTAAGGATATTAAATGATTGCAAAGAAATCTCTGCACAAAGGAGGAACAAATAGCCGTAGCGCCTGGACGTGGGTTCCAACTCTCTATTTTGCTGAAGGGTTACCTTATGTAATTGTTATTACCTTTTCGGTAATAATGTATAAACGTCTGGGTATTTCGAATGCTGACATAGCGCTTTACACAAGCTGGCTTTATTTACCGTGGGTTATCAAACCATTCTGGAGTCCGTTTATCGATTTAATACGTACCAAACGGTTCTGGATTGTTGCCATGCAATTGTTAATAGGAGCTGGCATGGCGGGAGTAGCGCTGACCATTCCCGCTCCTGATTTCTTTAAGTTCACTCTCTTGTTCTTCTGGTTAATAGCATTCAGCTCGGCAACTCACGATATTGCAGCCGATGGTTTTTATATGCATGCGCTCAGCGAAGGCGAACAGAGTTTTTTTGTAGGGATAAGAAGTACGTTTTATCGTTTTGCAATTATCTTTGGGCAGGGCATTCTCGTAATCCTTGCAGGACAACTCGAAAGTGCACTTACAGTTACTCCAGCAGAAATAAGAGTTATTTCTTCGCCAGAAAAATTTTTTGAAAATACTCTTACCGTCGATTCTTCTTCAGTTAAGCCGATGGAAGGTAAACTTAGAATTATAGCCCGACCGGAAAGACTCGAAATAAGTACGAAACCTCAGACAAAACAAACGGTCGATTTTTATCTGAATTTTGTTCGAAAGATGAATATTATAAACGGTTTTTCTGAAACAGAAATTGTTCTTCCTGATACCACCGGAAGTATGGAACCTGCAGGAAATATCGGAATTGTTAAATTCATGCTTTCTAATAAACCGGATGAAAATGAAGAAATAGTTGTCAATCTTAATTACCAGGAAGGCGATAAAAATTTTAATGTAATTGCGGGTAACAAACTTGTCTTTAATTCAACAAACTGGAATAAGCCAGCTTTCGCACTCATTCAACTTGAACCTTATGTTAACGAGAGGACCGAAGCGCTCTTACGACTTGAGCCTGTAAAAGTCCCACTCGCATGGATTATTACATTCGGAATTCTTGCAATATTATTTTTGATATTTTTCATTTATCACAGCCGTGTTTTACCAGCACCGGTAACGGACAAACCAGTAATTATACCGGGATTACAAAAATTAACGAGCGAGTTCTTTAGAACATTTTTTAGATTCTTTGAAAAGCGTAAAATAATCTGGATAATAGCTTTCCTTTTGCTTTACAGACTCGGCGAAGCGCAGCTGGTTAAAATGATTGGTCCATTTTTCCTCGATCCTAAAAGTGCCGGTGGACTCGGCTTATCAACCTCAGATGTTGGATTGATTTACGGTACGGCTGGTGTGGCTGCACTCGTGATAGGAGGAATTATTGGCGGCATTTTGATTTCAAAATACGGTCTGAAAAAATTACTCATTACTATGCTCGTTGCCATGAATGTTCCGAATCTCGTATATGTTTATCTGGCTTATGCGCAACCGGATCAAATCTGGATCGTCTATCTCTGTGTGATTTTTGAACAGTTCGGTTATGGTTTTGGATTCACTGCATATATGATGTACATGATTTATGTTTCAGAAGGACAATACAAAGCTTCTCATTATGCAATAACGACAGGCTTTATGGCCTTAGGCATGATGATCCCTGGTATGTTCAGCGGATTAATTCAAGAGGCGGTCGGTTATCAGATGTTTTTTGTGTGGGTTTGCATTGCTACAATCCCGGCGTTTATAGTAGCTAAATTTATTCCTCTTAATCCTGCGTTTGGAAAAATTGAAAGGAAATAAATTGAACGATACAATAATTGAAATTAACGGACTCACCAAAAAGTTCGGTTCATTAACGGCAGTCGACAATCTCGACTTGAAAGTTTATAGGGGAGACATCTTTGGATTTTTGGGACCCAACGGTGCAGGCAAGAGCACTACAATTCGAATGTTGCTGTCGCTTATAAAACCCACTTCAGGATCAATTAAAATCTTTGGACTTTCTGTTAAACACGACCACAAAAAAATAATGAGAAGAATCGGTGCTATTGTCGAAAAACCCGACTTCTATTTATATCTGACAGCGTATAAAAATCTTGAAATACTGGGCAGACTTAGCGGTGCCGACATTTCGAAAAACAAAATTATGGAAATGCTCGAACTTGTTGGTCTGGCTTCGAGATATAAGAGTAAAGTGAAAACATTTTCTCACGGAATGAAACAAAGATTGGGACTGGCTCAGGCATTACTTCATGACCCCGAATTAATTATACTCGATGAGCCGACTACTGGTCTGGACCCGCAGGGAATGAAAGAAATTCGCGAATTAATTCTTTATCTCAGTCGCAATAAAGGAAAAACCATTTTCCTTTCGTCACATATTTTGCATGAGGTGGAAATGATTGCAAATAGAATGATTATTATAAATAAAGGGAAAAAAATCGTCGAGGGGAACGTCTCCGAACTTCTGCGGTCCGACAGGATGAATGTATCTTTCGAAGTTTCCGATAATACCAAAGCAGTAGAAGTTGCAAAAGAAATTGTCGAAAACCACGATATTTATTCCGACTCGAATAAAGTAACGCTCACTTTAACACAACAAGAAATATCCGAACTCAATCGAAAATTTGTCGAAAACGGTATTGAAGTTTATTCGATAGTGCCTGTCCGTTCTCTCGAGGAGTACTTTCTTAAAATTACCGAGGGAGCAAACAATGATTAATCTAATAAGAATCGAATTGACTAAAATATTCGGGAAATGGAGAACCTATATCGGATTTATTGCAATCGGATTGCTTGTGCCTATTATTCAAACGGCACTTTATTTTACTGGCGACGACTATATCAAAATGGTAACACAAGGTTTTCAGGAAACTTTTCTGATGGTTGGAAATCTGCTTAACGGATATTTTATTGCCAATCTTGTACTGAATTCTTTATTCATACACATACCTTTTTTGATTGTACTGGTGGGAGGCGATATCCTTGCAGGAGAAGCCACTGCCGGTACTTACAGAATGCTGTTGGTAAGACCTGTATCCCGCTTTGAAATAATTACGTCGAAGTTCATAGCTGGAATTATTTATGTAATCAGTTTAATTGCCTGGCTCGCATTTCTTAGTCTGGGTATAAGTTTGTTAATTTTCGGTTCAGGTGAGTTGATTACTTTCAGGGATAAATTAATCATATTTGCATCAGACGACGTCCTGTGGCGTTTTTTCTTTGCATATCTCTTTTCGATTTTAAGTATGACCACAGTTTTTTCGCTTTCATTCTTGTTCTCGTCGTTTGTTGAAAATTCAATTGGACCTATCATAGGTTCCATGGCTCTGATTATAATTCTATTGGTTTTGTCGGCTTTGCCTATTGACTTTTTCAATGCTATCCAGCCGTACTTTTTTACAACATATATGCCGGCATGGAGTCATTTCTTTTCCGATGAAATTGATTATAATGAAATAACTAAATCGGCTCTCTATCTAACTGGTTATACATTCCTGTTTTTTACCATAGCTGCAGGAATTTTTATTAAAAAAGATATTCTAACTTGAGGTAATATGATGAGAAGTTTAATTCTTCTTCTATGTTTTGTTACCAATCTTTTTGCACAAAAATTGGATGCTAATGAAATACTGAATAAAGTTGTTGAAAAGTTCGAAAGAGTTAAAGATTACGAAGTTGACCTTACAATCACAACAGACCTGCAAATGGTCAAAATGCCCGAAATGAAATTGAAAATTTTCTTCAAGCAACCAGATAAATTGAAAATTTCTTCGAAGGGATTTGCAATGGTTCCAAAAGACGGAGTTAATCTGAATCCTCTCAAATTTCTTAAAGGAGATTATAGCACGGTTTATGTAAAGAATGAAAAAGACGAAGAAGACGAAAAAATTAATTTAGATGTAATAAAAATAATTCCACTCAGCGATACTGCTGATTATATTCTTTCAACAATATGGGTCGATAGAGAAAATCATCTTGTCAAAAAACTTGAATCAGTAACAAGGCGGGGTATTAACGTAACTAGCAAGTTCTATTATAAAAATACTTCTTATGCATTGCCTTCAAAAGTGGTCATCAATCTCAATGAAGGTAGCGCTGACAAATCAAAGAAAGAGGAAGAGAAAAGTTTTCGACAATCACTAAGCGGCAAAGTCGTACTTACTTATTCGGACTATAAAATCAATCAGGGATTAAAGGACGAATTTTTCAAATAATTATTTTGTGCTGCCTACAAGATTGAATTTGATGTCGATATTTTCAGCAACTTTATTACCAATCAATTTATTTTCGACGCCAAAATCAGAAAGTTTAATACTGAAATTGCCGCTGACGCCAATCAAATCGCCTTCTGCTATTTCTCTTGTTTCTTTGCTTTCGTGCAGATAAACAATTTCAACGACCACCGGAATGTTCCTTGAAATTCCGTGCATGGTCAATACTCCATTTAAAATGCATTTTGTTTTATTACCCTCGCTTGCAAGAATTTTTTCGACACCTGCAACTTCGTATGTAATGTGCGGATATTTTTTTGAATCGAGCCAGTTGCTACTCTGTAAGTGTTTATTGCGAAGTTTAATACCAGTGTTTATGGAATTAACGTTCAGAACAATCTTACCTTTAATTCCTTCTTTCAAATTAACGGGATTTAACTCCGCTCTTCCCGAAACTTGATCGCCCGTCCCGTTTATATCTTCGAGCGGAGTAGTGCTGAAGAACCTGATTTGATTTTTGCCGGTTTCTTCTTTGAAATAAAATGTCGATTTGCTCTGCGGGAATGTAACAACTGTCAGAAAAAATAAAACTGCGAGTAAGATTTTCATTTTTATCACCTGCCGAATGCTGTTATAAAAACAATTTTGATATTGATACAGTTCACTGTTAATACTTAAGTATATACACTTCTTATCGATAATAACATTGGATAATTTTGTAAAAAATATAAGCTGCTTTGATTTCAATCAGTATACTAAATATTGCTGCGGGATTGCTATTATTCGACAGCGACATCGCATTAATCTTGGTGATATTTTTTGTCGTGGCTGGCGTATTGGGTCTTGCTCGCGCAGTGAGAATTAAAACAATAAATGAATTAAGTCGTGAATTAGAAAAAACCGTTCAGGAAAAGACGGCAGAGATAATGAATCTGAATAGCAAGCTCGAAATTTTAAATTCTGCTATCGATGCAGAAAAGGAGTATTTCCGTGTGATACTCGGTTCAATTGAAAACGGCGTAATTGCTCTCGATTTGAAAGGTAAAGTATTTCTCGTAAACAAATCGGCGGAAAATATTCTGGGCATCGAAGAAAAGGACATTAAAAATTTTCAGCTTGTTTCGTTATTCGAATCGATACTTGAAGAAAATTACAGAGCGAAGTCAAAGTACTTTGATATGTCAGATATCGAAAATTTTATTCCGATGAAAAATGAACAGCTGGTTATCAATGCGAAAGACAGGAAACGAAAAATATTGCAGATAAATTCTTTAGAAATAAAAGATGAGAAAGAACTTCGGGGCGTGGTATTTATTTTAAAAGATAAGACCGAATCGATTGCCGTCGAAAATCAGCTCGCTGTATCTCAAAAGATGGAATCGATAGGACAATTAGCAGCTGGCATTGCTCATGAAATTAATACCCCACTTCAATACATCAGCGACAATATTAATTTTCTCGAACACGCCTTCTTCAATATAATGGAGTATCTTTCATTCATCAATGAAGCGTTTGACAAGCTTGTACCTCTCGAGGAGATAATTAAAACTGCAAGAGAGAAAGAAAAAGAATACGATTTCGAATTTCTTAAAGAAGAAATTCCTAATGCATTGGATCAGTCTCATACAGGAATCAGGAGAGTAAACAGAATTGTGCTTTCGATGAAGGAATTTGCACACCCTGGCACAAATGAAATGTCGCATTACGATTTGAATCATAGTATAGAAGTGGTAACAAACATAACTCGGAATAAGTGGAAATACATAGCCGACCTGGAGCTTGAACTCGATCCAAAACTACCGAATGTATACTGCAATCTCGACCAGATTAATCAAGTGGTATTAAATATGATCCTCAACAGTGCGGATGCAATCGAAGAAAAAATTAAAGCAGGACTTTACAAAAAAGGTACAATTAGAATAAAAACTGCAAAAAAAGAAAATAACGTGGAAATTATTATCTGGGACAATGGCATCGGTATTAAAGAAGAATATTTACATAGAGTTTTTGATCCGTTTTTTACGACCAAAGAAGTGGGAAAGGGTACTGGACAGGGACTATCGATCTGCCATAATATTATAGTCAATAAACACAAAGGAAGTATATTGATTAATTCGAGATATAAGGAAGGAACTAAATTCATAATTAAATTACCATCTTCAGAGGGAGCATATTAAATGGAACCAAGTATAATATTCGTCGATGACGAAATAAATGTATTAAACGGTCTAAGAAGATCGCTCTATGCATCTCAATTTAAATGGAAAGCTTCGTTTATACAGAGTGGAGTAGAAGCATTGAACGTTCTTAAATCGGAACGATGTGATATTATTATCAGCGATATCAAAATGCCTGGTATTGACGGAAGTGAACTGCTTAGGATAGTCAAGAAAAATTATCCGCAAGTGGTACGTTTTGCACTCTCGGGATTTCACAAAGAAGATCTGGCAATTCAATCGAGCAATATCTTTCATCAATATTTTGCCAAACCGTTTGAATGGAATTTGTTGCGCGAAAAAATAGAACCGGTGATGATATTGAAAGAATTGATTGTTAATAACAGAACGATAGAATTGATCAACAGTGGTGATGTTGTGCCCGCTCTTCCCGAAATTTATTACAAGCTCGAAAGAGAATTGAATTCAGAGGATATCTCGATTCATAGGATTGTAAATATTATTTCAAAGGATATAGCATTGACGGCTAAAATTCTTCATCTTGCCAACTCTGCTTATTTCGGTACCGTTGCACAAATTACAAATTTGCATCAGGCGGTTACAATGCTGGGCATTAACATTATTAAGTCCCTCGTGCTTTATATTAATATCTTTAACTTTGTCAATAAAAATCCGCGAATAAAAGATTATATAGAAGAACTCTGGAGTCATAGCATCTTAGTAGCATCTTTATCGAAACAGATCATGGAATTTTTTACTAAGGACAGGGTTAAGAGTGAGAGAGCATATATTGCCGGAATACTTCATGATATTGGCAAGATTATTCAACTTTCGCTTTTGCTTCGAATAGGAAAAGAAAACCTCTACCCAATGGAAGAGAGTGAATCTAAAGATTTGCTTGGCGCTACACATAGCGAATTGGGAGCTTACCTTCTGAGTTTATGGGGATTGCCGAAAGAGATAGTCGAAGGTGTATTGCTTCATCATACTGCCCCAGTAATTGAAAGCAACAATATTAGCATCCACAGCGCTGTGCAACTTGCTAATTCACTTGCCGATCTTAAATACGAAGACCCTTATGTTATCGATGCAATGAACTCAAATGAACTCGTATGGGAATTAATTGAAAGCATTAAAAACGGACGAGATGCGGATATGAATATGAGCAATACTGGCGGATTATAGCATTTTTTAATTTCTGTTATAAAAGGATTCTGCAATAGAATTTCGATTGCTTCTCGGAAAATTATTACCACGTTATTAAAAAGCTAAAAGTTCCTCGCTCTGTGCGGTTGTTGTTTTTGCTTTAGATGCCTCTTAGAGATAGTATTAATCAGTTAAAAATTTTGGGCATCTAAGGATCGATTTACCCCAAATTAGGTTCTGAAAAAGTATTCGATACCGAAATCAAAAGATCTGTGTACATTTTTATTAGAAAACCATGTAATTCAAAACAACTACTATGTGTGATCAGTGTTTTAATATGTCAGTATCAATCGATAAAATTAGAAGAGAGATTCTAAAAACTTTTGAGAACAATAAAAATTTCGGGAGTTAATTTTAAACTGCAGTATAACTCAAAATTGAAATGAGCCAGTTATTCTCTTAAATATTCCCTGAACTGAGAAAGTCGCGGAAAGTACTTGATAGGTATTCGGCACACAAATTTTTTTGGTAGTTCATGATTACGATGCAAAAATTTACGAAGATTGCAAACAGACAGATACGCTTGCGTATGCTAAAGAATTATATAAAGATAACAATCAATATTTGCTGCAATTAATTTTAGGGTAATCAAAATTTCGATCATTTTTTCCTTCTGAAGAAGAAGTAGAGTAATGCCGTAGATATGACGATAATTCCGCTAATTGCCAAACTCAAGTCCAACCCCCAGACAAATTTGTCGACCCATTTGCTTTCAGTCCAGCCGAATAATTCATCTTTGGTTTCCACCAGCACCTCGGTCTTTGTAAAGATTTCACCTCCGTGGTAGAGCCAGATACCGAATGTGATCAATATTAAAATGGAGGAAATAATTGTCAGATATTTTTGCTTTTTGTTCATTGTCATCCTTTTGACGTTTAAACAAACTTCGATATGGGGAAATTCAATTGAATCTCTTATTTAAATGACTTAATTTTTCGATGAAAGAATAATGATGCCCATTAAAGTGGAGAAAATTTTATGAAAATACACGAATTTCAGGCGAAAGAGACGCTCAAAAAATATGGCGTGCCAGTGCAGGACGGATATGCAATTAAAGATTTATCGGAACTCGACAAGGCTCTGGAAGCACTTAAAGCCGCCGGAATTAATCAGTTTGTCGTTAAATCTCAAATCCACGCCGGAGGCAGAGGAAAAGGTAAAATTTACAACGCAAATAATCGGAATGAACTTGTGCTGGAAGGCGGGGTTAAGTTTACTACAGATGAAAGAAAAGTAAAAGAATACGCCGAAAAAATGCTCGGGAATATACTCGTAACTCATCAAACTGGTCCAGAAGGGAAGAAGGTAAAAACACTTTATATCACGGAAGGACTCGACTATAAAAAAGAATTGTATGTTGGAATTTTGCTCGACCGCACCGTCTCGAGAAACGTAATAATGGTTTCAACAGAGGGCGGAGTAGAAATTGAAAAAGTCGCTGAAGAAACCCCGGAAAAAATATTGAAAGTCTGGATTGATCCTGCTATCGGATTTCAGCCATTCCAGGCACGTCAACTCGCCTTTGGACTCGGTTTAAAAGGTGCTGCATTTAAGAATTTCATTCCGTTTATAATGAAGCTTTATAAAGCATACGAAGAGACTGACGCTTCGCTGCTTGAAATAAATCCGCTGGTAATTACAAACGACGAAAGAATTATTGCGCTCGACGCCAAAATGAATTTTGATGATAATGCTCTTTATCGTCATCCCGATATTGCGGCATATAGAGACCTTGACGAAGAAGATCCGCTCGAAATCGAAGCTTCGAAATATAATCTCAACTATATCAAACTCGATGGCAATGTGGGTTGTATGGTAAACGGTGCAGGACTCGCAATGGCTACTATGGATATTATTAAACTGGCAGGAGGCGAACCTGCTAATTTCCTGGACGTTGGGGGCGGTGCTAATAAAGAAACTGTTGCCAATGGCTTCAAAATTATTCTTTCCGACCCGAATGTTAAAGCCATCTTGATTAATATTTTTGGCGGTATCGTTCGATGCGACCGAGTGGCACAAGGAGTTATAGACGCTGTTAAAGAAGTCAACGTTACAATTCCAGTTGTAGTGCGTCTGGAAGGCACGAATGCCGATATTGCTCAGGAGATGCTGAAAAAATCAGGTCTTAATTTCGAAGTTGCATCTTCTTTGAAAGAAGCTGCAGAAAAAGTAACGGCAGTTATAAGTTAATATAAAAATGATTGAATTAAAGATTACAATCGAAGCGGCGCTGGCTTTATTGCTCGACAGAATAAAAGTTGAAACTGAAATGCGCCATAAGTCGAACGACATAAGCAAGTTTGCCCGCTTCGAGGATTTGAGTTATAAACACCAGATAAAAATTGTCGAAGCGGCGATCTTTGATACCATATTTCTGCTCCCCGTCGATATTATCAGTCAAAGGTCCAACCTATCTCTGATTATTACAGAAACTGTCAAATCGCTCTATAAAGTTTTTAGAAAAGAAGAATATCTGCTTTATAACAAACAACAGGCAGATAAAATAATCAACTATATTTACAATTATTTTACATCTCATCTCAAAAACGACAGATTTAAGAATAATTGATTCGCTTTTGTTGATCCGTATAATTTATGACTAACAAGGAAAAAAGATTGATAGATGGAAATTGTATTAATTGTTAGAACGGTAATTTGTATGAGTACGGCAGCTTGGTAAGTCCCTTGTAATTTTATCTATATCGTTTTTATAGTTACAAAAGAAAGTTAAATAAAATTCGGGAGCAGTAATGAAAGGAATTATTCTTGCCGGTGGTTCGGGAACGAGAATGTATCCCATCTCAAAAGTTTACAGCAAACAGTTGACCCTTATTTATGATAAGCCCCTGATTTATTATCCCCTGTCTGTTTTAATGCTTGCAGGGATAAGAGAAATTTTGATTATTTCGAACTATGAAACAATTCCGCTCTATCAAAAACTTTTTGAAGATGGTTCTCATCTCGGCCTGTCGATCGAATACGCTGTTCAGTATGCTCCAAATGGAATTGCCGAGGCATTTATAATCGGCGAAAAATTTATAGGCGAAGATGCAGTATCGCTCATACTCGGAGATAATATTTTTTACGGCAAACTCGACTTCTTTTATAAAGCCGTTCAGGAAAACAACGACGGTGCTACGATTTTTGCTTATCAGGTAAAGGACCCTCAACGTTATGGAATCGTCGAATTCGACGACAACGGCATGGTTATTAGTATTGAAGAAAAACCAAAACTACCGAAATCCGATTTTGCTATACCTGGACTGTACGTTTATGATAATAATGTAGTTGAGATATCGAAAAAACTTAAGCCTTCTCAACGAGGAGAGCTTGAAATTACCGATGTTAATAAAGCATATCTAAACCGTGGCAAATTGCGTGTAGAAAAGATAGGACGGGGAGTAGCCTGGCTCGATACAGGAACGCCTGAAGCTCTCCTTAAAGCTTCCCAATTCTTCGGTGTTATTGAAGATCGACAGGGTTTAAAAGTTGCCTGCATTGAAGAGATTGCTTATCAAAAAAAATTTATCGATAAAGATCAGTTCAAAAAATTGATAGAAAGCATTCCAGATTGTTTATATCGCGATTATTTACAGCGCGTTTTAGATGAATAGAACTTATTGCCATTAAAAATGTATCCACAAATTTGAAAATTTGTTTTTATTAATCTACAGCTCAATCTACACCATCTTTCCAGAACTACCTCACCACACAACTAAAACTTCATTTCCCTCATCCCCATATCTAACCCCCAATCCCTAATCCCTAATATCTAATCCCTAACCCCTAATATCTATTCCCTCTTCCCTTTTTCTTATATTTGTCACATAAGTTATTCGTAATCTTTATTTCAATAGAAATGAAAAACATTTATAAAAAAATATTGATTGTAGCTGGTTGGATATTTGTGGGACTTGGTATAGTAGGTATTTTTTTGCCGTTGATGCCCACGACTATATTTTTCATTCTTGCGGCGGCATCCTTTGCCCGCAGCTCGGAGAAATTTTATAACTGGTTGATTAATCACCCAAAATTTGGAAAGATTATAAAGAATTACATGGAACACAGAGGAATACCGCGAAAGTCCAAAATTATTGCAATTGGGATGGTTATAGTAACTATTGGAAGCTCGACGATCTTTTTTACGTCGAGCCTGTTTCTTCGTGTTGTACTGACTATAGTTGCAATTGGAGTAATTACTTATCTACTTTCGTTGAGGACGGTAGATATTGCCGAAAGCGATTAATTTTGGGCAAGCAGATTTTAAATAGAGTAACTTTTCTCAAAGTTTATTATTTTTATCGCATCATTTATACACCATACCAATCAAGGAGATAATTCCTATGGGGCTTTTTTCCCGAGGGATGAGAGAAGAATTGAACAGATTGCGCGATGAAAACGACGAATTGAAAAACACTCTTCATGCTTTTGTTCAAAAACATTCAAGTATAAATAACGTCGAAAGAAAAATTGCAGAAGCGGAAAAGGAATTCAAAGAACTTACCAAACGTAACGAAGAGCTCTCCTCCTTAGTTGAATCGCTGAATTACGAACTCCAGACAAAAAATGAAATGCTCCAAAAAATAAAAACAGAACTTGCCGAGCTCGAAGAAAAAAGAATTTTGTACGAACAGGAAGTCTCCGATATTGTATCTTCGCCGGATGAATCGGCGAAATTGTTGAAGAAAAAAGAACAAGAACTCGAAGAAATAAATAAAAAGTACGATGAATTGAACCAGGCTTACGTAAAACTTGAATCGGAATTTTTAGAGCTTCAGGATAAGATGTTTGCCGAAACAAAAAACGAGGACGTTCCGGAGGAACTTAAAGAAGCTTCCACAGACATCGAAAAAAAAATAGAACTACTGAAAGAAGAAGAAAATCAAAAGAAAAAACTACTTGCCAAACTTGAAGAACAGATTTCATTGAGTGAAGAGATCAAGACAAATCTCGAAAAATCGCTAAATGTAGTTCTCACCCAACTGCAAGAAAAGGAACAGATCTTTTCTGAATTTTTGTTCAGCAGGGATGAAATAGTTGAGGAAATTAGAAAGAACAAAAATGTACTGGCTGAATTGAATTTCAATATTGAAGCCGAAAATAAAAAGTTGACCGAAATCAAAGAAGAAATATCATCAAAAGAAAGAGATAAGCAGAATCTGTTAAACGAAATCAATAGACTCGAAAATGTAAAAAGGCATCTACAGGAAGGAATTCTTCAGCTTAAAAAGGAAAACGAAGCCTTGTTCGAAATTATAGACAAGCAAAAAAAATCGCTCGAGGAATATGAAAAGAAGAAATTTGAGCTGGAAGAACATGCTTTGAACTTAGAGAATAAAGTAACACAAACGCTCTCTAAATTTAACGAAGAATTGAACTCCCTGAAACAGGATATTCTGGATAAAGAAAAGGAGATATCGACAAAGGAAAAATTGCTGCTCGAAAAAAAATCGACAATTGCAGAATATGAAGGCATTGTCAAAGTGCTCGAAAAAGAAAAACAAATTCTTGAAGAATCTAATCGCAACTTGAGAAACGAAGAATATGAATTGAATAACAGACTCAATAATATTAAGACGGAATATTCCGAAATGAAAAGCAGGATCGAATCTCTTAAATCGGAAACAAAAATTCTCGAAGAACAAAAAATGTCGGTGGAAAAAGAGATAAAGAACCTGCTCAAACAATCGAGCCAGGAATATTCTTCGCTTGACGAAACAAAATATAGATTGTCGCAGGAACTCAATGAAGCCCGTACGAAATTAGAAGAACTTGAAAATTATTATGAACAACTGAAAAACGACTATAAACTAATGAAGCAAGAGGCATCGGAAATCGAATTGAAAAAAGAAGAGTATACAGCCAGAGTATCGGAATTAATTGCACTGGAAAAAAGTTTGAAAACCAGAATCTCGGAATTCGAAAAGCAGTTGGGCAATAGTTCAGAATAAAGGGCGATTTTGAAAAAATTATTTTTAAGTGGAATATTGACTCTCATGTTATCTTCTGCTACCGTCATTTGCGGACAGAGCAATTTCTCTCCTCAGTTCAAGAAAAATCCTAACTACGAAAAAATGAATTCCCTGTTCAATATTTATAAAACAAAACAGGCTGATATTGTTTTTTTGGGGAATTCTCTTACTGCTGGAGTCGATTGGAGCGAACTACTTGGCAGGTGCAATGCCGTCGGAAGGGGAATACCCTCAGATATATTGCCTGGCTTTTTGGAACGTCTCGACGATATTATTAAGTTGAGACCCAAAATTGTATTTATTATGGGTGGTATTAACGATATCTATAACTGGACGCCCGTTGACGAAATCTATTTTAATTATTTAAAAATCATTTCCAGACTTCAATCAAAAAATATTATTCCCGTGATTACATCTGTAACATACGCTGCAAAGAATTATGCCAAAGACTGGGGCGGTTCGCCGGAAGTTAACGCAGGAAGAAATCGCGAAATCGATAAATTGAATAAGATGCTAAAAAATTATGCTCTCCGAAATAACATCGATTATATTGATTTGAACGAACTTATGTCAAATGCCGAGGGTTTTATTGACGAAAAATATACCTGGGACGGTCTGCATTATAACGCAGAAGGATATAAAATCTGGGCAAATGAAATCGAAAAGATTTTATCAAAATATAAATTATGAAGGGTGCAAAATGGAAAAAAATTATATAAAGCAACCAACAATTATTCTTGTCGGTACGTTGTTGCTTTTGTACCTCCTTTCGTTTGTAAATTATGAATATACAATTGCAGGTTTTACATTTCGCAATGTCGATTTCTTTATCGATATTAAACCCGACAGTTCCGAAGAAGATTTATCGAAAAATACGACCGTCGCAATCAAACCCGGTGTAGTTTTCGCTGGATTCGATTTTTCCAGTGCGATTGAGTTTTTATCATCCAACAGTTACGGCGAAAATTATCTCTATCAGGGACAGAAGACGGGATTCTACGGCAACACAGAGCAGCTAAAATATTTTTTTGACGCACTTTCCACAGCTAAAACGAAACCGTTCCGAATTGCACATTATGGCGATTCTGTGATTGAAGGCGATTTGATAACTGCCGATATCAGAGAGCAATTGCAAAAGAAATTCGGCGGCGACGCCGTGGGCTGGCTCGGAATAGTTTCACAGGATGTTGCATTTCGTACAACTACCAGACATTCATTTTCCGATAACTGGGAAATTGCGTCTGTCTACACAAGTAACCCCAAATCGTTGAAGCTCGGAATAAGCGGCGAGGTGTTTATTCCACAAGGGAACGCCTGGGTGGAATATGAAGTCAGCAGATTGAGAAAGTCGCTTAAAGGTTTTTCCAGAGTCAGAATTTTTTATTCTAATGCTAAAAGTTCGGATATCTACTATTCTTTCGATAACGCTTCCAAAAAGTCAGTAAGTCTGAATCCGGGTTCAGGAATTAAGGAACTTGTTCTTGACGCCGGCAAAATTGTTAAATCGGTTCGCATTGAATTTCCTCAAAAAGAACAGGCACATTTTTATGGAGTCAGTCTTGAAAACACACCCGGAATTTATATCGATAATTTTCCACTAAGAGGAAATTCAGGTGTTGATATTGCACAAATCAATCCTTCGATACTCAAAGAATTTTCGAAATATCTCAATTACAAACTTATTATTCTCGAATTCGGATTGAATATACTGGGTTCCCGAATGACAGATTACAGCTGGTACGAAAGAGAGATGGGAAAGGTTATTAAGAGTCTTAAAGAGGCGTTTCCCGAAACAAGCATTATAATGATAAGTGTTCACGACAAAGCCCGCAAAGTCGGGACTAAATTTGAAACCGACCCGGCTGTATTTAAGCTACTCGAAGTTCAGAAAAAGATAGCGCAGAATAACGGAGTGGCATTATGGAGTTTGTTTGAAGCGATGGGTGGTAAAAATTCAATGCACAACTGGGTGACTGCAAATCCTCCTATGGCATCGCGCGATTACATTCACTTCAATAATCAGGGCGCCGAAAGAATTGCTGAACTTTTTGTTGAATCTCTCCTCGACGAATTTAACAAGAGGAAATGATGGAAAAATTCAACATCGAAGAAGCCAATACTCTATGGAAGAGGTGGAAACTTAACGCCGAAAAATATCCCGACAAGGAAGCTGTAGTTCACTGGCTTGCCGGCGAAGAACCATATAGATGGACATACAAAAAATTAATTGATACAGCCGAAAAATTTTCCGTAGTTTTGAAAAAACATGGTATCAAAAAGGGTGAAGTATGTTCAATAATAATCCGTCATAATAAACTTTTATATCCGCTCTATTTCTCGATAATTCGACTTGGAGCACTGCCAGCAATTCTTGCCTATCCGAATCCGAGACTTCATCCCGACAAATTCCGTCAGGGATTGGAAGGAATGTCGCAACGTTCCGGGCTCGATTATGTTCTGACAGAAAAAGAACTCGACCCACTTATCAGACCTTTAATCGATAAGCAGGGAAGTACAATAAAGAATATCTTCTTTCCACTTGACTGGGATCTGGAATCGGAATTCGATTCTGGATTGAATGACGAAATTGAACGAGAGGCTGACGAAATTAAATTCGAAGATGAAGCTTTTTTGCAACATTCCTCGGGCACAACAGGACTCCAAAAGCCGGTTGTCCTTTCGCACAAGGCACTCCTTTATCATGTAAAATATCTGGGCGAACGGCTCGGTATGAATCGGAATGATAAAGTTGTAAGCTGGCTGCCTTTGTATCACGATCTTGGACTGATTGCCGCATTTCATATCCCACTGGCTTATGGAATTACAACCATACAAATCGATCCATTCGAGTGGGTACTGGCTCCCATTTTACAACTTGAAGCCGCTACAAAAGAAAGAGCCACTATGACGTACATGCCAAATTTTGCTTACAATGTACTTGCCGAAAAAATCGACGAGGAAGAACTTGAAGGAATTGATCTTTCAAGTTTACGCGCCGTTGTTAATTGCGCTGAGCCAATACGTCACGAAAGTCATGTTAAGTTTATAGAGCGTTTTAAAAAGTATAATCTCAATCCGCTTTCGCTCGCTGGAATGTACGCTATGGCTGAAACTACCCTTGCCGTTACTGTGACCGATCTCGGCAAGCCAATTAAAGAAGTCAAAGCAGACAGAGACGAACTTGCTCAGGGAAGAGTAAAATTAGCCGATGGAAATTCTTCAATTAGAATTTGCGTTTCTTCCGGGAGACTGATAGAAGCATGCGATGCAAAGATTGTAGACGACAATCGAAAGGAGCTACCAGATGGCATTGTAGGAGAGGTTGCCGTTAAATCTGTTTCGATGTTCGATGGATATCGTAACTATCCCGAAAAAACTGCAGAGGTCGTTGAAAATGGTTGGTACTTCACCGGCGATTACGGATTCAAATACGAGGATGAATTTTTTATCATTGGCAGAAAAAAAGATATTATAATCGTAGCGGGAAAAAATATCTATCCTGAAGATATTGAAGATGCAGTCAATCAGGTGGAAGGTGTAATTCCCGGAAGGGTAATTGCATTCGGGGAGGAAGACCCGGAAATGGGGACTGAGTTTATAAGTGTTGTGGCCGAAACAAAAGCCCAAACAGAAGAAGAAAAAAACAATCTCCGACTTGCAATCCTCAAAGCGGGAATGAGTATCGACGTTGGCATTCATAAAGTTTATCTTGTGCCACCAAGATGGCTCATCAAAAGCTCTTCGGGTAAACCGAGCAGAAAAACCAACAAAGAGAGATTAATCGAAAATAAAGATCCACAAGTATGGAGCAGATAAAATGATTTCTCCAGAATTAAAACAGGTAATATTAAAACAACTCAATCTGGATGACTTCGATATTAAAGACGAAACCACGGCTCCAGAAGTACCAGGCTGGGATTCGCTTAACCATATTAATATCATACTAGTAATTGAAGAGCATTTCAAAGTAAAATTTAAGAGCTATGAATTGTTACGCCTTAAATGTGTTGGCGATTTACAAAAACTTCTCGATTCTAAATTAAACAAGCAATAGCTATGACTTCTTTTATCGATTTCAATAAACTAATTGAATTGCTAAGATACCAGCCCGACGACCCGCTTGTTTTCAGTACTGCGCTCTTCCTCATTCTCTTTACATTCTTCATGGCTCTCTATACTCTATTTATTAAAAATAATTCGTTCAGACTTGGCCTTATTATTTTCTTTTCGATCTATTTCTATTATAAATCGGCGGGATATTATACTTCGATACTTCTGGTGTCGGCTGTTGTTAATTTTTATTTTGGCAAATGGATTTCGGCAACAGAAAATTTTTCATACAAGAAATTAATACTCGTTATTGCATTATTTGTCAATCTTGGCCTTTTAAGTTATTTCAAGTATACGAATTTTATAGTTGATATTATTAATGGTATTGGAGCGGGTGTAATCGAACCACTCGATATATTTTTGCCAATTGGAATTTCATTCTATACTTTCAAAGCGCTTACATATCTGTTCGATATTTATTACGATACTCTAAAACCGACCAACAGTTTCAGGGATTTTGCATTATATCTTTTCTTCTTCCCAAATTTACTTGCCGGGCCAATCGACAGAGCTGCAGATTTTCTGCCACAGATTAATAAAGAGCCGTTTATCTCAAAGAAAGAGCTGGGACTGGCTCTGTTTCTCATTTCAATTGGACTTATTAAAAAAGTTGTTATTGCCGATTATATCAGTCTTAATTTTGTCGATCGAATATTCGATTTTCCTTTGCGATATACAGGTTTGGAAAATTTACTGGCAATCTACGGCTACACGCTGCAGATATATTGCGACTTTTCAGGCTATTCAGATATGGCAATTGGCATAGCGTTGTTGATGGGATTCCGTTTGATGGAGAACTTCAATTATCCTTTTAAAGCAACCAGCATAGCAGATTTCTGGCGCCGCTGGCATATCTCGTTATCGCGATGGCTGCTCGATTATTTATTCAGGCCAATTCAAATGAAATATCGTAACCTAAGAGTTTTCGGCAATATGATCGGAATTTTTGTTACGTTTTTATTGTGTGGATTGTGGCACGGCGCAGGATGGAATTTTATCTACTGGGGCGCTCTTCACGGATTTATGATGTCGTTTTCGCTGCTTATTCAAAAACCAAGAACTCGTATCTTGAAATTACTTCGCATCGAGAATACAAAGTTCCTCCGATTTTTTCAGATATTAATCACATTTCATCTGGTTGCGCTCTCATTCGCTGTATTCAGAAGTTATGATATTCAGACAGTTTACGACATGCTTTCACAAATATCGGAATTCTTCCACGCCGAGGTTTTCTTCCAGTTTGTCGAAAAGATGCCATTGATTACCGGATTAATGGTACTCGGATTTTTGTTCCACTTTTTGCCCTCGAAATTATTCGATTATAGCGCGACTATAATTGCAAAACTTCCGCTTGTAGGGAAAATATTAATATTAACGATTGCAATTTGGTTGGCGGCACAATTTAAATCTGCAGATATACAGCCGTTTATCTATTTCCAGTTTTAGAAGGATTAAAATTCAATTTTTTTCTTTATCAGCTTTGGTATTGATGTTTTTGAGGGGCTCAGTTCGATTGAATTTTTTATGGAATCGGATGCGGTTTCAAGAACGTTTCTTTTGTCTGTAAAGATTTCGGCAATAAGACCGCCTCTTTTAATTTTCATACCAATTTTAGGATAAAATATAATCCCGGCTTTTGGATCGATCTTGTCTTCTTTTTTCAGTCTGCCTGCGCCCAACAAAACGGAAGTCATTCCGATTCTGTAAGTGTCGATTGCTTGGACATATCCCGATTTGCTCGAATGAATTCCTCTCCGGTATTTTGATTTCGGATATTTTTCAGGTGTTAAAAGGAAAGAAACGTCGCCGCCTTGAAGTCTGGTAATCTCAATAAATTTTTCAAACGCTTTGCCGCTTTCAATCATTTCTTCGGCTATCTTTTTCCCCGATGAAATATCTTTCGATTTACCGCCCAGATAGATCATGGCGCCAGCGAGTGTAACGCTCAACTCGTATAAATCGTTTTTAATTTTGTTTCTGAGAATAAGGAGCGATTCGTAGACCTCGAGCCAGTTTCCTATATAATTTCCGAGTGGTTGATTCATATCAGTAATAAAAGCGATAACTTTTTTGTTGAACGTTTTTGCAGTATTGGCAAGCGATGTGGCAAGCTTGACGGCGTCTGATTGTTTTTTCATAAAGGCGCCACTACCAGTTTTTACGTCGAGTACAAGTCCTTCAATGCCCTCGGCAAGTTTTTTGCTCATAATGCTGGCGGTAATAAATGGAATCGATTCAACAGTGGCGGTAACGTCTCGTAACGCATAGATAAGTTTATCGGCGGGGGCAATTTCTTCTGTCTGACCAATCATAACGGCGCCACATTTTTTCAATACCGATTTATATTCTACTAAATTCAAGTCAGTGCGAAAACCGGGAATCGATTCGAGTTTGTCGAGTGTGCCACCAGTGTGACCCAATCCTCTGCCGCTTATCATTGGCACTTTAATACCGGCTGCTGCGGCAATTGGCGCAAGTATTAAAGAAGTTTTATCGCCAACACCCCCGGTCGAGTGCTTATCTATTTTTGATCCTTCAATTGTCGAGAGGTCAATTATTCTTCCACTTTTGAGCATCGATTCGGTAAGATATGAAGTCTCAAATTTATCGAGTCCTCGAATAAATGCAGCCATTAAAAAAGCCGAAAATTGATAATCGGGAATTGTACCTGAGGTAAAATTCGAAACCATAAAATCAATTTCCTGATACGACAGCTTGCCGCCATCTCTCTTTTTCCTGATTATTTCGATCGGGTTCGTTAGCATCTTCAATTTATTTGAGTCCTAATTCTTTGCACATTCTGTAATAATTAGGCGGAGCGAGTCCTAAAATTTTTGCTGCTTCGGCGTCTGAATTTGTTTTGCTGCGGATGTACTGAAAATATTTTAATCTCAGCTGCTTTTCCATCTCTTTGAGAGTAAGAAATCCATTTTCGGTTTTGAATGAAATCCCGTCATTTTTTGAAATTCCACTCGAAGTCGATTTCCCGATTGCATTTTCTATCTGTTCGGGTGTTATAATGTTTTCGCCGTAGAAGAGGAGACGTTGAACCAGATTTTTCAATTCGCGTACATTGCCAGGCCAGTCGTATTCAACGAGCATCGACATTGCCTCTTCGGTCAATGTGGGCACTGGCTTGCCGATATCAAGTGCGTAGTGATTTAGAAAATAATCGGTCAGATAAATTATGTCCTCTTTCCTTTCACGCAAGGGTGGAATAAAAATTGGCAGAACGTTCAAACGATAAAACAAATCTTCGCGAAAGCGACCGGCCTTTACTTCCTCGTCGAGATTTTTATTTGTTGCTGAAAGAATTCTTACGTCTACTTTAATTTTATCGAGTCTACCAAGTTTTTCGACCTCGCCGTCCTGCAAAACTCGCAACAATTTAACCTGCGAAGCAAGTGGTAGTTCAGGAATTTCGTCCAGAAAAATTGTTCCTTTGTCGCCAATTTCAAATAAACCGGGTTTTGCTTTGTCGGCTCCTGTAAATGCCCCTTTTTCGTATCCAAAAAGTTCGCTTTCAATTAACTGTTCGGGAATGCCTCCGCAATTGATCGGAACAAAGTTTTCATATTTTCGATGGCTGTTGTAATGAATGTTATATGCGACCAATTCTTTGCCCGTACCGGATTCTCCTGTAATTAAAACCGGAGCATTACTCTCTGCAATTTTTTTTATTTGTTCCCTCAGCTTTACAATTTGGTCAGAAACTCCAATAATTTGTTTGCTCGTAAGAATCCCTTCAACGTTTCGCTTAATTTTTGCCTTCGAATTAATTCTTTCTTTCAGAAGTTCTTTCTTTTCGTATGCATTGAAAATTGAGAGGACAAAGTCGGTCGGCTGATAAATATATTCTTCGATATCGACTGGATATTTTGTGCAGTACCAGAAGGCGCCTGCGGTTATCAAACTTTGTGCAAATTCATAATCGGTTAAATTTATTGTCATTTTGGTAATAACTATAATCTGGATCGAAGGGTCGACGTCTTTTATTTTCTTTATCAGATATTCACCACGAATACCGCCAGCAATTTGATAATCCATGATAATAATATCGAACTCGTTTCTTTTTTTCTCTAAAAGTTCAATTGCAGATTTTCCGTCTGATACTACTTCAGAAATCTTGATTCTTTGGCTGAATGGTGCGATTGTGTTCTCGACACGACGAACGTCGAATTCCTCGTCTTCGATGAGTAATATTTTGATTGGTTTATTCTTGTCCATATTAAAAAAATTAATGAGGAACTAATATAGTAAATTTACATCCTTTTGAAGGTAAATTTTCGGCGTCGATTTTCCAGCCGCATCTTTGTGTTGAAAGTTCGTAAGCAATATAACAGCCATAACCCGAATTTGTGTGCGAAATGTTTTTTGTGCTAACTTTTTCGAGGAATAGTTTTTTTATTCCATTTTCGTTCGTCTCGAGTAGTTCTGGTTTTATTCCAACGCCGTCGTCTTCGATTGTAATAGTTGTGGAATGTGCTTCTCGATTATAAATTGTGGTTATTTTAATATTTAAAAAATCTTCTCCGCCGTGGTCGATACTGTTCTGAATCAACGGTTCGATAATTTCCCAGACAACAAATTCGTTGACGTGCACGGGTGGAATATTGTCGTCCAGGTCGAGTTCAATTTTAAAGGAACCGGTTTTTCGGGCAGTACGATTGAAAATATTTTCTACAATAAAGCGTATTACGTCGTTAATGTTTGTTCGAAAAGTGGGATTGCGGATAGTTTGTAAGGGTGGTTCATACCATTTCATATCGTAAATAACGCGGGAAATGAAATTCGAATATTTCAGTACTCGGTTTTTAACTTCGTCAATGTTGTCAATAGAAAGATTCCGTAAATCTTCTTTTATAAAGCCCATTATCTTTTCGGCTTTGTGATGAGTATGATAAATTCTTTTTGTAAACATCGATTCTTTCTGATGTTCAATTTGTTGTTTTAAGTTTTGCTCGTGCTCTTCGAGAAGTAATTTCTGAGCTTCGTCACGTTCTTTAACCGTGTAAGTCGAGATATAATACATTGCCAGGAGTCCAAGCAGGAACAATGCCGAATAGATGAGAGAAGTTTCTTCGTAACTTGATATCATTTCGCGCTGTACGAAGGTGAAGTCGGGTGTGTTTTTTATATAAAATGCGCCGGCAAATTCGCCGTTTGGCACAAAAGGTACAAAGATATGATATGTTTTATTGTTTGTAGTTAGATTTATAATTTGTTCGCTGCGAGAAATTTTATCGTAGATTCGCCTGTATAATTCAATAGCATTTTTGTGCGAAGACGAATTTGCTGTGACATTTATGTTATCAATTAAATTTGCAAAAAGAGCGTTGCCATTGTCGATTGCCAGAATCTTATTGCCTCTATTAACCAGCAGGCAAATTTCTTCAATATTCTGATGAAGTATTTGTTGATTGAGAATCATGTCGAAGAACTGAATAATGTGTCTTCTTTCCTCAGGTCCCATCTCTTCGCGCAATTTAACAATTTCATAGAGCAGTTCGATTGTTGTTGTATTCATATTTGCCAGTCGTTCGGCTGAATTGCGCTGATACCATTCCTGCGTATTGTCGAAAAAATTATGCATCGAAGCTTTGTGAATAAACGAAAGGATAAACTGGAATAAAATTAATCCGACAAAGAGCACCGTAAGGTGTTTGAACTCAAAGTGATATTTTTTAATTCTGTCGAATAAAATTTTTTTTCCCATCTAAAGTCCAGTCTCTATTTCTGAATTGATTATTCGTTCGGCTTCAGAAAGAGCTTCTTCCACGCTCATTTTGTTTTTAAGTACTCTGTTTAGATGATACGAAATTACATCCGAGTAACGTGTATATTTTTCGACAAATGGTCTGCGCACGGCATTTTTGAGTAGCGAGTAATAAAATTTAACATCGGGATTGTTTTTGACAAACAGAGAATCTGAATAGATGGATTTGGTAACGGGCAGATATCCGGAATAATAAAATTCTTTTTGAATGTCGTTGTTCAGAAGGAATTTGATGAATTTAGCAGCTTCCTTTTTCTTTTCGGAATATTTCGAAAGCATTAAGTACCAGCCACCAATTGTACTCCTCGAATTGCCGCCTTCGAATCTTGGAATTGGTGCTCTATCAAAAAGAAGGGTGTCTTTCTTGCTGTCTACATTATTTCTGTACCAGGTAATAAATCCAGGCCAGCTTCGCAAAAAATAACCGTTGTTCTGGACGAAATAAGCATACGATTCGTTCTCGGTAAAACTTGCCACTTCAGGAGGAGAAAGTTTGTATTTATAAATCAAATCTTTGAGTAAATTCAACGCCCTTCGACATTCGGGTGTGTTCAATTTGATTTTGCCATTTTCCAGTAAAGCTCCGTTTTGTGAAGCAATAAGCTCCATGAAACTGCACATAAGACCTTCGTAAGCATCTGCAGCAAAGAGATAAAAAGGAGTCCCATCTTTTGATAACCTTTTCCCGAGAGCAAGGAAATCTTTCCATGTTATCGAGCTGTCGAGCTTCTTTTTAATTTCGGGGTAATCGGGAAGTTTTTTTAGTTTATCTTTTCGATAGTGCATTACTCCAATATCGAAAAAGAGAGGAACCGAAATAAATTGCTCGTCGTAGTAACACGATTGAAGGGCTTCGGATACGATAGCGTCGCGTTCAATTGAAGTGAAATATTCTCCGAGTGGTGTAGCGAATTTTGCGAAGCGTGGCACCCAGATTTGATCCACCGAAAAAATATCGAGCCGCTCGCTTTTGCCACGTAAATAACGAATTAGAAGTTCTTTTCTTTCGTTCGTTGTAAATTTCTCGAAAGGGAGGTCGACCGGAATCACCTCGATTTCCCCTTTATGAAGCCGATTGAATTTTTCGATGGCCGTTTTGTGGCTCGGCGAAATATTATCGGCAAAATAAATCTTTACCGGCTCGTTGTCGTCGGTTACCAGCAAGTCGCCAAAAAGTGTGGTAAAAATGAAGACCGAAACTGCGAAAAAAGTAATTGCAGTAATCGAGAAATAAAATGTGGTCAAATATCTATTCTTTTCTTTCATTTCATGACTTGATTTTCCGATTAAAAATAGGCTTTTTATAAATAATAGTAAACTAAACCGAATACTATTAGTACTTAAAATAGTTTCTTAAAATTCCGATTATAGTATTAAAATGACAACCATTTCATTTGTAATGGATAACATTTATGTTTTTTAAGAAGCCAACATTGAGTAATCCTTAATATATTTGTAAATATAAAAATCCGGGTCACTTTGGAAAAATATAAGAATATTGTAATTATATTATCACTCGTTTTTTATGAGATTCTGGTAATATTATTTGCATTTAAGATTAATACATCCGCAGGACTCTTCTCGTTACTTCCAGTTCTCACTATTTCCTGGTACTATGGCGCATTGGCTGCTCTGATAGTTGCAGTCTTCTTCTTTTTAATTAATTATCTTAATTTTTTTCTATTAATTGATGTTCAGCAGGTTCAGCTACTCGATGTAGTTGGTGGTTTTTTACAACTGGTCATAGCATTACTTGTGGGTGTTGCCAGTACGTATAAAAAGAAATTTTATAAAGTTAATACGGAATTAAAAGAAAGAAATGAATATTTAAATAAAGTAATTGATATAAAAAATCGTGCAGAAAATCGACTGGTTGAAAAACTTGAACATATTAGAATAATTACCCAAGTATCCTCTGACTTTATAAATATACATCCTCTTCAGATCGAATCGCGAATTAAAAGTACAATCGAAGTGATTGCCGGTTTAATCGGGGCCGACAGAGGATATCTATTTGTTGAGTCGGAAAATAAATCGATGGAATTAGTAACAGAATATGTAGCTCCCAACTCGTCACCATTGAGTAAAAAAATATCGAAAATCGAATTGAACAATATAGAGGATATTCTTGCTACTCTTCAAAATGGCGCCTACCTTGAAATAAATACGGCTTTGTGGAAATCGGCAATAGGAAGTCTTTTTGATACTTCAAAAATCATTTTTTTGCCTCTTCTATCGAATGATAAATTAATTGGTTTTATCGGTTACGATTCGAAAAATGAGAGTAAACAATGGGATAAGGAATATATCGAATTACTAATGCTTAGCACGCACGCCATTTCAAATGCAATTCAGAGAAAAAGAGCCGATGAAAAAATTAATGCGCAGTATAACGAACTATCGCTTAAAAGCATAGAATTGATTCAGAGCAACAGGGAGATGAAAAAATTAAATCAAAAACTGACCGACCTGTCAAAAGAACTCTATGAAAGCGAAAGAAAATTCAGGGAACTGGCTGAAAATCTGGAAGACGTTATCTGGCTTCAGGAAGGTAGAAAATTCCTCTACATAAACCCTGCCTATGAGCGGGTGTGGGAATCGAAAAGGGATGATCTCTATAAAAGTGCAAACGATTTCATCGATAAAATTCATCCAGATGATAAAAGGGAAATGATTAAGGATTTTGTTTATCACGATTACGACAGGGAAAAATTTTTTCAGAAGGAATTCCGTCTTATTGATTCTAAAGGAAATGCAAAATGGATTTATGCCAAAACTTTCCCTATTGCTAAAATTAACGACAATTATCGCGTTGCTGGGATAGCTCAGGATATTACTCTGCGCAAAAAAGTTGAAGAAGAAATCAAAAAGGCACTCGACAAAGCTATTGAACTCAATCAGCTGAAATCGAGATTCATTTCGATGGTTTCTCACGAGATCAGGACTCCACTTACTGCAATCCAGACCTCAGCTGAAATTCTCCAGCTCTACAGGAATAAATTAACCCGATCGGAAACCGAAACTCATTTCAATAATATTTTTAAATCGATCGATACGATGATTTCGATGTTGAATGCAATTACTTCTTTGAGCAAGTCGGATATGCAAGAAATTAAACTCAAATATGAGGAAATTGACGTTTTTGAAAAGGTCAAAGAACTGGTAGAAAATTTCAAACTTCTTAATAATAAAGAGATCAATTTTGAGTTAAAAGGAAAACGATTCACAGCCGAAGTTGACCCCCAGCTTTTTACTCAGGTGGTTTATAATATTATTAGCAATGCCGTTAAGTTTTCGCCGCACCAGAGCAAAGTCTCAGTCATTCTAAATTCTAACGACAAAGAATTTAGTCTTACTGTTAAAGATGAAGGGATCGGCATACCTGAGTACGAACTAAAAGATATTTTCAATCCTTTTTTCAGAGCTTCTAATGCAGTAAATTACAGTGGAACTGGACTCGGGCTTGCAATTGTTAAGCGCTGGACAGAAGCCTTGAGAGGTAAAGTCGAAATTAAAAGTAAATTGAACAAAGGCACGAGTGCAATTGTTACCTTTCCATTAAGAAGGACCGAATTATGAAAACGATATTGATAATCGAGGACGACTCGCTTCTCCGTACAAATCTCTACTATTTATTGAATAAAAGAGATTACAGACTTCTTATTGCTTCAAACGGCGAGGAAGGAATTAAAATTGCAAGGGAAGCTCATCCCGATTTGATTATTTGCGACATTCTTATGCCTGGAATCGACGGATATGAGGTCAAGAACCGTCTGGAAAAGGATGAAAAGACAGCTTTCATTCCTTTCGTTTTCTTGACTGCTAAAGCCGATTACGAAGATCTGCGCAGGGGAATGAATCTCGGTGCCGACGACTATATTTATAAGCCTTTTAAAGCAGCCGACCTTTTGAATACAATCGAGCTTCGGCTTGCTAAATACGAAGCTTTGAAAAATTTAAATAGATACGACAATTATGGAAAAAAATTTAACTACGAAGATCCTGTTTTTATCGAATCGGGTAACACGCCAGTAATGATAAAAATCAAAGAAATTATTCTAATAGAATCCGAAAATACCGGCACTGCCCTATTCTTGACTGAGAAAAGAAGATATTATACAAACAAATTGGTGAAGATATGGGAAGAGATTCTGCCACCGGATCATTTTCTTAGAGTTCGAAAATCGACTATTGTCAACACGAATTGTATCGACTATGTTGAAAAGGAGAACTATCGTAAGTATTTCATCTTTTTAAAAGAATTAAACAGGAAAATTGAAATCAGCCAGCGATACATCTCAAAAATAAAAGATAAAAATAGCATATAATTAAAATACTGCTAATTTAATAAGACTTAAACTCGCTTATTCATCAATTAACCCGCTTATTTATTTAACTCATCGCTTGTAGAAAAACACTCAAAAACAATTCACTCTCTGCGATAATTTCCCATGAACAAAATAAAAAGAGGATTTATGAATGTAGATAGACAGACCTCCAGCGAAATTCTTCAACTTGTAAGTTTTAAGATAGGGAAAGAAGAATTCGGGATCGACATCCTGAGAGTTCAGGAAATTAACAGGATGCTAAATTTAACCCGATTGCCAAACGCACCATATTATATTGACGGTGTAGTAAATCTAAGAGGCAGGATCATACCAATTGTAAATCTCCGGGTTAAACTGGGGCTGGAAAGAATAGAAGCCGACAAGAATTCGAGGATTGTAGTTGTAGATCTAAACGGAAAGACAATTGGATTTCTCGTCGACGAAGTAAGCGAAGTGCTTCGTATACCAGAAGATATTACAGAACAACCTCCTGCTATGGTAGCAGGTGTCGATTCATCGCTTATCAAAGCTATCGGGAAATTGGAAGATCGTCTTCTGATTTTACTCGATCTGGAAAGAGTTCTATCAGCCGATGTAAGTAATTATTTAAACTCATTAACAAATTAGGAAGGAAACTATGAAAAATAAAATTATTCTTTTCTTGTTTATTGCCGTTACAATTGCGGCTCAGAATAAATCGGAAAGCTCCATGAAATTTTTCGGTTATGTGCGGAGCTGGTACGAAACCGACTTTTCAGAAAATCACGGCGAGTTCAAAGTTAAAATGGCGCGTTTCGGCTTCAAAGGCGATGTCAATCAATACACCGGTTATCGCCTCCTTGTCGATTTCGCTCGTCTGGGAAAATTGAAAACCACTTATACTAATATTGATGGCAAAAGCGTGGTCTCATCTGTAAGCGCTTCTTTTTCCGATGTACTGCTCGATGCACAGGCAATCTTAAAACCGACAAAAAATTTTACCCTCTCCTTAGGACAGTATAAAGTCCCTTTTAGTACGGATAATCTTAAAAGTGCAGCGGATATCGAATTTGTAAATAGACCATTATTAACCAGTGTAGCCCCCGGATTGAGAGACGTGGGTGTAATGGCCGAGTATAAATTTAGTTCAAACGTGCCATTAATGTTAAGTGCAGGACTTTTTAACGGCAGCGGACAAAATAAAAGCGAAACCGATAATACTGCTAATTATTCTATTCGCGCAGTAACTGAAATAATCGATGGAGTGGAATTATCGGCAAATTATTACGGAGGTAGACTTGACAACGAGGATGTAAATATTTTCGACTTAGGCGCTGCATTTGAATATAATAACTTTACTCTAAACGGTGAGTTCGGTCAGCGTAATACCGACTTGAGTTCTTATTCTATAACTTCGAATGCATTCTTTGTCTATGGAGTCTATTCGATTAAACTCGACAACTCGATTCTCTCTTATATTATGCCTGCAATAAGGTACGAGTATTACGAACCGAATAATTCAATCGATTCAAACGAAATTGAAAAAATTACCGGCGGCATTTCCTTCCACTTTGCAAAAATCAATTTTGCTCAACTCAGAATCAATTACGAAATCTACAATTACAAAGACGGCAGGGATAACCCAAATATATTATTTATTGAACTCCAAACAAGGTTTTAGGAGGACAAAGTTATGAAAAAATCAACAGTAACTATTTTATTCCAGTTATTCGTATTTCTTCTTCATGTTAATATGCAGGCTCAGGATGTGCCAGCAAATGTAGTAAAAGTGGCCAATTCAGAGCTTCTGAAAATAGTGTCAAATTCCGTAGTTGTATCAGCTGTGGAATCTCAAAACGCAAAGAATTTTTCTCTCGCCAAAATCAAACAAATCGACAGTGAATGGCAGAACACTTCAGGACTGAACGATTTCATGAAAGAACTGATCAATAATGAATGTTCTCGCTATCTTAAAAGTTTGATGAAACAAAAACCATATCTGGTTGAAATTTTCGTTACGGATAATAAAGGCGCAAACGTCGCTATGAGCAACAAAACAAGTGATTACTGGCAGGGCGACGAAGATAAGTTCACTAAATGTTTTAACAGTGGGCAGGGTAAAATATTTTATGGCAAACAAACTTTCGATGAGAGTGTTCAAACCTATGTAATACAAGTGTCTGTGCCTGTCAAAAAAGGTGGTATAACAATAGGAACGGCAACATTCGGTATCGATACTGGAAAACTGAAATAACGGAGGCATTTATGAAACAATGGTTTTTAAATTTATCGATTAAAAAGAAAATACTGGTAACATTTACTTCTATTTTGGCAATTATCCTTATTGTCAATGTAATAGCTCTCTTGAATATGAAAAACATCAACGCCAATGTAAAGCTTTTTGCAGAAGAATTGCTCAATGGAACCGATCTTCTGCTTCAAATCGATCGGGATATGCAACAGGCTCTTGTAGCTCAAAGGACAATGATCTTTTCCAGCGTTGGCAGCGAGCAATTTGAGGAATTAAAAAAGGAAAATAATGAAAATATTCAGCAGGCTATTGACCGCTGGAATCAGTTTAAAGCAATTGATATTGATGGAGTGGATAAAACTCTGTATAAACAGTACGAAACTGCGCGTAAAGAGTGGATAGACTACTCAGCTAAAATTGTTCAGGCACGAGAAAGCGATACACCAGAAGGGCGACTCGAAGCGATCGAGTTATCGTTTAGAGAGGGAAACCGCTCTTTCGAAGCTGCACGCGATATAATCGACAAGCTTACGGAACAAATTGAAACTCTTGCACTCAATGAAAAAGAAGACGCATTTACTTCGTATAATAATGCCTCTACAATTTCAATTATAGGCTTAATATTCTCCTCTTTAATTGCGCTAATTGGTGGCTACTTACTTTTTAACTCAATTGGTAAACCGATTGCCGAGGCTACCGAAGTCATGAGTGAACTTAAAAAAGGTCATCTTAATGTAAATCTCAATATTAAATCGAAGGACGAAGTAGGAGTGCTTGCCGATTCGATTAATGAATTCTCTAATACATTACGCGAGTTTAATGAAATTATGAATAAGGTTTCGCTAGGGGATTTAAGTAATGAGGCTAAATTGCTCGACGCCAAAGATGAGTTGACTCCAGGATTAAATAAAATTGTTACTACGTTGAGGCGTTTAAGAGAAGAAACAATTAAACTTATTAGTTCCTCTTTAGATGGTAATCTGAATGTACGCGGCAATACGGGTGGTCTCGACGGTGTTTACAAAGAAATTATTGAAGGTTTCAATAAAACACTCGACACCATTATTATTCCAATTCAAGAAGGTGCCAAAGCCCTTGAAAAAATTGCCGAAGGCGATCTAACTGTAAGAATTAATAGCGACTATAAAGGAGACTTCAAAATCATTAAGGATAGTGTAAACCGTTTGAGTGAATCTTTCAATGATATTCTCGATGAAGTTATTGCCTCTGCGCAGGCAGCTGCAAGTGCAGCCAATCAGATATCTGCCAGCACCGAAGAGATGGCTGCAGGCGCTCAGGAGCAATCGGCGCAATCTTCAGAAGTCGCTGCGGCAGTAGCTGAAATGACTCAAACAATACTTGAGACAACTAAAAATGCAGAATACGCTGCCAGAGCTGCAAAAGAATCGGGCGAAACAGCTCGAAACGGTGGTATTGTAGTCGAAGAAACGATCGCTGGAATTAACAGAATCGCAGAGGTTGTTCAAAAATCGGCCGAAACAGTTCAGAAACTTGGTTTAAACAGCGATAAAATTGGTGAAATAATTCAGGTAATTGACGAAATTGCCGACCAGACAAATCTACTGGCTCTCAATGCTGCAATCGAAGCAGCGCGCGCAGGAGAACAGGGACGTGGCTTTGCTGTTGTTGCCGACGAAGTTCGAAAGCTTGCCGAAAGAACGACTAAAGCCACCAAAGAAATAGCTGCTATGATTAAAGAAATTCAAAAAGATACCAGCGGCGCAGTTGAATCGATGAATCAGGGAACTCGAGAAGTTGATAAAGGCAAAACTTCTGCCGATAAAGCTCGTAAATCGCTCACAGACATTATCAAAGGCGCTGAGGAAGTTGTAGACATTGCATCTCAAGTTGCTGCCGCCAGTCAACAGCAATCGGCCGCAGTTGAACAAATCGGGAAGAATATCGAATTCATTAATAATGTTACCGGACAATCGGCAATGGGAATCCAACAAATAGCCAAAGCAAGTGAAAATCTCAGAAATCTTACAGAAAATCTCCAATCGTTAGTTATGCGCTTCAAAATAGATTCTGTTTCGCATGTTACGAAACACAGGCTCCTTAACGTCGGTTAAGCTTCTAATTCCTGATGCTTCCCCTCAAATGCCCGCCGCAAGCGGGCTTTTTTTATGCCCCAAATAACTTTTTAAATTCTTCATTCTCTCTTTCTATCTCTTTAATTCTTTCAGCTTCTTCGTCACTCTGTCGTTTGCTATTAATATCATCACCAAATTCCTCCGACGAAATTACTTTGCAACTGTTAACTCGACCATATTCTGCCAATTGTCTGTCCGAAGTAACTAAAATAATTTTACGCTTTGATGTCGAATTATCAATCTCTTCACGGATTTTTTCGTCTGAGGTCCTGTTGTTAGAATAAATAATTTTTCCTTTTGTAAATAAAAGAGGAATATTTTCGTACCCGTCGAAATGAAGAGAAACACTACACTTCTTTCCTGCAAAATGAGTGTTTAAAATTCGTACCAATTCATCTCTGCAGGCCCCCTTGTTTACGGTCTTCATATTTTTCATTATTTTTCCGATTAGATTATTGCCGTCTATTATATAATGATTCATAAAAAGAGTGGTGTTATTATGTTAAAAAATATTTCAATTTTGCTTTTACTTCTATTTATTGCTGCCTGTACAAAAGATGTACCTGAAGAAGATAAAAGCATAATTCAAACTACAGAAAAAAATAAAATTAATAAACTGATTGAATCGTTTTACAATGAATTTAATAAAGGGAATATAGATAGTGCTCTAACCTGTATTTCACGGGATTACAAAGCCATTCTATCCGAGTCCGATGAAATTGTAGGGCTTGAAAATTTTAAAAGAGAACTTTATCAGTATAAAACCGAGTATCCCGAAGGCAAATGGCAATATTCGATTGAGGAAATGTTAATAAAAGATGGAATTGGCTATGTAATAATAATCAGTAGTTTTGTAATGCCCGACCCCTTAGAATCAAAAGGAAATCCTGTATATTCCGAAAGGAGCATGAAAGTTTTGCTCAAAGATAATCAGGGAGACTGGAAAATTTATCGTTCGATAAGTGTGCCTGTATTTACTTACTGAAGTTCGATTGATTTTTCAATTTCGTATTTCCATCTTGACAGCATTTTTTTGTTCAGGTGAATAATTCCATCATAAGTCACGTCCGTTGGGGGAGGGAAGAAATTAGCAACCGTCTGAAATAATTCTCCTCTGTATTTTAATGGTGACCTTTCAAGTATCGAAAGGAGAGAAATCGAATCCTCGGGACGTGCGCTTTTTATTATTCCCGAGATTGTTTGTGAATCCAGATGACCTGTATCGAACTGCTCAACAAAATTTTTGAATGGCTTTTCGGCATCTGTTCTTAATGGCGTGCCAGACGAATAATTATAGAACTTAACGAAGTAATTATTGTCGACGGTAATTTGACCGTTAATATCGACTGCTCCTGTCAAAACGCTTAATTCTCCTTTCCCTTTAGACAGAGAAAATTTATAGGAAGCAAAATTTCCGCGCAATTCGTTGTTTCCAAATTTAATTGTCAAGCCAAGATTACCAAGTTTATTGTCTGCAATAAGCGAGCCGTATTCGAGAAAAATTTGATTATTTTTCTTTTGAGCTCGCACTAATAAAACAGAGGATTTTCCTGCCAGTTGAAATCTTCCCTCGCCTGGCACAATAACTTGTAGAAGCGATGAGTCTGAACAAACTAATCTATCGCCTTCATACCAGAAGGCATCGGTGTGTTTGGTCCCGTTTAATTCAAAAGCTCCATTTATACTTTCAATTGTCCACGGTGAATTATTTTGACTGTACTGGTAAACAAAATAAGCGAGTGCAGAGAAAATTAAAATACCGGCTATAATTGCCGAAATAATTTTTCCGGTAGATAGATGTGGATGTGAGGATTTTAACGAGCGACTCATCTGACTTTTTTTTGTTAGGCCTCGCGTTTCGTTTAAAAATTTTTCCTGGCGTGATTGCTCTCTTTTCTTTCTGAAATCCTGTATGATTTTTGTTCTGTGCTCTTTATCAACTTGACTTAGAGACTTTTTTAATAATTCTTTAGAAAGTAATTCGATAAGGTCAGAGTGCGGTTCAATCGAATAGGGCATCGATTTGAGAAGTTCGAAAAAGCGTGTGAATTTATCGTACTTTTTGCGGCACACTTCGCAGCTTGCCACATGAATTTTGAGTTCATGAAGCGATTTTTCGTCGAGTGAATTATCGACATACCTGTGTAGATAAATATAAATATCGCTGCAGTTCATTTTTTACACACCGCTTCGATTAAATATTCGCGGGTTTCCATCAATGCCATAACAATTTCGTCCGTTTTGTCGTACCAGAGAAATTGTGCAATCTGATCGTAGTCATAACCTTCGAGGTCATGGAGCACAAATATAGTTCGCCTGAAATAGTCGAGACTCATGATCAGTAATTCAAGTTTTTTTCTGGGGTCGTCTGGCAGTACCTCAGGTAGTTTTACGATTCTAATTTTGTCGATTTTAGGTATGGTGGTAGTGACAGCAATTTTTTTAATCCATAGAACAAAAGGGATTTTGTAGTCGTACGACTTTATTTCTTCCCATGCGTTAATAAAAGTTTCGATTGTAATTGTGCGAGCACTGTTGTAGTCGGCTAATAAACGGTAGACTGTAGTGAATACATTCTTAAGATTTATTTCGCACAGGTCGAAGAATGCATTTTTTCTGCCAGCTTGCGATAGTTCGATAAGATAATTGACATAGTTTGTATTTTCAGACCTTCCTGGCATAGAATAATCTGATCATTTTTTTGAATAAATGTATGAATATCAGAAATTAGATACAGAAAAATTTTTCAATCAAATTGATAGACAAATATTAAAAAAATATTTAATTTGAAAGTAACTATTTCTGTATTAAAAAACAGAGATAATAAAATTTGAATTAAGAAAATGCAGTATGTAAGAGGGAATTCCGTCCAGTTAAATTTAGTCTTTCAGTTCGAAAATTGAATTATAGAAGAGGGGGCAAAGTTGTTATCCCTTTTCATCATTGCGTAAGAAAATTAGAAGATTGCAAAAAAATTTAAGGAGGCGTGATGAGAATTTTATTTGAATATGAAATTAATCCTGAAATCATCCCCAAAAACTATGGTAGAGGTTTTATCTCGTTGATAAAAAAGCTATTGGAAGCGGGAGATAGTTTGCAATTTAATCTTTACTACAACGAGCCTAAATTAAAACCATTTACCTTCGGGACATATTTCCCAATGCTACGTGGAAAAGAAGGCGACAAGCTTAATGTTGGTAAAATTGTTAAACTCAATTTTTCTACGTCATCGGTTCAACTTGCAACAAGTATTTACAATGGCTTTTTGAAAGTGAAAGAGCACACCTGGCAAAACAACGTAAGCTCAATTAATTTCAAGCCAGTTAGAGCTAATCTTCAACCGGTCAAAATAATTGATAAAGAAGAAATTACTGTTAAAACACTCTCGCCACTTCTTGTTAACAATCTGGGGGATTCAAATAAATTCTTGCTGCCCGGTGAGGAGGGGTTTTTAGAAGGATTAGAATTCTCCGTTCGTGAGTGTGCAAGAGAATATTTAAATGAAAGTACAGATTTCACATTTCAATTCGAGGTAAAAGATTACAAAAAACGGATTTTATATCATTACCAAAAAATGCCCGGGATTATTGGAATATTTAAAATTAAGTCCAAGCCGCAGATACTCCAGATGATTTATGATATTGGACTTGGAGTACATCGTTCACAAGGATTTGGACTGCTGGAGGTGGTGAAATGAGTGAAAAAAACAACGTAATAACACTTTATCCTTCTAATTGGCTTTATAATGCTAGCGTAATTGGTTTTATTAATTCTGTTGAGAGAATTGAAAAGGAGATTGATATTAAAGAGTCTCTACAAGATACAGGAGAAGTAGTCCTTAAACTACCACTCTTTAGTAAGATAGATATAAACATGAGATACTTTAGTGAAAAAAAGATTTCTTCTATTTATAGAAATGGAATGTATAGAAATTTTATTACTACAGAGGAGGAGAAAAAACTTTTTCATGTATTTGTGAAGGCATTAGATAATGTTGAGCAAAATGCACAATGTGATTTTTGCAATAACGGATATTTCCTTACAAATAAAGATTTTGAGGATATAAATAATAAACAGACCAGTGACAAAAAATTTCTCAATAGAATAACAAACTTTAACTTTGTTCATAATCAGGATTTAGGGCCGGCTCCAGAAAAGTTTCCAAATTCATATTGGAATAACCGCCTGGGGATTAGAATATGTCATTTATGCAGCTTCTTGGAAATTCATCATCATTTAGCTATTACAAAACTTACAGGTCTATCGCAAGTCTTTATTAACACACCATCTTTTCGTCTGATGTACGACTTGAATAAACTTGTGAAAGAATTGTATGGGAATTCATCAGATAAAGGAAATAAAAAGGTTAGGGATATACTGGCAACTACAATAATTGAATACACAAGAAAAATGCAAAGTGTTCTTGGTATTTGGACTACTATGAATATTGAAATTGTGCATAAATATAAAATAAAAATTGATAAAGGAAAATTAGAAGATAGAATTGAATTCTTTTCGTTACCTACAGAAGTAATACAAATTATTACAGATAGAAGCATTTCAAATATTCTATCTGATTTAGGAGAGGTTAAAATCCTCAATATTGTATTAGATAGAAAATATTCTTATCTGATTGAGCTTGGGTACAAATTATTACGTGAGAGTTTTAAAGATTATAATGATAGAAATGATAAGTTAATCAACAGCATACTTTACCAATCAAAAAATCAATATAATCTCACCGCAACGGCAACAAAAATTCTAAAATTGTATTCACTAATAGAAGATAAATTAAAGAGGAACTAAAATGGAAGAGAAATTAAAAATACTTAGCGAACAATTGAAAAAGTGTAACCCGATTCTCAAAGATTTTCAAGATTATTACAATGAGCTCAATCAAAAGTATGACGAATTTCAGAAATTACTTGAATATGCCTCAGAACTAAAGAAGGATGAAAAAGAATTTGGAAAACTTTATCGGCGAGTAGCTGGCAGAAATGCATCGGAGCTTGTAGATAAACTTAACCGGAAAGGATACGCTTTTAAAAAAGAGCTGGGAGATGCATTCGAAAATATGGGCTATCGTTTACTTGAGCAAACAAGAGCCGGCAAAAAAGAGGATGTTTATTATGGTATCCTTAGGATATTCGTAGCACACAAAATAAATTTCCCTGGTGAGCTAATTGAAGCTTTCAAACCAATTTACACCGATGAAATGTTCAAAGTATTCATCTTCTCTTTTTTGAGTAGCATAATTGGAGAAGAAAAACAATTAGATATTAATTAAAGGAGTTATAAAATGAAAAACGTAACGTTAACAATGATATTTGAAGGTTCGGCTTTGAACCGCGACGAAAAAGTTGGCGGTAATATTCTTTCAATTAAAAAAATGAATGTAAACGGCGAAATTAAATCTTACATAAGCAAGCCTGCTATCAGACATTATTTGTTTGATACGGTGAATAAGAAATATGAATGGGAAAAAACAAACGTATTATTTGGGAAAAAGGATATTATTCAATTTGACATAACGCAATCTGATATTATATCAAGTCCTGAATTAAATGCTTTCGGTTATATGTATACAATAAGTGAACAAGGTGCAATTACAAGGAAAAGCCCTATTGGAATTACAAAAGCTGTCTCTATATTTAGTTATGGGCAAGATTTAGCATTCTATGGTAATCATGATTTAGTATCTAGAGCATTAAACCAAGGTATTAAAGCATCAGGTAATAAGTATCCAGCCCCAGATCCTTATAATAAAGAAGAACATACATCATTGTATAAAGTGAGTTTTTCAATAGATGAAAAGTTATTTGGATTTGATACCTGGATTATTGATAAAAAGCCTCAATACAACAATAATGAATTATTGATAAAAATAGTTGATAAACAAAAAAGAATTAGATGTAGAAAAGACAGCAATGATGAAAACCTTTATTTTATTGAGAAAGAAGAAAACTCTTCAAGAATAGAAATAGGAAGAATTATAACTGAACAAATTAACCCAAACACATATAAGATAAAATTTGTTCTAGCTGAAAACACAAAAAAGGAAAGGATACAACAAATATTAAATGCAATTAAAAATGGTCTCCATTCGCAATCCAGCGGTGAGGCTAATACAATTGTTCCCTTATTTATAATTGCCAGCGGTGTAACAATTCCTTCACCAATTTTTCATTCGTACATTGATGTTAAAAGAGAAGATGGACAATTTAAGGTCATAGGTATAAAAGATTGTTTAGAAAATGGTTGGATTGATAGTAAGGTATATCTTAAATGTAGTGAAAGGATTCCCGTTAATATTCAAGATAATAACATTACATATGATTGGGAAGAATTTCTTAAAGAAGTGGGACTTTTAAACGGTAATGAGGCAGAAAATGCATCTGCTGAGAATTAGGATTTATCAACCGAATGCACATTATAGACTGCCATTTGCATATCAGAGGAGGCAAACTTATCCCTTGCCTCCTTATTCAACGGTAATCGGATTTCTTATTAATGCACTCGGGATATGGGACCAAAGAGATAATTTTTATAATGAAGGGATAAAGAATCTCAAAATCTCACTGGCGGGAAAATTTGATAGCAAGATAACAGAATATGTTTGGTTTAGAAATATGAGTAAAAAAGCGCATAATTCAAGATTTCACTATCCGGGAAATAGAGTAAATAATGGAACAGTTGAACACCCGGGTGGACAATCCCCAATGCGAATTGATGTATTGAATGATGTCCATTTGCTTCTTTATTTAGGACACGAAAGTATTGACGTACTCAAAAGAATTGGTGAGGAACTTTCTGATCCTGCAAACAGATTAGAAATCCTTCATCTCGGTCGAGCTGAAGACTGGATTGTTCTGGAAGAAGAACCAAAATTACTCGACGATTCCCAGATAGTATACGAACATAATGGTGGTAACTTTAATCATTTCTTTTGGATCCCTCAGAAATTTTATATTCATGAAAACGAGATATGGAAACAGATCGATTATGATGGTTTCGAAGGATTATTATATAATCTTCCCACATTTAGCACAATTGAAGGCTATGAAGATAATTATAACCGTCACGGTAGAAGAACTTTCGATTATGTAAAAACGAAATTAAATGATGGATTAATTATAGGTCATAAATTGATGATAGATAAAGAATTAACCTTACCATTTTTTTTAGGTGATCTAAATGGAAGTAACTGATTATAAAATCTGGGCAAAAAGTCCATCAAAGGACAAAGAAAAAGGAATTTCGCTAAACAAGCACATAAAAGATATTCAAGATAATATTGACAAACTAAGGCCATACATTAAAGATGATAATCTCTATGAATTGATAAAGATTTCAGTGCTGCTTCACGATATAGGCAAAGCATTGCCATATTTTCAAATTAGAAGCGTTGGTAACAGAAATTATAAGCCATTCGAAGTGACAACAAACCTACCGCATTCAATCTTCTCATTGTTCTTAGTCAATAAAAAGTATTTAAAAGAATTGATTGAAGGTTACTATCAGCAAAAAGCAGATGAGTACACTCAATTTGTTTTGTCTGCGGTTGCATATCATCATTGGCGGAATAATTTTGAAGAAGTAGTGCGATATTCAAACAACGACCTTGAAAAACTATTGAATTCTAATTTGATAAATGAAATAATAGAAAATCTTAAAGAAGATTTGGAAGATATTTTCAGAGGTAAAACCGACTTAATTCAATTCGATGAAATAATGGCAAAGGAAATACTCAATGGTGCACAAATACAGAATTATGCAATACCTCCTTACAATTTATACTGGCTACCAATGCGACTTTCTTTTGAAAAGGTGAACCTAACTGATTGGGTTAAAATTGCCGGCTTTTTGATGCGATGTGACCACTTTGCTTCATTTTGCGAAAGCGAAAATAACTATGAATTACAAATTGAAATTCCAGGATTGGAGTATATCAAGATTAAGGAAAAAATTACAACAAGCATTGGTGAAAAATTAAGTAATGGTGCTACTGTCAATCTCTGGCAAGCCGAACTAATTGAGCAGAATGATCTTAAGAACAAAAATGTTATCCTTATTGCTCCAACGGGAAGCGGGAAAACTGAATTTTCATTCCTCTGGTCAAATGGCGAAAAAACTTTTTATACTCTGCCGTTACGTTCTGCAGTTAATCAAATATTTAAGCGATCTCAAGTTTTATTTGATGATGAAAAGGTTGAAAGAACTGGTTTATTACACTCAGATGCAGATGTATATTTACTGGGCGATGGTAATGAAACGGAAAATCTGGAATCATACAGTATGGCAAGACAACTGAGCTATCCATTTATGGTTTCTACGGGCGACCAGTTTTTTCCTTATGCATTGAGACCTCCATCCTACGAAAGAATTTATGCTACGTTTTCATATTCACGCCTGGTTGTAGACGAAGTACAGGCTTACGACCCAAAAGCAGCGGCAATAATTGTAAAGTATTTAGAGGATATTCATAAAATGGGAGGAAAGTTTTTACTGGTTACAGCTACTTTGCCTTCTTTTATTAAACAAGAATTAGAAAAAAGAATAAAAAAAGAAAATGAGGAACGCCCGGATTTTGAGTTGGTTGATTATTATGAACAAAATGAAACTTACGCACATATTAAAAAACATAAGCTGGCTTTTATCAGAGAAGAACATAATGAGAAAGAATATCAATTCTCAAATGAGTTAATAAGGGGCATGGTTGCTAAAGCTAAAGAAAATAACGGACAAAGAGTGCTGGTTGTTGTTAACACGGTTAAACTTGCAGTAGATACATTCAATGAGCTACACAAACTAATTGAAAAAGAAAATAATTTTTATCTTGAATTGCTTCATTCCAGATTGACCTTTAATATTCGTCAGGAAAAAGAGAAGAGAATTGAAAGGGAATTTTCAAATCCCAAGCCCGAAAATGAAAAAATGCCAAAGATTGTTGTTGCTACTCAAGTAGTTGAAGCATCACTCGATTTAGATGCCGATATTCTTTTCACTGAACTTGCCCCTCTTGATTCACTTATTCAAAGAATGGGTAGAGTTTTACGTCGTTATAAAACTGAATCTCCAAGCTCTCTGGAAAGCCCTAATGTTTTCATAACTATTTTTGAAAACGGAATTGAATCCGGTGGACATAAAGTTTATTCAAATGATTTGGTCGAGATTACTTTAAAATTACTTTCAAATTCAGTTGATGACTCAAAAAAAGATTGGCTCGACAATAATGGTTACTATAAGAAAAAATCTAATGATTGGCGAAATGTAAAAACAGTAGATCAGTTTTTTAAAAAAATAAAAAATATGGACGATGATAACTTTTTATTATCAGAGAAAAAGAAAAGGGACTTGGTGGATGAATTATATGATAAAAAATGGTTTGCTGTGTCAGAAAGTTATTTGTCCGAATTTTACAAAACCCTTGATATTCTCGATGCTGGATTTATGGCAGAAAGAAAAGAAGAAGCGCATCGTATCTTCAGAGAAATTTCAAACATTATAGTTATTCCTATGTCGAGTTTAGAAGAACTTAAAAATGCGTTAATAGTTTTCTTTGAGAATAATTCGGAGGAAAAAAATCTTTATGTCAGATTCAAGAAAGAGATACTAAATAAATATGTTTTAAATGTTCCGTTCAACAAATGGAAATATGATACTATTAGATTTAGAGAAGACATTCGACTAAGTTATTGGTTAGAAACTTGTGAAAATGACTTTTCAAAGTCACAAATTAACTTATTAAAAAAGTGGTGTAAGAATATATTTATAGTTGAAGTGAAATATGATGATAATGTAAAAGTGGAATATGATGATAATGTAGGGATATACGATTATGATTTTCCTGAGTATAGTTCATTTATATAAAAGTAGTTTAATAATCTTTGTAATCTAAAAAACCTTGCAACTATAAAATCTTGCACTATTTTTAAAGGTCATTAATGACAGGTACACAAATATCTTATTATTTCCTTTGTCCTCGTAAACTATGGCTTTTCTCTCGTAATATCGAAATGGAACAAACGAGTGACTCTGTTGCTATTGGTAAGTTCATCTCTGATTCTACATATCAACGCGAAAAACACGAGATACACATTTCCGACGATGAAGATGATATTGTACTGGACTTTTATGACGCCAAGACTAAAACCATACATGAAGTAAAAAAGTCAGATAAAATGGAAGAAACTCACATATGGCAGGTCAAATTCTATATTTATGTACTTGAGAAAAGGGGCATTAGTAACATTACAGGAGAAATCGATTATCCCAAGCTAAAGCAGAGAATAAGAGTAGAATTGAGTGACGACGACAGAAAGAAACTTAAAGAAATTCGAGAAGATGTAAGAAAAATAATAGAACGGAGCGCTCCACCTGATATTATCAATAAGCCATTTTGCAAACAGTGCGCATATTATGATTTGTGCTATGTGTGATTAATGAATTAAAAAATTACAAGATTAACAAGATTACAAAATTCGGGTGATTATACGATTATAAAATTACTGGATTGTTGAATTGTTACAAATTTTATAAAAAATATGTTAAGGGTAAATGGTTAGAGCATTTGAGGAATTGAAAGTGTGACAAGATGCAAGGGCTTTTGTAAAATCAATTTACGATTTAACTGACTTGCCAAATTTTAATTTTATAAAATATTTAAAAACTTATAATGATAAAAAAAATCAAAGCACCATTTAAAATTTAATTACACCAAATGAATATTCAATAATCTTGCAATCTTAAATAATCATCGAAAGAAAAATGAAACGAAACTACTACATCTTCAGCAGTGGCAAATTAATCCGCAAAGACAATACGTTATATTTTGAACCAGGCGAATTGTCAGAGGCGGAAGAAGATAGTCATTCAGATGAGATCGAAGTAGAAGACGAATCTATAACTGAAAAGGAAATCGAAGAAAGAGAACCGGTAAAGTTGCCCCGTAAACCGATACCTGTAGAAGATATCGATTCGATCTATTGCTATGGTGAATTAAAATTCAATACTAAATTTCTAAACTTCCTTGCGCAAAAAGAAATTATACTACATCTTTTTAATTATTACGGATATTATACCTCGTCGTTTTATCCGCGCGAGCCGTACCTGTCGGGTAAACTATTGGTAGAACAGGTTAAAAAGCATATTGACAGAAATGAACGATTGAATATTGCTAAAAAATTTATTCTGGGTGCGGCAGAAAATATTAAAAAGAATTTGCAGTATTACAACAGCCGTGATAAAGATCTTTCATATTTTATTGAAAAGGCCGACGAAACAATTCGTAGAATCCCCGATTGTAACGATATTCAGGAGCTTATGGGAATTGAAGGGAATTTAAGGTCAGAATATTATATGTCCTGGAATTTAATAATTAATCCTACGATTAATTTTACAAAGAGAGAAAAGCACCCGCCTACAAATCCAATAAATGCACTAATATCTTTCGGGAATGCGTTGGTTTATACGGTTGTATTGGGTGAAATCTATCGGACGCAGTTAAATCCATTGATAAGTTATCTACATGAATCTGGAGAAAGAAGATTTTCACTGGCACTGGATATAGCCGAAGTATTCAAGCCTTTACTGGCAGACAGAATTATTTTTTCTTTGCTTAATAAAAATCAAATTCAGGAAAAACATTTCAGTAAAGAACTCAATCAGTGCTATTTAATAGACGAAGGAAGAAAAATATATCTTAAAGAATTTGACGAAAGATTAAAAACCACTATTAAACATAGGCAGCTTAAAAGGAGTGTAAGTTATCGGCATTTGATTAGGTTAGAATGCTATAAATTAATAAAGCACATATTAGGTGAAAAGGAATATAAACCATTTACTATATGGTGGTAAGATGTATGTCATTGTAGTATACGATGCAGCTCCCAAAAGGGGAACAAAATTGATGAAATACCTACGGCGTTATTTAAACTGGGTACAAAATTCAGTTTTTGAAGGAGAAATTACAGAGAGCGAATTTGAAATTTTGAAGCATGGTATAAAGGAAATTATCAACGATAAAAATGATAGCGTAATTTATTACCGATTTGACGCCCAGAATTATCATGAGAGGGGGATAATTGGGGTTGAGAAAAATGAGATTGATTCTTTTATTTAGATTAAAATTTACGAGAAGTTATGAATGGAATTTAGTTGAATTATATAAAGTCGTCGACCCCCTGGGATTTTTACATTATTATAGGACGACGACAAAAAGTAAAAAAAATGTTTGCAAAATAAACTAAAAATGAGGATATTTAGGGAGTCTTAATCGAACCCCGTCAAAGACGGGCGAAAATGTGGTATGCATTTTGTGCATCTTCGGGTTTGTCTTAATCGAACCCCGTCAAAGACGGGCAGGTCCGTCAGAGTCGGACAGGTATAATAGAATTGCCCCGCCTATGGCGGGGGTCGTCGTTCATACCGCTTAAGGAGCGAGACTCACTCCGAAAATCGAAAGGTCCGACGAGTCACGTAACGACGTGACGAGTCGTCCCGCCAACGGCGGGATTAATCGAACTATAGTAGAATTGAAATTTCAGATATTGCAGCGTCTCTTCTATATATTCCTCATGGTCTTAATCGAACCCCGTCAAAGACGGGCGAGTCCGTCAGAGTCGGACAGGTATAATAGAATTGCCCCCGCCAACGGCGGGGGTCGTCGTTCGTCCCGCTTAAAGAGCGGGACTCACTCCGAAAATCGAAAGGTCCGACGAGTCATGTAATGACGGGATTAATCGAATCCGTCTTAGTCGGGCAGGTCCGTCAGAGTCGGACAGGTATAGTAGAATTGTCCACGCCTATGGCGGGGGTCGTCGTTCGTCCCGCTTAAAGAGCGGGACGAACTCCGAAAATTGGGTGGTCCGACGAGTCACTTAAGAAGGGAATTAATATAACTATTGTGAAAAACTATTGTGAAAATGAATAGCTCAGAAGTACACGATTCTGGAATTTATATAAAAACGACATTCGAAGTGATAAGATGTAGTGTAGACAAAAAGTGTGTTATTAAAAGGAAAGTAGTTTGAATTAAAGTCTGAAAGATAAAGCAAACAAAAGCTGGCATATCAATAAAGAAGTAATAATCAAAGTAAACAAATAGCATTTGTGAAAAAAAAATTATTTGCCCTTCAAAATTTGCAGTCTAAATACAAAAACTTATAAATTTACTCCCCACAAAAATCGAGGTAAAAATGTCTGATTACGTTATCAAGCAGTTAAATAATTTATTAAATACCTGGATTAAAAGTGAAGACGGAACAGGTGTTTACAAATATGTAGGTGGATACTGGGAGTTACTTTTACCACTATTTAAGAAATACACTCCCGAAGGGATCAAGATGTATCAAAATTTAATATGCGAAGAATTTTCCCTGTAAACGACAGAATTAAAGAAATGTTAGACAGTGGCGACGAAGAAACTAATGTAAGGAACGCTATTGAATATATGAATCAAAGAATCGATGATATGTATACTCCCAACGACTATCATTATTATTACGATGAAGAAACGGACGAGGATATTCCTTATCTTCCTAACACATACATCGATATTGACGAACACTACGGAAGAGAATTTTGAAATTACTTACGTATGATTTCTTTTTCTAAAGAAAGTCTGACATAATGAAATTGTAGCATTCTAACACACCAAAAATGTGTATTAAATGCACTTTTCATAAGCGGATATGTACCATAAAGGGCAGTCATCTAAAATTATTTTACAAGTAACTATGTCTTCTTTTTTTTAAAATTCAGGGGCGCCAGAAATTAAAATTGCTTAAAATCAATTCACTAACTCTAATTCTCCTTTTATTCAGTATGTTTGATTAAATACTCTCTTACATTTGTAATTATGTAGACAAAAATTAAAAAAATAATTATCTTGATTTGCAAAAGAAGGGCAGATGGTACAATATGAAGCTACTTGTTAACTCGCTTCAAGTTTTTATCCTTTCTTATAAATAATTAATCATCATAATTAGGAGCAAAAATGAAAATAGTAAGAATGAATAAGGTTCAAAGCGGAGGTAAAACTGCTGCCTTTTTCGATATTCAAACAGATGAAGAAATTGTTATAAAAGGGTTCCGTCTCGTTAGCGGGTCGAATGGGCTGTTTGTATCCGCTCCAAACGAAAAAGGAAAAGACGGTAAGTATTACGATACAGTAATATTGCCAAAGGAATTAAAACGTGAACTCGAAAAACTTGCTCTGAATGAATACAATAAGTAAAAGAACTTGAATTATATAATACGTTCAAAGGTTACTAATAGTTTGTCTTGTTTGTATTTAAAGCTGATTGTGTGAAATTGAAACAGGATTAATCGATTTACATGTTTACAAAATTGAGTCGAAAGCAGCTCTGGGAAAGACAGGAAAAATGAGGCAGTCTGAATAATTAATGAAATTGTAATTTATTGCTCCCAAATAAAAAAGCAATAAAAATTTCAAACTGGTGATTATCGACATTGCAGAAGAAAAACTCGATACACATAATGGTTTACACTTCGTCAAATAAATTATAAGAATTCATACGTAACTCAAAAAGATTACTATTTCATGAACCGATGCGAAGATGTCGGTTCACTTAATGATTTTACAAGAGTACTATTGTAAAAGCGGAGATTTTTAGAAATTTTTTGTAGTATTTAATGACGTAATTTGTTTATCGATTAAATTAACGATTTTGTTTGGTTTACGCGTTTGCTAATTCATTTAGTTTATCCTTGTTTATTGTGCGAGAATAAGATGAATCAAAAAGATAGAATATTTATTTATATCTAGGATAGAAATCAAATGGCAATATTTGATACAGAAGCGGATAATTACGACCAATGGTACGAAACGCCGCTGGGCAATTTTGTTGATCGTCTTGAAAGACGAGCCATCTTTTCGCTCCTTAATGCGACAAAGGGTGAAAGTATAATCGATGTCGGTTGCGGCACGGGTAATTATTCGCTCGAATTAGCTGCATTGGGCTGCAATGTAACAGGTGTAGATAATTCTAAAAAAATGATTGACATTGCCATTGAAAAAGCTCGATATCGTAATTTAAAAGTGAATTTTTTATTTGCCGATGTTACCAAATTGCCTTTTGAGGACGATCTTTTTGATGCGGCTGTTTGCGTGGCTGCGGTTGAATTTTTTGATAATTGGCAAAAAGGAGTCAATGAAATATTCAGAGTTGTTAAACCCGGCGGTAAAATTGTAATCGGATTTATAAATAAAAATAGCAACTGGGGTGAACTTTATCAGTCGAATTACTTCAAGGAAAACACAGTTTTTAAATATGCCAGATTACTTGGTATCGACGAAATCCGCTCGATTCATACTGGCGAACTGATTGATATTAAAGAAACATTATATACTCCACCTGACGAAAACGAACCATCTCTTGAAAAAGAAAAAATTTATTCAAATAAAAACAAACCAGGATTCATTGCAGCGTTATGGAAGAAAAAATTATGACTTGCGAAATTGCATTTATACCTCTTGGTTCTGAAGATTACATCGCCGATGTTGAACGTGTTCTTGAAATTATAAGAAAAAGCGATCTTGAATTTAAGATAGGCGAAATGTCGACTTTAGTAAAAGGTGAGGCAAATAAAATATTTTCTTTATTAAAAAACATCTTTGACAGCGAATATGATAAAACAAAATTTATAATTTCTGTTAGAATGTCTAACGTATGTGGTTGTTAAAAAGCCCGTCACTCTTGATTGTGACGGGCTTTCTCTCAATTATTTTGCTTCTTTCTTTTTCATTTCGATCTTTTCTTTTGACCTGCTCAGGTTTTGTTGAGCTTTCTCAACAGAAACTTCCGTTAATTTCATACCGCATGCAGGACATTCGCCGGCCGCGTCCGAAATTTCATTGGCGCACATATTACACTGGAATACTTTACCATCTTTATTTTTATCCAAGTCCTTAGCAGACTTCATTTCCATTTTATGATGGTGAGCTTCATCTTTTGCACAAATTGCCTTGTGCAATTCGTCGACAGTCATTTCGTGCAATTCGCCTCCGCATTTAGAACACTTTTCGGCTTCATCCTGATAAACTTCACATTTTGGACAGGCAAATACTTTACCATCCATGTTTGCGTCGGTCTTTTGGATCTTTTCGACCATCATTTGACATTTTGCTTCGTGATTCTCCTTTTTATCCTGAGCTTGAATGCCCATTGTATATACCGTTATTAAAATAATCAAAGCTGATTTGAGGGTTTTCATAATTTACTCCTTTTTATATTTGTTAATTGATAATTTACTTTATTATACGCAACCGATTTATCCCAGAATAATTTTATTCTAAATAACAAAAAATTCCTGAACAACGTTTACGGCTTCTGCGCAAGGATATAAACGGGCAGCAAAATTAGCCGATAACATTTTATAAAGCAATATTCTTAAAAAATTAATTTTATACGCTGTTTTAAAAATTTGACTTTGCGAACAGGCGCTTTAAAATTATACCAAAAGATAACTCTTTCATTATGAAATTATTATCAATCATTTGACAGATATGTAAGATTGTTTTTGATAATTTCTCTTTTCTTGATTGAATAGTAGATAGCTGGATAAACTGTCAATTCCATTATCATGCTCGTGATAATTCCACCGACCATCGGTGCGGCAATTCTTTTCATAACGTCTGAGCCGGTACCAATGCCAATGATAATTGGCAACAAGCCAAGCAGTGTTGTAAGCACCGTCATCATTTTGGGACGAATTCTTTTGACGGCCCCTTCAAAGATCGAATTTCTAAGGTCGGTAAGTGAATTCATCATTCCTTCCTTTTTATATTTTTCATACGCCAGATCGAGATATAGCAACATTATAACGCCAGTTTCGGCGTCTACTCCCAGCAGCGCTATAATGCCCACCCAAACAGCAACGCTCAAATTATAACCTGCGAGGTACAAGTACCAGATAGCTCCAACCATCGAAAAAGGAAGTGCCAGTAAGACCACTCCAGTTTTCCAGGCTGATTTAGTATTCATATACAAAAGCACGATAACAATTAAAAGCGTAAGCGGCACTACCATCATCAAGTGTCTAGACGACCTTTCCATGTACTCATATTGTCCCGACCATTTTATCGAGTAATCTGCTGGCAATTGTAATTTTTTCCCGAGTATTTCTTTTGCTTGTTTAATATAAGTACCTATATCGGCATCTTGATTCAAGTCAATATAAACCCAGGTGTTGGGTCGTGCATTTTCGGATTTTATACTTGCCGGTCCCTTTTTAATTTCAATTTGGCCCAGTTCTTCTAGTGGGACGTTTCCTCCAGAGGGGAGAGGAACAAGAACTCGTCTTAAAGCTTCGATATTTTCACGATAGTCTCTCAAATAGCGAAGATTTACCGGGTATCTTTCGAGACCTTCGACAGTTTTTGTTATATTCATTCCGCCTACAGCCGACATAAAAACGTCTTGGACATCAGCCACCGAGAGCCCATAGCGTGCAATAGAATTTCGATCTATTTTGAAGTCAATATAATTACCTCCTACAGATCTTTCGGCATAAACAGAACGAGTTCCTGGTATCGTTCTGGCGATCGATTCTATTTTTTTTCCAATCTCTTCAAGTTTATTTAAGTCGGGTCCAGCCACTTTAATTCCTACAGGTGTTTTAAAGCCAGTTGATAACATATCAATGCGTGTTTTGATAGGCATAGTCCAGGCATTTGTTAGTCCGGGAATTTGTATGGCTGTGTTAAGTTCTTCTATCAATTTATCGGGAGTCATCCCTTTTCGCCATTGATTCTGTGGTTTTAACCTGATTGTTGTTTCTATCATCGTAAGTGGTGCGGGATCTGTTGCAGTTTCGGCTCGTCCAATTTTACCAAATACTGATTCTACTTCTGGAAACGACTTGATAATTTTATCGGTCTGTTGTAATAGCTCGCGAGCTTTCGTTATTGATATTCCTGGTAAAGTTGTGGGCATATAGAGCAAGTCGCCCTCATATAAAGGCGGCATGAATTCGGAACCTAATTTTGAATAAGGATAAATTGTAAGTAAAATTAATATTAATGCAGTCGATATTACCCACCATCTTTTACGTATAACAAAGTCTACAATAGGATGATAAATTTTGATTAGGATTTTCGTAATCGGATTATCTTCTTCCTTACGCATTCGCCCACGCACAAAATAGCCGAGCAAAATTGGAACAATAGTAACTGCTAAAATTGCCGCCCCTGCCATTGCATAAGTTTTGGTAAATGCCAGCGGCTTAAATAATCTTCCTTCTTGCTGTTCAAGCGTAAAGACTGGCAGAAATGAGATGGTAATTACTAAAAGAGAATAAAAGATAGAAGGACCCACCTCTTTAGCAGAATCGGCAATTATTTTCCAGTGTGGTCTTTGTTTTTCTGGCGGCTTGTCGTATTCTTCTGATAGATGTTTGGCAGCATTTTCTACTAGTACAATCGAAGCATCTACCATTGCTCCTATGGCAATTGCAATACCACCAAGCGACATTATATTGGCATTGATACCCTGTAATTTCATAATTATAAAAGAGAGTAGAACAGCAGTGGGTAATGTAAATATAGCTACGAATGAACTGCGGATATGAAGAAGAAAAGCAATTATAACTAGGGCAACAATAAGTGTTTCTTCCAGCAATTTCCCTTTTAGATTGTCAATGGCGCTGTAGATTAGCGATGAACGGTCGTATGCAGTTTCGATTTTAACATCATCGGGCAAAGATTTTTTTAACTCTTCGAGTCGTTCTTTTACTCTGTTGATTACAGTAAGCGCATCTTCGCCATAGCGGAGTACAATTATTCCTCCTACAGTTTCTCCTTCACCGTTCCAGTCAGCAAGCCCTCTTCGTAGTTCCGGACCAATATTAATTGTAGCTACATCTTTGAGGTAAACAGGCGTTCCTGTGTTGGGCGATACTCCTATCGAAATATTTTTAAGGTCGTCAATACTTTTTATATAGCCTAAACCTCTTACCATAAATTCGGTTTCGCCCATTTCAATTAGTCTGCCACCTACGTCATTATTACTTCTCTGTATAGCCGTTCTAATTTTTTGGAGTGGGATATTATAAGCAGCAAGTTTTGTCGGGTCTACATTAACCTGGTACTGTTTAACATATCCACCAATGCTTGCAACTTCTGAGACGCCCGGTATCGACGAAAGTTCGTATTTGAGGAAAAAGTCCTGTATCGACCTGAGTTCCTGTAGACTTCTTTTATCGGAATTAAGAACATACTGATAGACCCAGCCGAGGCCTGTAGCATCGGGTCCTAATTGAGGTGAAACTCCTTGAGGCAGTGTATTGCTGAGACTAGAAAGATATTCTAATACTCTGCTTCTTGCCCAATAAATGTCGGTGCCGTCTTCAAATATTATATACACCATCGAGAATCCGAAAAATGAATATCCGCGTACGTCCTTAGCATAAGGCACTGAAAGCATTTTTGTTGTAAGTGGATAAGTTACTTGATCTTCAACGATGCGTGGACCCTGTCCGGGGTATTCGGTATAGATAATTACCTGAACGTCGCTCAAATCGGGAAGGGCGTCTATTTTGGTGTTTACTATAGACCAAACTCCTCCTAAGATTAGAGCCACAGTGAAAAGAATAACAAGAAACTTATTATTCGAAGACCATTCTATTAATTTGGCAATTAAACCTTCTTTTTGTTTTTCATCGGTATACATCAGAAGCTCCTTATTTACTTAACCTGGAAACCGTGTTCGATTAAATTTTGTTTAGCTTCTCTGATTGTTACTTCGGATAAATACATATTACAAATCGGGCATCTCCCCGGTTCGTCCGAGATTACGTTCCAGTCCATTAAATCCTGATATACTTTCCCGTCTTTGTTCTTGTCGATTGCAGTTAAATCAATAATGCCTTCCCGAATGATCGATTCGGTCTTCTTCTCGTTCTTTATATCGACATTTTTCAAATTATCATTCGAGTGAAAATTGTGTACAGCGTCGCTCTTCATATTGTGAGAAGTTGTGGTATCATGTGAAGAATTGATTTCTTCGGAAGTTCCGGAAGTAAATTGATTTACTGCCGCTCGAAGATTGCTTTCCGAATCGATGAGGAACTGAGCAGATGTAACAATTGTAGTTCCTTCGGTTAAACCATGGAGAACCTGATAATAACCGTCTGAATATCCTCCGAGTTTTATCTCCTGCGGTTTGAATTTACCTTCTCCCAGTGCAATAATAACAATATCTTTTTTGCCGCTGCGAATTACTGCATTTTCGGGAACTACGGGTTTAACACCCAGGTCCTTGCCGTATATTGTGACATTTGCAAGCATTGCGGGTTTTAACAAGTCGTTTTTATTTGGGATATCAATTCTAAGTTTTGCTGTTCTTGTTTTGGGTTCTACAGTCGGATAGATAAAGCTTATTTTACCTGTAAATGTTTTATCCGGCAAAAAATTAAAACGGATCTCAGCTTTTGAGCCTAACTGAATTTTTGAAAGTTCGTATTCGTATATATCGGCAGTCAACCACAAAAGCGAAAGGTCCGAAATGTGCAGCAACGGCATCCCGGGCATAACTTTTTGTCCCTCAAGTATATTCTTTGAAATTACGGTTCCGTTTTTTTGAGCGTAAAGAGTTGCATAGGTTTTAACTTCTTTTGTCTCTATGAGTTTTTTTATGTCGGAGTCGGATATTTCCAGAAGCTGTAATTTCCTGATTGCATTCTTGATGAGCATATCCCCGCTATCAAGGATGTCATTAATGTCGGTATTGCTTACGGCTTTTTTATATGCGATTGCGGATAATAATTCCTGCTGAGCTGCAACAAGTTCGGGCGAATAGATGTCCATTAACCTGTCGCCTTTGTTTACTTTTTGTCCTGTGTAATTAATATATAGTTTATCAATCCATCCGTTGACCCTTGTCGTCACAATATAATCGGTTTGCTCGTTTGTAGTAAGAATTCCGTTTGTAACGACTATGTTCGAGAGTTTCATCGATTTTACTTTTTCGGTCTTAACGTTCATGTTCTGAACGACGGCGGGGTCTATTGTAACAATACCTGATGAACCAGCTTCGTCTTCATAAACCGGAACCAGTTCCATGCCCATTTTCGATTTGCCGGGATGGTCATAAATTTCGTTCGGGTCCATCGGAGCGCGCCAATAGAGAATTTTCCTTTCGCCAGTCGTTTTGCCCGTTCCTTTTTTGGGGACTAATTTCATTCCGCATATCGGGCAGTTGCCCGGCTCTTCCATAATTATCTCAGGATGCATTCCGCAGGTCCATAGTTGTTTCATCTCCGTTTTATTTCCCGTTATTTGAATACTCTCTTTTGTTGCAAACAGAAAATATCCGGCAGCTGATATTCCAAGCGCAATTAATACGATTATAATTGTTTTCTTGTTCATCAGAATTGCTCCTTATTGATTCTTTTGCCGATTAAAAATTCGAGTTGCGATATTTCCTTAAAGAAATTAGTTCTTATTCTGCAGAGATTGGTTTCAATTTCATAAACTTTATTTTGTGCGTCGAGTACGTTGATAAAATCAATTTCGCCAACCTGATAATTTGCAACTGCCGCATTTAACGATTGAATTGCTTGTGGTAGCAATCCGTCTTCGATCAATTTTTCTCTTTCTTTGAACTCGTTTAGTCTTGCTAACGAATTACCGAAATTTTTATAGAGAGTTTGAAGTGCGAGATTGTACTGATCGGTATAAAGTTGTTGCATTAATTTCGCTTCTTCTACTTTAGAGGATTTCTTTCCGCCGTAATCGAGGGGAATATTCAGACCGACTACAAAAGACAGAAAATCGTTTAATGCAATATTTGACGGCGCAAGTTTATCGCGTTGCGAATATTGAATTGCAAAGTTGAAGTTCGGATAGAATTCATATTCAGACAATTTTTCCATTAGTTCAGATTTTTCTTTTGCCAGAAGAATTCCTTTTAAAAAAGGTCTGTTTTCTCTGGCAATTTCAACCAATTTGTTAAAATCGATTCTTAAATGTTTAATGTCAGGAATAGTGTCCGTTTCGATTGGAGATGTGGGTTCTTTTAACAACAGCGAATTTAACGCAGTTAGAGCAGAGTTCTCCATACTTTTCAACTCTTCGATTTTGTCGTTGATTTTTGTTATCTCCACTTCAATTTGTATCAGGTTTTGTTGACTGGCTTTCGAAACGGCATATTTTGTTCTAACTACCTCGGCAATTTGAGCGAGCAGATTTTTGCTCTTATTTGCAATGCGGATGGCTTCGCGATAGAATCGAAGGTCGTAATAATATTTTTGGACTTCGTTGATGATTTCATTTATTGCATCGTCAATTTCCTGCTGATTAATTTCCACGTCCTGTGCCTGCACTCTTTCTGCTGCGTTTAATTTGCCCGGGAAAGGTACGGCTTGACTCAGTCCGATTATTTTAGACGTCATCGGTTCCTGTGAGAATTTAAATGAATTAACCGGAAGATTCATAGCTCCGAATGTAAGCATCGGGTCAGGCAGATTGGAAACCTGTGGTATTTTTGATTCCGATATGTTTTGTTTGACACGCAGCATTTTCAGTTTGGGGCTTACCCGTATTGCCCGTTCGATTAGATTTTCGAGATTTGAATCGTAGGATTGAGCGGCAAGAGGATAAGTAAATAATAGTAAAATAAAAAGCAATTTGGTTTTTGTCATAACAATTTTTCCGTAGTTATTTTTTACCGATTTTTATTAGCATTCGGCACAATACTGCAACCATTAGAATGTACAACAGTATTAAAGAGAGTTGTATGTATTGATCGTCAATCATAGATAGGTATGATTACAAAAGACGTGCCGTAGTGAATTGAGTTAAAACGAACGAAAAACGAAATGCTTGATGAAATGTTTTTTAAGGAATTTAAATTCTTTTAAATATTTTTAATAGATGTGCAATAGAAATGAATTAAATTGATATGATAAAGCGCTCTCCCGATATTAGTCAATAGATTAGAATTAGTATCGGGAAAGCGCACATGTTAACCTACTTTGGTTAATATAAAGTCTGCTAAAATTCTGCCGGTTTCTTTCAATTCGTAGTCTTTAATCCATGAGTCTTTTGAAGAAGTTTCGTCCTTTTCTTTAATATCGATGCCAAGTAATTTTGCTTTCTCTTCGTCCCTTCTTTTTTTCTCGGCGTCGGCTTTTTCTTTTTCAGCTTTTCTTTCTTCAAGATTCAAAGTAAAAAGTTTCTTTTCTCTTTTCTTTTTGAATTCCCTTATATCATCGAGGAGGAATTGATATTCCGGGTCATTTTGTGCACGCTTTTCGTGTTTTTCTTCCAGAAGCGGAATTAAACTCGTCAAATTATCGTACGGGTCGTATGGCAGGGGATTGATTGTGTCGTACGGTAACGCTCTGTCGTAAGCGCTTTCGCCGAATTCTTTTGATTCGTATAGAGATGGGAAATTGATATCAGGTTCGACACCTTTGTTTTGAGTAGAATTGCCTGTAATGCGATAAAACTTGGCAATTGTTAATTTCAGTTTGCCCAGTTTTTTGTCTTTAATCGGAATTTGGCTGTTCAAGTCGAGCAAGTTTTGAACGGTGCCCTTGCCGAAAGTATTTTCTCCTATTACAAGCCCGCGCCCGTAGTCCTGAATTGCACCCGATAGAATCTCGGAAGCCGATGCGCTGAATCGATTGACAAGTACTGCCAGAGGACCATCGTAATAAATTGCCGAATCGCGATCGCTGTTTACCTCGACTATGTTCATAATATTTTTTACCTGAACCACTGGACCAGCTTTTATAAATAAACCCGTAAGATTAATTGCTTCCTGAAGGGAACCACCACCGTTATTTCTTAAATCGAGAATTACACCGTCTACTTTTTCTTTCTTAAATTCATCGAGTATTTTTTTAACGTCGCGTGTAGTACTTCGGTAATCTTGCAATCCTTTCTGTTGTGCTTCGAAGTCGCTATAAAATGATGGAAGTTTAATAACGCCCAGTTTGAAATTCGATCCATCTTCTTCGATGTTAATAATTTCACTTTTGGCAGCCTGCTCTTCGAGTTTAACTTCGTCGCGCACAATTTTAATTTCTGTGGGTTGCGCATTGCTTCCGTCTTCAGCCTTAAGAATCGATAGACGCACCAGTGTACCTTTCTTACCGCGTATTAATTTAATTACATCATCGAGGCGCCAGCCAACAACATCGACCATTTCACCATCTTCGCCCTGAGCCACTCCGATTATTTTATCCTCAGCATGCAGTTGACCGCTTTTATCTGCAGGACCACCAGGCACAATGCTAACTACTACTGTATAATCATAATCCTGGCGAAGAGTAGCGCCAATTCCTTCGAGCGAAAGCTTCATACTGATATCGAAATTATCAGAAGCCGAAGGCGATAAGTAATCTGAATGCGGATCGTAAACCTGAGTTACTGAATTCATGAAGACGGAAAACACGTCTTCGGATTCGTATTGAAGAATGATTTTGTGATAGTTCCGGTAACGCTTCAACAAAACATCAACTGCACCCTCCCAGTTTTTACCCGATAGGATTAAATTCAATGCGTCGTTTTTTAAACGAAGTCTCCATAACTCGTCTAATTCTTCTTCTGTTTCAGCCCACTCAGCGCTATCTCTATCGGGTTGAAAGTATTCATCTTCAGTGAAATCGAATTCGTGCTGGAGAATTTTTTCAACGTATTTTACGCGTTCACCTAATCTTTTTTTATAGAGATTGAATATTTCAAATGGAACTGTCAGATCGCCTGTCTCAAGATAGTTGTCGAATTCGTGACGATATTTCTCAAATTGATTTATCTCTTTTTTTAGAAAATAGAGTTTAGAATTGTCCAGATTTTTTATGTACTGGTCGAATATGAGGGATGAAAGAGTATCTGAAAGTGGCTCTTTGCGAAAGTGGTAACGGCTGAGAATTCTTGTTATTACCTGAGCGACTCTTGCATTTGTTTCTTCCGGAAGAATTACTCTCGATGAATCGATTGAATGGTTTTTCTTAATTACTTCTTCTAAATTTTGTGCGTTGACAGAGCCGACAAGCAATATAAAACTGAGTAACAGAGTTAATTTTTTCATTGAATAGTCCGAATTATTTGGTATTAATACATTGACAAATTAAAATAGTTTCTATTATGTGTAGAGATATCTTTTGATTTTTTGAGTAGGTGTTTTTTCAAATGGTTCCAGTTGCTCTATAATTTTATTTAATTGTGAAAATTTATTAACGCGCAAATTAACGTTTGTTAAAATGTCATTCAATAATTTCTGAATGAATTGTCGCGATTGAGAGTCGTCCATGTCTTTAGTTTCTTTATCGATAACGTCGTAGTTAAGAAAGACACGCGCTATCAATTGACCATTATTTTCGACAACAAGCGATTCCAGCACATAAGTCGATTCGTTTATTAGTGATTCGATTTCTTCGGGATAAATGTTTTTTCCGTTTGGACCGATAATTACATTTTTAGAACGACCTTTAATAAAGAGATAACCTTCCTCGTCGATAAATCCGAGGTCGCCACTTCTGAACCATCCATCTTCCGTAAACACTTCTTTTGTTTTTTCTAAATCTTTGAAATAACCTTTCATCACATTCGGGCCTTTGATCAGCACTTCGCCTTCTCCTGTTGTCGGGTCAGGATTGTCAATTTTGATACTTACGTTCGGAAGAGCTTTGCCAGCCGACCTGAATTTAACAAGTTCCGGTTTTGTACCGGTTACAAGTGGTGAAGTTTCGGTTAAGCCATAACCTACGGCATAAGGGAACCGCGATTCTTTTAGGAACAACTCGACGTCTGCAGCAAGAGCCGCTCCACCAAGACATAACATCTTCAAATTTCCACCGAATGTTTGCATCAATTTTTTACCTGCAATTGAATTAATCTTTTTTCTGAAATATGATATGCCGTACAATTTCCTCGTAATCATCTTTCTGTTTATTTCGGGCAATACTCTCAACTTATAAATTTTTTCGATAATTAAAGGGACGGCGAGTATAACAGTCGGTTTTACTTTTTGAAGAGCAGGAAGCAGAACTGCTGCTGTTGGTGGTTTCGATAAATATGTTATCGATGCTCCAGCGATGAAGGGCGTTACCAATCCCAATGTCGATTCAATTGTATGGAATAAGGGGAGAATTGAGAGCAGCCTGTCTGTCGAAGTAACTTCTACGATCGATAAAGTGTCGAGTGCATTTGAAACAATATTTTTATGCGTCAGTACAACTCCTTTGGAATGGCCGGTGGTGCCCGAAGTATAAAGTATCAGTGCGGGATTTTCCTCTTCCACTTCGTCAGATAATAAACCAATGAATTTCAAAGCTGCTTCTTTAATTTTTGAAAATTCCCTTTTACCGCTTTTCAATATTTCTTTGAGTAGATCGCTTTTCGTATTAGCCGGTATTATCGAAAAATCGTCAATTAAAATTCGGAGAGTTAAATTATTACTGTCGAAATCTTCTATCTTAGAAAACTGTTTGGACGAAACAAAAATTGCTTTCGATTCTGAATGCCTGAGTACATGTTGTACTTCCGAAGCGGTGAATTCAGTCATAACCGGAACGGCAATTGCGCCCATTGTTGTAATAGCAAAATAAGTAACAGCCCAGTTAGGCTGATTCTCGCTCAATATGGCCACCTTGTCGCCTGCAATAATGCCGTTTGATTTGAGATACGCAGAAATATTTTCGACTTTTTCTTTGAATTTTTGATACGTAATTGGAGGCTGATCGATGTATGATACGGCAGTGTTGTTGCTGTATTTCTCGCAGCTTGAATTTAGTACTTCCAATAAGGTTAGTTTTTTCAATTTTCACACTTCATAATATTGACACAAATAATAACAAAAATTATCGACAAAAATTCAACTTATATGGGGTCGACATGAACGAATACCTTTTGAATTTCATCGAGCTCTTCGAGACTCTGGCGTACTTTATTACCGATGTCGTGAGAAATTGATGTGGGAATATCCTTGTCTACCTCGATGTGGATTTCGATGTGATATTTATCGCCCACGAAGTGGGAACGGAGTTCGTTTATCCCTTTGACACCATGAATTTGCATTGTGATATTTCTCAGTTGAGAGTCAAATTCTGCGGGAGCCGAACGCCCCATCAAGTAATCGATATTTTCCCGGCCTACTTCATAACCGGATTTGAAAATGAACATGGCAACCATTATGCCTGCAATTCCATCAAAATATTCGAGATTGTAAACGCTGCCCCAAAATCCGACTAAAGCAATTGAAGATGCAAGTACGTCGTTAATACTGTCTATCGAGGCTGCTTTGATTGCAGGACTTTTGTATTTTTTACAGATACTTATCTGATATCTGCTCAATATGATTTTTGTAATAATTGTGACAAGAAGAACTATATAAACTTCTGGAATCGGGTTGATCGGGTGAGGTTTTATCAATCTTTTGATCGATTCTTCGACAATATTAATTCCTACTACAAAAGCGAAAACCGCCAGTATAAAAGCAGCAATTGGCTGTGCGGCGTTGTGACCAAATTGATGCTTTGAATCCGGTTTGTCTTTTGAAATTTTGACTGCAATTTTAATTCCAATTGAAACAAGAATATCTGTAAATGAATTAAGTGCTTCTGAAATTACAGCAATTGAATTCGACAATATTCCCACAATTGCTTTGATTAGAAACAGGAAAATATTTATCCCGAGAGTTATGTCAGTTGCACGCTTAAGTTGTTTCATAAGTGTGTAGTAATTTATAAAATAATGCCGCTGAGTTCGGACAGCGGCAGTTCAAGCAAAAATTACGATTTTTCTGCCCATATTTGTGCAAGTGTAACGATCATTTTGACAGCGGCTTCAATATCCTGAACGGCAACATATTCTGTATATGCGTGAAAATTATGTCCGCCAGCAAAAAGATTTGGAGTAGGAAGTCCCATATAACTCAGGCGTGCACCGTCTGTACCGCCTCTGATGGCAGATTTAATCGGTTTTATGCCGAGTCGATTCAAAGCTTCAATTGCGTATGCTTCAACCTGTGGATGCTGGTCCAAAATGTATTTCATGTTCCGGTATTGTTCAATTACTTCAAAATCGTATGAAGAACCTGGAAAATTGGCAACAGCTTTTTCTGCCAGTTCTTTGAGGAGGGATTCATATTCTTCTAATTTCTCTGCTTCAAAATCGCGAATAATAAATTTTACTACTGTTTCAGTTTCATTGCCTGTTACGGAAGTCGGGTGTACGTAGCCTTCCCGTTTTTCAGTGGTCTCGGGTGAGAGATATGTTTTCGGCAGCATATCGATGAAATTGGCTGCAATTTTAATTGCATTTATCATTTTGTTTTTTGCGTAGCCGGGGTGCACATTTTTGCCGTGGAATTTAACAACTACAGCGTCGGCGCTGAATGTCTCGGTTTCAACTTCGCCACGAGTCGAGCCGTCGATTGTGTAAGCGTAATTTGCACCGAATTTTTTAACGTCGAATTTTTCTGTACCTCGCCCCACTTCTTCGTCGGGAGTAAAACATACCCTAATTTTGCCGTGTTTAATTTCTGGGTGCTCAATTAAGTAATTCATTGCATCTATTATTTCGGCAATGCCGGCTTTGTCGTCGGCACCCAGAAGTGTTGCGCCATCGCTTGTTATAATGTCGAAGCCTATCATGTTCTTCAACTCTGGATTTTCTTCGGCTTTAATTACTTTCGTAGTGTCGCCTGGCAAAATAATATCTCCACCCTGATAATTTTTATGAATCACCGGTTTAACATCTTTTCCACTTACTGCTGGAGAAGTATCGACATGCGCAATAAATCCGATTACCGGTATGTCTTTGTCGATATTGGAAGGGAGAGTAGCCATTACATAACCGTACTCGTCCATTTCAACGTCTTGCATACCAATATCTTTCAATTCTTCAACCAAGAGCTTTGAAAGTTCGAGTTGTTTCTTATCGCTCGGAAATGTGGTCGATTCTTCGTTTGATGTAGTTTCGATTTTAACGTATTTCAAAAAGCGGTCGACTGCGGTGAATTTGTAGTTCTCGTCAAACATTTTAAAACCTCATCCGTTTTTCATTGAAATTTGAACACTAAGTTAAAAGAAATTTTTTCAAAAAACGAGTTTATAACAAAAACAATTATCGACTAAAACAAAAAGTTCAATTCAGGAAAAAGTATCCCATCGACTTATTATTATAATAACGCTTGATTATAAATATGATAATTGACAGATCGTCCCTGTTTTAAAAGATGCTTCTATTGCGTTTTAACCCATACTGAAATTGGTATTTAATTTGAATGATGTTATGCCCTATGAATGGTGTGATAAATATATATGACGGTATAATAATTATTGGCTATCTGCTAATAGTTATTGTTATTGGTCTCTATTCAAAATTCAAAGATAAGGGTGTCGACGATTATTTCCTGGCGGGCCGTAGCTTAAACTGGGTAATAGTTGGTTTCTCGTTGTTTGTTACAAATATTTCGAGCGAACATTTAATTGGACTGGCTGAGTCGGGTTCGCAAAGAGGATTGGCTGTGGGGCAATATGAATTGATTGCCATTTTCCTGCTGGTTTTGCTGGGATGGATGCTGGCTCCTTTATATAAAAAGTCAGAAGTCCTTACCTCACCTCAATTTTTTGGAATTGTTTACGGAGAAAAAAATAGAAAACTGTTTGCAGGACTAACGATATTCTCGCACATTTTTACGAAAATTCTTGTAACACTTTTTGCCGGTGGAATCCTTTTTAATGCAGTTCTGGGATGGAGTTTGTTTTCCTCTGCCATAATTATAATTCTGGCAAGCGGAATTTATACTTTGATAGGAGGTTTTTCGGCTGTTATAAGAACCCAAATTTTTCAAGGAATTTTATTCCTCATTACATCCGCAATTTTTGCGTTTATCGGATTGAAGGAAATCGGTGGCGTCGAGCAATTGTTTCAAAAGTTGCCAGCTGACTATTTTCAGATGTTCAAACCGATGGACGACCCTGAATTCCCCTGGACGGGCATTCTATTCGGAGCTCCTATTATTGCTTTCTGGTACTGGTGCACGGATAATTACATTGTACAACGTATACTCGCTGCAAGAAGAGTTGAAGATGCACGAAAGGGTACTCTCTTTGCAGGATTACTTAAAATCTTGCCGATCTTCTTATTTGTAATTCCGGGGATGACTGCTGTGGTACTCTATCCTGAATTGAAAGGAAATTATGCTTACACGTCGCTCCTTGTGAGCGACATTATACCTGCGGGAATAAAAGGACTTATAATAGCTGGATTTTTTGGTGCAATGATGTCGTCTTTGTCGGCTGCATTTAACAGCATAGCTGCTGTTTATACTATCGACTTCTATAAATCGACACATCCGGATGCATCGGAAAGGACTCTCGTTCTTGTGGGAAGAATGGCCACTATTATTGTGGTAGTTTTAACACTGGTACTTCTGCCATTTATAAAAATAGTTAATAACCAGATTTATCTATTTCTTCAGAGCACGCAGGCTTATGTAAGCGCACCGATAACTGCTGTATTTATTGCTGCACTTTTTGTGAAAAATATCAACTTTAAATCGATTTTCCTCGCATTGACTACAGGTGAACTTGTCGGCTTGTTTCGATTTGCAATCGAATCGATGAACAGAGGTGGTTATGTGACGAACGAAATTCTCTTGTTCCTGATTAATATCAATTATCTCCATTTTGCAATATTGCTCTTTGTGTTCACTTTGTCGGTGATGTTCTTATTCAATGCAATTTTGAAATCCCGGCATGCAAATCCGATTCTTCAATTTACTTCTTCGGGCAGCGTTTACGATAAACAAACAATTTTATTCGCAGGTGTCATTCTTTTTCTAACGATCGGCATCTGGTTTTTTTTCAGTTGAATAAACAGGAGATATAATGAAAAAATTTGCTGTCATCCTTTTTTTGGTAGTTATTCAATCTGTTGAAATTATTGCGGAATTCGAATTTGTAGGAAAAGTTAAAGAATATAATGTGCTAAACAATCGTGTTGAGTTCGTGCTGGATAATGCGAAATTCAACCTTTACGTTCTGGATCGAAATATAATTAGATTTAGATATACACAAAGAAATGAATTCGATGCTGCACCCTCCTATGCCATTGTTTATGAAATGCCAGAAAGAACCAATTTCGATTTTAACGACTCAGGCGATGAATTTGTTATTACCACATCGGAATTAAAGATAAAGATTTCTAAAAATCCCTGCCGTGTATCAATCTACGATAAAGACAATAATCTTGTTAATGCAGATCATAAAAGTTTCGGCGTTGCTTTCGACGGCGACGACATAAGATGTTTCAAAGAATTAAACACGAATGAAAGATTTTATGGACTCGGCGAAAAATCGGACGGACTATTAAAGAATGGCAAGCAATATACTCTCTGGAATAGCGACTTTCCTGCATACGATACACGCAAGGACGAATTATATCAGTCAATCCCTTTTTTCATCGGGATTAAAGATTACAAAGCCTACGGCATCTTCTTTGATAATCCGTACAAATCCCATTTTAATTTTGGGGCAAGCAATAACCGGTTTTACTGGTTCGGAGCAGAGAAAGGTGAAATGGATTATTATTTCATATACGGACCTGACATCAAGAGAGTTATTTCCGATTATACTAAATTAACCGGTAGAATGGAATTGCCACCAAAATGGGCTCTCGGATATCAACAAAGCAGATACAGCTATTATCCCGAATCGTCGGTACGTAGAGTTGCGAAAGCTTTCCGTGACAGTAATATTCCGTGTGATGTCCTCTATCTTGACATCCATTATATGGACGGATACCGGGTATTTACTTGGAACAAGGAGCGATTTCCGCAGCCTGAAAAAATGCTTTCGGATTTGAAAGAAATGGGATATAAAGTTGTACCGATTATCGATCCAGGAGTTAAAGTCGACTCGAACTATTTTGTTGCAAAAGAGGGTGTTGAAAAGGACCTCTTTGCAAAATATCCGGACGGAGAATATTATCAGGGAGAAGTATGGCCAAGCTGGGCGTATTTCCCGGATTTCACTAAAAAAGAAACACGAGAATGGTGGGGCGACAAACTATCGCTTTTTCTTAAACAGGGAGTTGAAGGTTTCTGGAACGATATGAACGAGCCTGCTGTATGGGGACAAAATTTCCCGGATATCGTTCTCTTTGACGATAATGGATATAAAGCCACACATAAAAAAATTCATAATGTTTACGCATTGTCGATGGCACGAGCTACTGCCGAAGGATTAAAAAGATATTCAGACAGAAGACATTTTGTTTTAACACGCGCTGGTTATGCTGGTATCCAAAGATATGCAGCAGTCTGGACGGGTGATAATGTTGCCAACGACGAACATCTAATACTTGCTTGTACAATGTCGCTTGGTATGGGACTCAGTGGTGTACCGTTCATTGGTTCCGACGTAGGCGGTTTTATCGGAGAACCTTCGGATAATCTTTACAGAAGATGGTATCAATTAGGAGCTTTTACACCGTTTTTCCGGGGTCATTCTGCTGTAGATACCCGTCAACGCGAGCCGTATAATTTCAGCGAGTTTGTTGAAAAAGACGTGCGCAAAGCGATCGAAATGAGATACCGTCTACTTCCATTCTTATATAATGAATTTTATAACTCATCGATGACGGGTTTGCCCATTATGAGAGCCATGTTTGTAAACTATCCAGAAGATGAAAATTCATACAGTCGCGAGGCTCAATACCAATTCATGGTGGGCGAAAATCTGCTGGTAGCTCCCGTCTTAATATCTTACGATAAATTCAAAAAACTTTATCTACCCGAAGGAAAGTGGTACGATTGGACAAACAACAGTGTGGTCGACGGCGGCAGGTGGATAATTAAAGAAGTGCCACTCGATGAAATTTTACTTTTTGTTAAAGCTGGCGGAATTATTCCAATGCAGGAAGTAGTTAACTACGTTGGCGAAAAAGAGATCGACTCGCTCCGCTTTCTTGTATTCCCGACTGCAAATTCGGAATATCAATTCTACGAAGACGATGGCATTTCTTATGAATATAAAAACGGTCAATATTCTCTTACGAAGTTCATTCTTAATACCAATGGCAAGCAGATATCCCTTAAAGCGACAAAGGAACACAAGGGTTACAAAAGCAGCGTCAAAAAATACGAGTTCCTTTTTGTAGGTGTCGAAAAGCCGCGCACTTTAACAGTCAACGGCAATAAAACAGATGATTTCCATTTTGAAAATAACCAATTAAGCATACAGCTACCGGTGTCGGATAACATTACAATTGAATTAAAGTATTAGGATAATGATATGAAATTTGTTACAACGATTTTAATCATCTTTTCGACTGCGTTTATTTTCGGACAAGTAAGATTCGATGAGCCACCGCAGTGGGCAAAAGAAGCAATTTGGTATCAAATTTTTCCTGAACGTTTCAATAACGGGGATAAATCGAACGATCCAAAGCCAGAAGACATGGAAGGCGCCTGGCCATATTTTACACCAAAAGGCTGGCAAACTCATCCTTGGACTTCTGACTGGTATAAACTCCAACCATGGGAAGAAAGTACGGGTTTCGACTTTTACAGAAATGCAGGCTTAAGAAGATACGGAGGCGATATTAAAGGAATTATTGATAAACTCGATTATTTAAAAGAACTTGGGATAACGGCAATTTATCTCAACCCTGTTTTTGAATCGCCGTCGTTGCATAAATACGATGCTTCGATGTACCACCATATCGATAATAATTTCGGGCCAGATCCTGAAGGCGATCGACTAGTTTGGGAAAAAGAAAATCCAGAAGATCCTTCTTCCTGGCAATGGACTTCGGCAGACAAACTTTTCCTCGAATTGATAAAAGAAGCTCACAAAAGAGAGATTAAAATAATTATCGATGGAGTATTCAATCATACAGGCAGAAATTTTTGGGCTTTTCAGGAGATAATAAAGAATCAACAGAATTCCCGTTTTAAGAACTGGTATACAATTAAAAAATGGGACGATCCCACAACACCTGAAGACGAATTTGATTATGAAGGCTGGTACGGGGTTAAAGATTTACCTGAAATTAGAGAAGACGAAAACGGAATAGTTGAAGAGCCTGCGGAACATATTCATTATATAATAAAGAGATGGATGGATCCAAACAATGACGGCAATCCCGAAGACGGTATTGACGGCTGGCGACTCGATGTAGCAGAAATGGTTAATCATACGTTCTGGATTAAATTCAGAAAATGGGTCAGGGAAATTAATCCCGAAGCTTATCTGGTCGGTGAAGTATGGTGGAAGAACTGGAACAATAATGAAATGTTTAATGCTGCTCCATGGTTACAAACTCAGTTCGATGCAGTAATGAATTACAGATTTACGCGCGCGGTTAAAGACCTCATTTTTTCGAAAAAGTTTTTTACTGGTGTAGATGGTTTCATCGACACTGTTAATACTATGATGAAACAATACGGTATTAATTTTTATGCAATGATGAATTTAATGGGAAGTCATGATACCGAACGGCTGGCTTCCTTGATTGTTAATCCCGATAATATGTATGACCAATCGGGCAATCCTGGACAAAATCCCGACTTCGATGTAAGGAAACCAAATGAAATCGAAAGAGAAAAACAAAAACTTGCAGTTGCATTGCAATTTACGCTTCCAGGTGCGCCTCACATTTACTACGGCGACGAAGCTGGAATGTGGGGTGGCGATGACCCCGACTGTCGTAAGCCGATGATCTGGAAGGAATTAAATTATGAAGTCGAGAAATCGCATCCATCTGGAAAAGCCCGACCTGCAGATTCAGTCTTTTTTGACCAATCGCTTTTTGATTGGTATAAAAAAATGGCGGCAATTAGAAAGGACAATAAAGTTTTAGCAATTGGTACTCTCGAATTCAATGACAAATTAGCTGAGAAAAATATACTGGCATACAAAAGAATTTTAGGCGAAGAAGAAATTATTGTAGTTGCTAATATCGATAACGAGCAAAAGGAAATTGAAATTAACCAGACGAATACAAAGACCGACCTGATTACGGGAAAGGCAATAAATTGCAGCGGAAAAATTTCATTAAATGGTTATCAGATAATGATATTAAAGTAGAAATTATGAATAGTAAACAGTATTTAATTTTGATTGTCTCTTTACTTGTAACATTCAAGCTGGCTACTGCTCAACATAAAGATTCAGCATTGGCAGTAGTAGGCGAAAAAATTATTAATGTAAATGATTTTGTTTCGCGTTATGAAGAATATTTATTGGCTTCCGGCATTAAAGACAATATTACTACGCGTAAAGCAATTTTGAACAATATGATCAATGAAATTCTACTTTATTATTATGATGACAACAGTGCAATTTTTAATAATCCAGAATACAATAAAGAGCTCGAATGGGCAAGAAAGCAGACTATATTAGCTTACTTGAAAGACCGTGAAATTTATGCAAAAATAACCGCTACTGAAGAAGAATTGCGAGACGCATTCTTAAAGACAAATCAAAAAGTAGCTGCGAGACATCTCTTTGCTTTTACAAAAGAAGAAGCAGATAGTTTATATGAGCTTCTTCGTAACGGCGCTGATTTTGATTCTCTTGCTAAAACTATTTTTACGGATAGTTTACTTGCTAATAACGGTGGATATCTGGGATACTTTAGTTGGGGCGATATGGACCCCGCATTTGAAGATGCTGCATACAAAATGAAAATTGGTGAAATTTCTACACCAGTGAAGACAAAATATGGATATAGTATTATTAAACTCGAAGACAAAGTTACATTGCCAATAATTACCGAATGGGAATTTCAAAAAAAGAAATCACACATGATGCAGGTAGTACGTTTACGTAAAAAACGCGATGCCGAGTTAAATTATATGAACAACATGATTAATTTCGATAAAATCAAATTCAACCAGGCAGGAATTAATAAACTTTACTACTTACTATTAAAGGCAGACAATAAAGAACAATTTAATAATGATGCGGCAGATGTTTGTGCAGAATACAACGGTAAAGCATATTCAGTAGCAGAACTATACAACGAAATTAATGCCATACCAAGTTATCATCGAACTAAAATTACAGATACACACTCCCTTGAAACAGTTATAAAAGGAATTATTTTACAAGGAATATTATTAAGTACTGCCGCTGAAAGAGGCTATGATAAAGAGTTAGAAGTAGAGAAGGTTATCGAGAAATATCATAAAAATCTCTTCCTGAAATATAAACGTGAAGAGATTCATAACGCGTATAAATTTGCAGATAGTGCTATTTATCGTTTTTATCTGGAGAATCCACAATATTTCAAAAAAGAGCCTTTGCTAAAAGTTCAAGAAATAGTAGTAGAAAATAAAGAATTGGCAGATACTATTCGTAAATGGCTCGACAATAACGACAATTTTGGCAAACTGGCAAAAGAATATTCAGTGCGAAAGTCCACTGCGGTAAATGAAGGAGTGGTCGATTTTACAGCTGCTTCTAATTTTGGAATTCTTAAAGACAACTTATTAAACGCCGAACCAGGTGAGCTGATAGGACCGGTCAAAACTGGAAATGGATACGCAATAGTTAAACTTTTGGGCAAGAAAGAAGGTGGATTGATACCTTATGAACAGGTAAAAGATAGTGCGGAAAGATTGCTCAAAAAAGAAAAGTCAAAAATGATAATGGAACAATACATAAACGGGAAAAAGAAAAATATAGATATCAAAATAAATGAAAAATTATTGAGTGAAATTGAAATATTAGAGGAGTCATAATATGAAAAAAGTATTATCGATTGTAATAGTAATGATAATATCTATTGTGCAGGTTGTTCAAGGAGGAACGACCGGTAAACTGGTCGGAAAAGTAACCGATAAAAAGACGGGGGAACCACTTCCGCTTGTTAATATTATTCTGGAAGGCACAACAATCGGCGGGGCAACTGATATTGATGGAAATTACATTATTCTTAATATACCGCCGGGGAAATATACTGTTAAATATCAGTTCGTTGGTTATCAAACCGTAATTGTAAACGATGTAAAAATATCGATTGATCTTACAACTGTACAGAATGTAGAAATGGAAGAATCTGCTGTTACACTTGGAGATATTGTAGTTAGTGCAGATGTTTATGGCATCCAGAAAGACATTACTTCCAGTCAGGCTAAAGTTACTTCCGAGGAGATAAGCAATTTACCTGTGACTGAATTAAACGACGTATTGCAACTTCAAGCAGGTGTCACAAAAGGAGCAGGGGGCGAATTTCATATTCGTGGCGGGCGATCTTCTGAAATTGCTTACTGGGTTAACGGTATCTCGGTTACCGATGCTTTCGACAACAGCCGTGGTATTGAAATTGACAACAGTAGCGTCCAGGAATTGCAAGTTATAAGCGGTACCTTCAATGCAGAATACGGACAGGCTCTTTCTGGAATTATTAACGTTGTAACAAAAGAAGGCAGTTCAAAATACGATGCCAATGTTAAAGTCTACACCAGCGATTATCTTTCGAATTTTACTAAATATTTTACTGGGATCGACAAATTTAATCCAGTTGCAAATTATAATTTCCAGGGCAGTTTGAGTGGTCCCATACCATTTACTAATAATAAACTTACTTTCTTTTCAAATGCAAGATACGTCTATGACGACGGTTATCTTTATGGTATAAGAAAATTTAATCCAGACGGTACAACTGGCGACGGCGAGCTGGTCCCAATGAACTGGAATAAACGTTTTTTAGGCCAGTTGAATCTTAGTTTATGGGCAACTTCTGCAATTAAAATGAATGCCGAATTGCTCTATTCTACTGAGGATTTTAGAGATTATAATCATTTCTTTAAATTAAATCCTGATGGCGACGTTAATAAATTTTCGGATAGCTATAATGCAACATTTACTCTTACTCATACACTTTCGAGCAGGACTTATTATACTGTTAAAGTTTCCAATTTTTTTAAGGAATTTAACGAATGGCTCTACGAAGATCCTCTTGACTCAAGATATTTGCATCCCGATTCTTTAATTACAGTAAGCTATGCCTTTGCATCAAAAGGCACAAATCTTCACAGATTCTTCAGAAGTACAAATTCACTTATCGGTAAATTCGATTTTACAAGCCAGATTACGGATAAACATCTTGTAAAATTTGGGGTTGAAGGACGCTGGCATAAAATTGACGTGGACGATTATAATTTGGAGCCCTTGAGAGTAAATGGTGTGCCTGTAGAACCTTTTGTACCTTCAATACCTGCAGAGAATACACCGAATAGAACAAAATATTCGAATACACCGTATGAATTTTCTGCATATATTCAGGATAAAATCGAGTATGAAAGTGTGATTATTAACATCGGTGTTCGTCTCGATTATTTTAATTCGAATGCCAAAGTATTGGTAGACCCAACAGATCCAAACATTTATTTACCGTTAAGAGAAGAACTTGCAGCTTTGAGCATCGAAGAAAGAGAACCATATTTTTATAAAAATGCAACACCGAAATGGGCTATTGGTCCTCGCTTCGGTATTGCATATCCAATTAGTGACAAAGGAGTATTACATTTTTCATACGGACAATTTTTACAGGTGCCCACGTTCCAGTATCTCTACAATCGCGGGCCGTATTACGTGCCCAATACTGGAAGCGCTTATGGACCGTACGGCAATCCAGACCTCAAGCCACAGAGCACTGTTATGTACGAAATCGGACTCAGGCAACAATTTTTCGAGGATTATACTGTAGATGTAACTACATTTTATCGCGACATAAGAAATTGGATTACTGCAGGTCCACTTATAATCACTCGAAATCTTGTTAGTTATTCTACCTATATAAATAAAGATTATTCTAATGTGAAAGGGATTACATTAAATCTTAATAAACGTTTCAGCAATCATTATGCTATCGACCTTAATTATACTTATCAGGTAGCCGAAGGTAGCAATTCCAACCCAGAAGATGAATTTTATGCACAACTTGGCAATAACGAACCGACATTGTATTTAATTCCGCTCGACTGGGATCAGAGACATCTTGTTAACCTCTCTTTCTTTGTGGGAGACAATGATTGGGGCGCATCTCTTATTGCCAGATACGGCACTGGATTGCCATATACTCCTTCTATTACACAGTATATCGCAGACAGGGGAATAACTTCTGGGTTGCAAAGAAATAGCAGGCGTAGACCTACGCAACATGTTTTTGACCTTAGACTACACAAAACATTTGATATCGCCGGTATCTCCCTTACATCGTTTTTGAATGTATTTAATTTATTCGATACACGTGTGGTAGTTAACGTTTTCGGCGATACCGGTAAACCCGATTATACGACAGAAGGAAGAAATGTGGGCGACGATCCTAAACGTCCTAATTCGGTAGAAGAATATTTGCGGTATCCCACTAACTACGGTGAGCCGCGTTTAATTCAATTTGGTTTAGAATTATCATTTTAATGGAAAGCAGGAGAACTGATATGAACAAGAGCATCAAAATTTTATGCATAATTGTTTCCATGATGATGACTGTTAATATTTATGCACAATATACTCCGGGTAAAGAAAGAGGCGACCCGACCAAAAGAACTAAAGGACAGATGGAAGGAAACCGTATCAGGACTACGGTATTTAATTTCGGAATGACTGGAAGAGAAGGTGGACAGTATCCCATCTCTGTTCAAACTCCATACGAATGGCCTAAAAATACCGGTCAAGTATATCTGGCTATGCAGGGAGTATTTGTCGGTGGTGAAGTTATCGATAATGCAGGCGAAAGACAGAGGATTATAGACGTCTTTAATTTCCGTCAATCTCCGGAAGGGAAAACATGGAATTTCGAGCCTGTACCAGGATATTTCAACGAAAAGAAAAATGAAATTGCAACGAGTGTGGATGAAGAAACTTGGCCCGCTTTCTGGCCGGATAAAATGAACGATGAAGTTGACCCCGGCTGGCCAGGTTCATGGAATGGATATTTTGGTAAGAATGTATTTAACGCTGACCAGGAAATGTTCTACAGAGCCTCTGACGATAAATATGACCGCTATGTGAACTATTTCCCCGACACTACTGACATGACACGTAAAGGTCTCGGCATTCTCCTTGATGTTCGTGCACTTGCCTGGTCACAAGTACTTGTCGAAGACGCTCTCTATTTATTGCATTACATCAAAAATGATGGCACAAGGGATATCAATAAAGTTGGCGTGACGGTATGGTATGCCGATTTCGTAGGCGGAGACGGTGATTCTCAGGATGATATTTCCGAGTTCGACTTGCTCGAAGATATTGCATGGTCGAGAGATAACGACCACAAAGCGCCTACATTCGGTTCCGATCCTGTCGGAATTGTAGCTGTTTCATTCCTCGAAACTCCTGGTAATGCCACCGATCGAATAGACAATGACGGCGATAGCCCTGAATTAAACAATTTTATTTCTGCTGAGATGCTCGAGGGTGAAACTCCTGATAATCTCGTTGACGACAACGGAAACGGTCTTATCGACGAAAATCAAACTCACATTCCTTTCGGAGTTCAACGCGGCGTTACTTATGCTGACCGTATAGCTCAACCCGTAGATCCGGAATATGTAACCAAACATCCACGATTTAAAGTGGAAGCCAATAGTCCAACTGTCACACAAGAAATGATTAACCAGGTTTCTGGGGTTAAATGGAATATTTGGCCACCGCTGGATGAATTCCAGAAAGGACAGATCCATTTAATTATGGTAACACAAGATAAACTAGGATTCCCATTTAAAGATGGAATCGATAACGATAACGACGGCGAAGGAGGCAGTCCTGTAATTACACAACAAATGATCAACGCCGCTGCTCAAGATGCTCCTTACTTCAGATACAGAGTTAATGATAAAATCATTCTCTATAATGTGGTAGCTTCGACTTTAGGAATGAAATATGCTGATGGAGTGGATAATAACAACGACGGATCAATTGACGAAGGGATTGATGATGGCATCGATGTATTAATAGATGAGGCTCGAAATGATGGTATTGATAATGATTACGATTGGGATCCGATGAGAGACGATGTGGGTTTAGATGGAGTTGCTCAATCGGGTGACCCAGGCGAAAATGATTCGCATCCAACTTCTGGTGCACGTTTAGGATTGCCTGGAGAACCAAATGTTGACGTTACAGACGTAAGCGAAACAGATCAGATCGGTATAACTAATGCCGATTATGTACCTGCAGGTGGTTTGAATATCAACAGCGATGCTCAAATGTGGTTCGACTTTATGATTCCAGGTAAGTTCTATGACCCTCAGGAAGTCGTAGCAGGTGAATATGACTTATTTGTGTCTTCAAGTCTTTTCCCCTTGAAAGCTGGACAAACAGAACCTATATCATTGGTTGTTTTGCTGGCCAATGGCCCTGTTCCAGATCCCAACGGGCAATTCAGAAAACAGGAGATTTTACGTAAAAGAGTACGCGCTCAGGAAACCTATAATAACGATTACCGCTTTGCAAACGCACCTCTAATTCCAACTCTAACTGCAATTCCGGGTGATAATAAAGTTACTCTTTATTGGGACGACGTAGCAGAATCCTCTTTTGATCAATATATAGATGCAATTGGTGGCAACGGTCACGATTTTGAAGGCTATAAACTCTACAGGTCTTCGGATCCCGCTTTTCAGGATGCGGAAAATATAACTAACGGTTATGGAAACAGACAATTTAAAACCCCAATTGCACAATTCGACCTGGTAGACGGTATTCAGGGATTCGATCCTGTTGGCATAGACGGAGTAAAGTATTTCTTAGGTACCGATTCTGGAATTAAACATTCGTTCGTAGACACAACAGTTCAAAATGGCTTTACATATTATTATGCTCTGGTAGCTTATGACTTCGGTTATCCTGAAGGACAAATTATACCTTCTGAATCTCCAATACGTGTTTCGTTACAACAGGATGGAAGTGTTAAACTTGGTTCTAACGTTGTAAGAGTTACTCCAGAAGCTCCTGCAGCTGGTTATATTGAACCCACGCTTGGTACAATTACACGAGTAGAAGGTTCAACATCAGGTACGATATCTTATGAAATAGTTGATATAAATAAAATCAAAGAAGGCCACGTCTATCATATCGTATTCGAAGATACAATTAAGACAGCACAACGTCCTGGACAGCCCGATACGTTGACAACAAAAAATTATTCTCTGATAGATTCTACAGAAAACAAATTAGTAATCAACAAATCCACGCAAATAAGCGAGATTTATGAACAGCCGATAGTAGATGGTTTCAGACTGAAGTTTAAGAATGAAAGCAGAGTTGAATTAAACCGCTCTGAATCAAAATGGAGCGACTCGACAATTGTGAATTATCAATTTGAAAAATTCGTATGGCCTACAGGTCTCAAAGGCGAAGAAAGACCCAATGACTACAGAATTGAATTTGGTGAGCTGGGATTCGGAACATCGATAGAAGGAAAACTCGGCAATAATGTTTTTCCTGCCAAACCTGTCAATTTCAAAGTGTTCAATTTAAGTAGAAATGAATATATCGATTTTATCTTTGTAGAAGTAGATGGAAACGATGGTAAGTTGTCTACCAACGGAGCAAAGCGTGACAGGATTATTTTTGTAGAACCTGATAAAAACAATATTCCAGTTTATACTTGGTGGTTCTATCTGCTGGATACTCCAAATCCGACAAATGGCACACGATTGCCTCAAGCAGGTGACATTATTACTATTAAATTGAAAAAGCCATTCCTTTCGAGCGATAAATTTAGATTCGTGGCAAGGAAGGGATACATCGATACGGAAAAAGCAAAAGCGGAACTCGACAATATTAAAGTGGTTCCGAATCCGTATGTAGCAACAGCGTTGTGGGAGCCAAAAAATCCGTACTCCAGTGGTAGAGGTCCTCGTTCCATTCATTTTACACACTTACCCAGTAAATGTACAATCCGAATTTTTACAGTAAATGGTGAACTGGTAGATGTGATCGAACATGAAAGCCCATATAACGATGGTTCAGCTGAATGGAATTTGTTAACTAAAGATAATCTCTCGGTTTCGTATGGCGTTTATATCTATCATGTCGATGCGCCAGGAATCGGAAGTAAAACCGGTAAATTCGCCATAATTAAATAACTGGGAGTAAGCGAGATGAAAATTTTAAGGAGTAAAAACGTGAATATAAAATATCTATTGACTGTTTTAATCTTCTGCATATTAAGCGTTTATCCACTGCAAGCTCAGAAGGTTACCAAAACAGGTACAACAGCGGCTAAATTCCTTAGTATAGGAATTGGACCCAGAGCAAATGCAATGGGTTCAGCGTACAGCTCGGTTGCTAACGACGTTACAAGTATGTATTGGAATCCAGCTGGAATTTCTTATATGAAGGAAATTCAGGCTACTTTTACTTATACAAAAATGTTTGCCGATTTAAACGTTAATTACTTCGGAGTGGTTATTCCAGCAGGAGACTACGGTTCTTTTGGTTTCAATGTTACTGCTCTAACTATAGGCGATATGGAAGTAACTACTGAGTATTACCCCGAAGGTACCGGTGAAACATTCAGTGCCGGCAGTTATGCATTTGGTATTTCATACGGTCGATTTATAACACAGGATTTTTCGATTGGCGTCAATGTGAAGTATATAAGAGAAAATATATTTAATTCAACTGCAGAAGGCATCGGCTTTGACATTGGTACGATTTTCAATACACCTTTTTATGGAATCCGATTTGCCAGCAGCATAACAAATTACGGTTCTAAAATGAAAATGGAGGGAGAAGATCTTCTTATTCGGCACGACTCCGACCCGCAACGAGCAGGCAATAACGAAACACTCGATGCTTATTATAAAACTGAAGAATTCGAATTGCCATTAAGATTGCAAATCGGAATATCAAAAGAATTCCAATTTCTCAATGATCAAAAATTTGTTTTTTCTGTAGATGCAATACACCCGAACGACAATAATCAATGGGTAAATATTGGGGGAGAACTATCGCTTTTCAATAATCTTTTTTGCCTGAGAGGTGGATATAAAGGACTCTTCCTGAAAGATAATCAGGAGGGATTAACATTGGGTACAGGTATCAACTATCAATTCGGAGTTTTGAGAATTATGGTTGATTACTCGTATCAAAAATATCAATATCTCGATAATATCCACAGCTTTGGAGTAACTATTGGTTTTTAACCAAACTAAATTATTAATTCATTTAATGTAACATGGAGGTATCATGAAAAAACTAATTCCATTTTTCATATTGCTGTTTGCCTTTGCATCTCTTAAGGCTCAGAATTATAATGTAACTTTCAAAGTTGATATGAGCGTGGAGATTGCCAAAGGTAAATTCGACCCCGCCTCGAATCAGGTATCAGTAAGAGGTAGTTTCAATTCTTGGGGAGAAACACCTATGGCAGATGCCGACGGGGACAAAATTTACGAGGTAACTGCTCAAGTACCCGCTGGTAAGCTCGAATACAAATTCTTTCACAATGGAGCTAATGCTACAAATGGCGGTTGGGAATCAATTAGTAATCGTGTTGTAGATAATGTTGCTTCTGACCTTGTACTCGACGTTGTCTACTATGATGATATCCCAATGCCATCTGGAAATCCCGCCCAGGTAACCTTTAAAGCCGATATGAGACTTCCAATTAAACAAGGCGAACTCATACCCGGCACGGGTAAAGTATTTGTCGCCGGTAGCTTCAACAATTGGAGTACTTCTCAAGATGAGTTAACTGATGACGACAATGACTCGGTTTATTCAAAAACCGTCGAAATCAATTCAGGACAAACAATCAACTACAAATTCCTCTATACTAATAAAAGCGGCGGTACAACGTGGGAAGGAGATCCGAACAGAACTTACTTTGTGCAAGATGGAGAAAACGTTATTGAAAGATATTTCAATGATGTAAATCCAAATGTACAACTTGCAGATGGCAACATTACTTTTAATGTTGATATGAGTGTACTGGAAGAACTTGGAGTTTATGATCCGGCTGTCGATCAATTGCAGGTAAGGGGAGGATTCAACGGATGGAGTGATAGTGACCCTGCACGTTCGCATATGAATCAGGACCCACTTTTCCCGAGCAATTGGTTCTTGCAGGTACCATTTGAAAAATACGAAGTAAATTCAGTACTTCAATTCAAATATTATGTTTCTTTAGCAGATACAGCAGGCGAAATTTGGGTTGATGGCTGGGAAAGACCACTTTCGATGGGTGGGGGAAATAGAGAAGCAATTTTCGAAGGTTCCAACGATCAGGTGCTCGACATGGTTTACTATGACGATGTATTTCCACAGTTCGTTATTCCTGAAGGTCAACAAATTTCAGTTACTTTTCGCGTGAATATGGCCGATGCTATGGACCCAGATAAAACAGGCGAACCTATGCAACCAGGAGATAAAGTATACTGGATAAGTGAACAACCTCTGTTTAGTAAATTGATGGGTTGGGAAGATAGCGATGAACAAACCTATTTTGAATTGACTGACCCCGATGGCGATAAAATATATGAAGGTACATTGACTGTTTCTGGACCCGGTATCAATGCATTCGAGTATAGATATGCTTTCCAGAGAGCTAGCGATGGCACTTTCAAACAGGAAACAGCCGGATATGGTAAAAATGCATACCGTGTTCGTTATTGTGCTATGACCGGCTCGCGTCAGTTCGTCCAACCGTATACTGCTCCTCTCGATAACTGGACAGATCAAGAAGATAAATCAGATCAGGTAGAAAGTTGGCCAGAAGGTCTGCCGACAGATATTCGTGAAATTCAATCCTCTGTTCCAAATAATTTTACTCTCGAGCAAAATTACCCCAATCCTTTCAATCCGACTACACGTATTAGATTTACAATACCAAACAGCGACTTCGTCACACTTAAAGTATTTAACGCTTTAGGAGAAGAGGTAGCCGTTCTTGTAAATAAAGAAATGAATGCTGGCAGCTACGAAGTTGATTTTATTGGGTCGAAATTAAGCAGCGGAATTTATTTCTATACTCTCAAAACTTCAACATTTACCAGAACGATGAAAATGCTTCTCATTAAATAATTAAATTATTGGAGCCCTGAATAAGGGCTCCTTTCAAAAATTATAAGAGTGAATTGATATGAAAAAAAGTATACTTGTATGGATTTTTTTAATTACGGAATTGATTCTTGCCCAGAGCAGTTCAGGCACTCAATTTTATACCATACCACAATATCCAATCCAGACCGACACAATTACAATTACATTTGATGTAACTAATGCAACTCATCAAAATAAAATTGCAGGTTATCAAGGTGATGTATATGCTCATACTGGCGTTACATTGAGGGATAATAAGGGGAATGTAACGGCTTGGCAAAATGTAATCGGCAATTGGGGTAATAATTCAGTCCAGCCCAAACTCACAAGAATCACAGAAAACGTTTATCGGATTACAATCGAAAACCCGAGAAAGTTTTATAATGTTAGTAATCCTTCGGTAGATATTACTCAACTCTGTTTTGTTTTAAGAAGTAGCGACGGTTCAAAACAAACCGAAGATATATTTGTGCCGATTTATGATCCAGGAATTACAGTAGTATTGAAATCACCACAAGCCGCTAATTATTTTGGTGACCCGATGCGTTCTCCTTATTTTATTGCCGACAACAAGCAGGTGCAGATTTCTGCAAGAAGTGTTGCAATCGGCACATCTACAAAAAGTATCAATATGATCATTAACGATCAATTAGTCGGTCAATCATTTACAGATTCCATAGAGTATACTTTTGTACCTAATCCGAATCAACACACAAACCTGGTCAGGATAATTGCCGAAAGCATTTTCGGCCAGAAAGATACAGCCATCTTTGCCATTGTCAATGTTCCGCAAATTCCCGAAATGCAACTGCCCGAAGGTCTTCAACATGGAATTAATTATAGGGACGACGGAATTTATCTTGTCCTGTTTGCCCCTTATAAAAAATTTATTTATCTGCTCGGCGATTTTAACGACTGGAAAGTAGATAACAATTATTTGATGAATCGATACCAGATACGACCCGATAGCGTAATTTACTGGACTAAATTAAGTAATTTGGAACCAGGTAAAGAGTATGCGTTTCAATATCTTATAGATGGTAGCTTAAGAATACCGGATCCCTATTCTGAAAAAATACTTGACCCGTGGAACGACGCTGAGATACCAGTAACAATCTATCCAAATTTGAAAGCATATCCTTACGGTAAAACGGAAAACATCGTAGGAGTTTTCAATACAACTCCGAAAAATTACAATTGGAAAGTAACTGATTTCAATAAACCACCAAAAGAGAAGCTTGTTATTTATGAAATGCTGGTGAGAGATTTTGTACAAACCCACAGCTTTGCTACTTTGATCGACACAATTGGTTACTTTAAAAAACTCGGTGTGAATGCAGTTGAACTTATGCCAGTTATGGAATTCGAAGGTAATTCAAGCTGGGGATATAATTCCATGATGCATTTTGCAGTAGATAAATATTATGGCCCTGCAGAAAAGTTGAAAGAATTTATCGATTCCTGTCATGCCAATAATATTGCAGTGATTTTAGACGTTGTTTTGAATCACGTTTACGGATTAAACCCAATGGTGAGAATGTACTGGGACACTACTCAGGGAAGACCAGCCGCTAATAATCCGTGGTTTAATCAGGTGTCACCCAATCCTGTTTTTTCGTGGGGCTACGATTTCAATCACGAAAGCAACAACACAAAATATTATGTTGACAGAGTTACATCTTACTGGTTAAGTGAATTTAAAGTAGACGGATTCAGATTCGACTTCACAAAAGGGCTTACGAACACTCCAGGCGACGGCAGCAGTTATGACGCTGCACGCATTAAAATATTGAAAAGAATGGCCGATAAAGTCTGGAAAGTTGACCCAGAGGCTTACGTTATCCTTGAACACTTTGCAGAAGATCGTGAAGAAAAAGAACTATCTAATTATGGTATGATGCTCTGGGGAAATCTGAATTATAATTATTCGGAAGCTGCAATGGGATGGAACGATAGCGGCAAGTCAAACTTCTATAGAATTTCCTATAAAGCACAGGGGTTTTCAAAACCTTACCTGGTCGGATATATGGAAAGTCATGACGAGGAAAGGTTGATGTATAAAAATTTAAATTGGGGGAATTCTTATGGCGATTACGATATTAAAAAATTGAATTATGCTCTCTCGAGAATAAAGTTAGCAGCTGCATTTTTTATTACAGTTCCAGGACCTAAAATGCTGTGGCAATTCGAAGAATTGGGATACGACTATTCAATTGATTACAATGGACGGCTTGGTGAAAAACCAATTCGATGGGACTATTATACGCAGCCTCAACAATCTGAACGACAGAAACTTTTCCGCTTTTTTGCAGAACTAATAAAATTGAAAAAAAATTATTCAGTCTTTTCGACCGACGATTTTAACATGAATGTAACCGGACCGACAAAAGAAATAACTCTACTCGATTCTGTTGTGAATGTGAAAATCATCGGTAACTTCGACGTCTTATCCCGCTCTGCAAATTATTCTTTTTCCCAGAATGGATACTGGTATGACTATTTTACCGGCGATAGCGTGCTTGTCGAAAATGGAAGTTCGTTTATTAGTCTTCAACCAGGCGAGTTTCATCTATATACATCAAAAAAATTACCAACTCCATCTGATGGTAAAGAAATAATTACTAAAATGGAAAATGATTTAAATGGCATAACAAATCGTTTTGTGATTGCTCAGAACTATCCAAATCCTTTTAACCCAGGCACTACACTTGAATGGTCGCTGCCAGAATTCGGCAGAGTTGTAGTTAGACTTTATAATATCCTCGGCCAGGAAATCGCGGTGCTCCTGGACGAAATTCAGGCGCCCGGCAAACATTCGTATTACCTGAATGCAGATAAATTAGGCTTAACAAGTGGTACATATTTCGTCAATTACAATCTGAACGGATTTATTAACACACAAAAGATCGTTTTGATTAAATAATTGTAATTACACGATCGTTGAGTTAACCAATTAGGTTGTTTTCGAAGCAAAGCAAGAGTTCGGTAAACTGCATATTCTTTACAATCAGAATTTCATTTCTGCCTATTTAAACTACAAATTTTTCCTTCCTTGAAAGATCGTGGTGCTTTATCCAATTAATTCAAAAGTCTGTTACGCACTATCAATATTTTTAATTATTTTTGAAAAAATTTAATCCATAATTTCATCGAGGCGTAATATGAAAAAGGTTACGTTTTTGTTCTTCTTTGCCACTTCTTTAATAATAAGTGCAGGCGATTTTTCAATAAATCAGGCAGGATATTTAATAGTTGCGCCAAAGTATTTTTTTATTAATGAGCCGGCAGATTCGTTTTATTTACATGATGCTGCTGACGGAAAAATAGTTTTTAAAGGTGAAATTAAGCTTAAGACTAAGAGTGATCCTGCAAGCGGAATGGAAATTTATATTGGTGATTTTTCAGATTTTAAAAATTCTGGGAAATTTTTTATAACACTCCCTAACGGAAAAAAATCTGCACCATTCGAAATTTCTGATACAGTTTATAATCACTTGTTTAATGCATCCTTGAAATCGTATTATTATCAAAGGTGCGGCGTTGGACTCGATCAAAAATTTGCGGGAGGTTATGTTTACGGAAAATGTCATACAAAAGATGCTCGTTTTCATCCATTAGCTGGAGATGGCTTTAAGGATGTTACCGGTGGTTGGCATGATGCTGGAGATTACGGAAAATATATTGTAAATGCAGGAGTTTCCGTCGGCACTTTATTGATGGCTTACGAATTTTTCCCTGCCAAGTTCCTGAGCGATAGCTTGAATATTCCAGAAAGTGGAAACGGAATACCGGATATTCTGGACGAAGCTATATTTGAGATCAATTGGATGCTAAAAATGCAACGTGAGGATGGTGCTGTTTTTACTAAAGTGACTAAAGAAAAATTCGAAGATTTTGTTATGCCCGATAAAGATACCGAAGACGGACGTTTGATTTATCAAATATCGTCAACGGCAACAGCGGATTTTGCGGCTGTTTTAGCGAAAGCCTCTAGGTTAATAAAAGATTACGACCGGGATTTGTCAAAAAAATTTCTGGATGCAGCAATTTCTGCCTGGAAATTTTTAAGCGACAATCCAAATATGATTCCTGCTGGAGGCTTTAAAAATCCCGAAAGTACCGTGACAGGTGAATATGGCGATAGGGACGATTCGGATGAAAGGGCATGGGCTGCCTCAGAACTATTTATGACAACAGGCGATAGAGAGTATCTTATTTATTTTACTGAATATGCTCGCAAAAATAATTTCCACTTTAAATCAATAAGCTGGTCGCAATTGAATGACCTGGCTAATTTTACAATTCTGGTCAATAGTTCTAAAAGAAATATTCCAGATGAAATCACGGATAAAATTAAAGCTGAACTATTGGGTTATTCGGATTACCTTTTAGCCAAAAGTAATAAAGACGGTTACGGTGTTACAATATTGCCCGGCGAATATCGATGGGGTTCTAACTCTGACGTTTTAAACAATGCGCTCATTTTAATTATAGCTTATGAAATTACAGGTGAGAAAAATTTTTACAACTTAGCACTGGGACAACTTAATTACATTTTAGGAGCAAATGCGCATAAAGTTTCATTTGTTACAGGAATAGGTTCAAACTACGTGCGCAATCCACATCATCGACCTACTGCGTCGGATGGAATCGACGAGCCAATACCTGGGTTTTTGTCTGGTGGTCCGAATCAATATTTACAGGATCCCGTTTTACTAAAATTGTTTAATAAAAATACCCCTCCTGCCCTCTGTTTTGCAGACGATACAGGAAGCTGGTCGTCGAATGAAATTGCAATTAACTGGAACGCTCCTCTTGTATTTGTGAGTGGCTATTTTAAATGAAAAAATTGTAAACCCTGCTTGGACTCTATTTGTCAAAAAATAAAAAATTAAACGGGGTTAATTATGAAAAATATAAGATGGTGTGTAATATTTTTACCTCTTATTATTTTTGCGTGCTCATCTGCAACTCTTCTCGAAAAGAGCGAAGTAACAAATGTTGTAATTGATGCTAATCCTTCCGAATGGAACGGTAAGTTTTTTAATTTCGACGAAAAAAATATCGGAGTCGCTTATACAAACGACAAGGACAATCTATATCTTTGTTTCATTTTCAAGGAATTCAGAAGTTTTTTGCCCGTATTAAGAGGAGGACTTACATTGTGGATTGAATCCGATAATCATAAAATCGGTCTTAAGTTTCCGATGGTCTATCGAGAAAGAATACGCGAGGATTTTAACAGAGAAATGTTGATGGACAGAGATGAAATGAGAAAAATGTTCGAAGAGCGATTACACAAATTTTTGGAGAATCAAAAAGAGATTGAAATTGTAAACGAAGAAAATTATCCTCTGACATTAATTAATAAATCCGAGAATAAATATGGAATTAAGGCGGAAATAAATCAGCTTAAATCAGAATTTGTTTACGAACTTAAACTTCCGGTTGATACTGGATTGATTAAAACTGATAAGGATAAGGTAATTTTAATGAAACTCGAAACTGAAGAACCTACTAAAATGCCCGCCGATTTTGAAGGAGGTATGAGGGGAAATCGTATCGGAAGCCGTTTACCAAGGTTCGCCAGTATGATTGAACCTATTGAACTTGAATTCTCTCTGAAATTAATTCAGTGACTTTGTAATTATGATTAATTTTCTCGATGCTTTCCCGATTAACATCGGGCACAGATTGCAGTACTGGTTGCGCAAGTTTGTTTTATATTCTATGTTCGATTACTCAGCCATTATTTAAGATATATGCTTAACTAAAATTTTTTCAAATGAACGTTTTTCAAAAAGCTAAACGATATATATAATTCTGGATCAGTAATAATAAATGGACCGCCAGATTTAGGAAATTATAAAAAATCCTAATTTGAAAAAGTTAGTCATCATTTCATTTAACGCAAGAAGATCAGATTATTACAATGTAGCAGTAATTATTCATCTATTTTAATCTCACTCCAATTCAAAAGCCTTTCTTTCGGCTGTCCTCGAATAGCAGAACTTATCGTGCAATCCTTAGGTCTGCTAATAAATTTATTAAATTAATAATCGTTTATATTATTTTAATAACCTGTCATCCATTTTTAACTAAAAAATGATGTTTTCTATATCTTGCTTAAGGCATAAAATTTGTATTATAAATTAGTTTATCATTTTTTTCGGAGAACAGGAGAAATATTAAAATGAACAAAATTCAGTTGGTTATGGGAATCGATGTTGGGGGAACAAATACAGCATTTGGATTTGTCGATCGAAAAGGAAAGTTAATTTATGACGCTTCACTTCCCACTAAAGCAGATTTAGATGCGCGGCAATTGTTTGAAAGGATATTTAAGGCTGCCGATAAGTCATTTAAGAAATTTGAAAAAAACTATGAGCTCGTTGGTATCGGGATTGGTGCTCCGAATGCAAATTATTACAAAGGGACAGTGGAAATGCCGCCCAATTTAAATTGGGGTAATGTAAATGTTGTAAAATTGATTAAAGAGTTCTCAGATTTACCGGTGGTTATTACAAATGACGCAAATGCAGCTGCTCTTGGCGAAATGATCTTCGGTGCGGCTAAAGGAATGAAAAATTTTGTCGTCATTACACTTGGCACTGGACTCGGAAGCGGAATAGTCGTCGATGGAAAATTAGTTTATGGCAACGACGGCTTTGCAGGTGAACTCGGACATACTACTTACGACCCGAATGGCAGATTGTGCGGATGTGGCAGACTTGGATGCCTCGAAACCTATGCTTCGGCAACGGGCATAAAAAGGACACTTCTGGAATTAATGGCTAAATATCCATATCCCAGCACATTGAGAAAATTAAATTGTGAAAAGTTATCGGCAAAAGATATCTATAATGCCGCTCTAAAAGGAGATAAACTGGCTCTTGAAGCTTTTGATTTTACAGCAAAAGTACTCGGTTTTAAACTTGTAGACACTGTCGTTCATTTAAGTCCCGAAGCTATCATACTCTACGGAGGCCTGGCTCTTGCCGGTGATTTGCTAATTAAGCCGACGAAAAAGTATATGGAAAAACATATGCTCAATATCTTCAAGAATAAGGTTAAAATTATACCTTCAGCACTACCCGGAAAAGGAGCCGGAATTATGGGAGCCGCAGCTTTAATATGGAACGAAATGGAAAAATAAGAAATGATATCTTAGGGATATCCTTTATATTCAAAACTTCATAAAATTGTGTGCAGAAAAGTAAACTATCTTGAGCATTATTTTTTTGTTTTATTTGTAAGGTCTTAATTATCTCAGAAAATCTATAGGATAACAGTCATGAAAAAATATTTTCTTTTATTTTTTATAGGGTCACTTCTATACGCACAAAGTAAAACTCTCGAACAAAAAGTCGATTCGGTGCTTGCATTGATGACGCTCGATGAAAAGGTTGGTCAATTAGTTCAATACAGTGCGGGATGGGACACAGGCACAGAAACAAGGAAACCGAAAGAGGGACACGAAGAACTGGTAAGACAGGGAAAAATTGGTTCGTTTTTGAATATAGTAGGTGCTGAACAAACCAGGCAACTTCAAAAAATAGCTGTAGAAGAAAGTAGACTGAAAATTCCTTTAATTTTTGGCCTTGATGTTATACACGGTTATAAAACCACTTTTCCGATACCGCTTGCCGAGGCATGTAGCTGGAATCCTGAATTAGTCGAGTTTTCGGCACGTATGCAGGCAATTGAAACTTCGGCTGCAGGCGTTCACTGGACATTCAGTCCAATGGTCGATATAGCCAGAGATCCGAGATGGGGAAGAATTATGGAAGGGAGCGGTGAAGACCCGTATCTCGGTTCAGTAATGGCTGCCGCACGTGTTAAAGGATATCAAGGGAAAAATTTAAATGATGAAAATACTATACTCGCTTGCGCCAAGCATTTCGCTGCATACGGAGCTGTTGAAGGAGGAAAAGACTATAATACTGTGGACATTTCAGAGCGTACATTGAGAGAAATTTATCTTCCACCTTTCAAAGCTGCAGTCGATGCAGGCGTCGGTTCTTTGATGTCAGCATTCAATGAAATTGGCGGCGTTCCATCTTCTGCAAACAAATTATTGTTGACTCAAATACTGAGGAACGAATGGCAGTCGGATGCATTTGTATTAACCGATTGGAATACAATTGGTGAATTTCTTATTCATGGAATTGCTAACGATTTGAAAGAAGCAACAAAAATTGCAATTGAAGCTTCGATCGATATGGATATGGAAAGTAACGGATACCACAATTATCTTGCCGAACTTGTGAAAGAGGGGAAAGTCGATATTAAATATATTGATGATGCTGTAAGAAGGATCCTGAAAGCTAAGTTCAAACTTGGTTTGTTTGACGATCCATACAAATATTGCAATTCCGAACGCGAAGCCAGAGTTACACTGAGCGAAGACTTACGAAGGGCGTCAAAGCAAGTGGCACTTGAGTCGGTTGTATTACTCAAGAACGAGAACAATTTGCTTCCTTTGAATAAGAATATCAAATCGATAGCATTAATTGGCGAATTAGCAGCCTCAAAAGACGACCCGCTTGGACCTTGGGCACAGCAAGGAACTCCAGAAACTGTCGTATCGATTCTCGAAGGATTAAAAAATAAAGTCGGCGACAGAATTAAAATAAATTATGCAGAAGGATGCAAAGTACGCAGTAACGATAAATCTGGATTTAAAGAAGCTATCGATGCCGTTAATCGATCTGATGTGGCAATAGTTGTAATTGGAGAAACACGCGACATGAGCGGTGAAGCACATTCGAAAGCCATGCTCGATTTACCCGGCGTTCAGGAAGAATTGATTAAAGAAATTAAAAAGACCGGTAAGCCTGTGGTAGCAATTTTAATGAACGGCAGACCTTTGACAATTAACTGGATATCTGAAAATATTCCTGCGATTATTGAATCGTGGTATCTCGGTTGCGAACATGGCAGCGTCATTGCTGATATACTTTTTGGCGATTATGTTCCGTGTGGAAAACTCACAGTCACGTTCCCGAAAGGAGTTGGTCAAATTCCACTCTACTACAACCATAAAAACACTGGCCGCCCATACAATCCCGAAAATCCACGCTTTACTTCATATTATATCGACTTCAGTTTAGAACCTCTTTACCCATTCGGTTATGGCCTCAGTTATACCACTTTCGAGTATTCTAATTTAAAATTGAAAACCGACAAAGTTAAAAGTGACGATTCTGTTAAGTTCAGTGTCGATGTAACTAACACTGGCAAATATGAAGCAAAGGAAATTGTTCAGGTTTATATAAGGGACTTAGTTGCAAGTGTTACACGTCCTGTGAAAGAATTGAAAGATTTCAAGAAAATTAGTTTGAAGCCAGGAGAAACAAAAACTGTTGAATTCGAACTGCCCGTTGACCGCTTGAAATTTTTTGATGTAAATATGAATTATCTGCTTGAGCCAGGTAAATTCAAACTTATGGTAGGGCCTAATTCGAAAGACCTGCTGGAAACAGAATTTGAACTGATTAATTAAAATTAAGAGGGATAATGTCCATTAAAAATATTATTCTTATAATAATTACTTCATTTTCCTTACTCAATTGTGGAGATGAAAATTCGGCGGTTACTAATCCTGAAGAAAATTTCACTCCCAAAACAATTGTTGAATTAATTGGACCTTTGAAAGTAGACGGAAATAAAATTGTCGGCAAAGCTGATACAACGGTTGTACTGAGAGGTATGAGTTTGTTCTGGAGTCAATGGGGTGGGAAATATTATAATGAAGAATGTATTAAATGGCTGCGAGATGACTGGAAGTGTACTGTTGTAAGAGCTTCAATTGGAATCGAAAGTGGTGGATATCTTTCCAATCCCGAAACTGAAATGCAGAAGGCTGAAACAATTATAAATGCGGCTATTAATCTCGGTATTTATGTAATTGTCGACTGGCACGACCATCACGCCGAAAACCACCTCAAAGAAGCTAAAGAGTTCTTCAAATTGCTTGCACAGAAGTATGGTGACAGGCCTAACCTAATATATGAAATTTATAACGAACCGATGCAAGTTTCGTGGAGCAAAACAATTAAGCCGTATGCAGTTGAAGTTATAAAAACAATTAGAGAATACGACCCTGATAATTTAATTGTAGTGGGAAATTCCACGTGGTCGCAGGATGTGGATATTGCCGCAAAAGATCCGATTGATGATATCAACGTTGCCTATTCACTCCATTTTTATTCCAGCACTCACAAACAACCTAACAGAACGAAAGCTTCAAGCGCACTTGCAAAGGGGGTCGCTTTGTTTGTAACTGAATACGGACTGAGCGAGGCAAGTGGCGACGGAAATATCGACATGAACGAAGCAAATCTCTGGTTCGACTTTATGGAAAAAAATAAATTGAGTAATTGTAATTGGTCGATAATGGATAAGAATGAGAGCTCGGCTGCGTTAGTACCTGGAGCTGCAGCTACGGGTGGATGGAGTGAATCGAATCTCACATTGTCCGGTAAAACTATCAGAAATTACATCCGTACAAAAAATTCTTACTTATTTGAATTAATTAAGTAAACAGAGCATTTATGAAATTATTAAAGCAATTACTTGTTGTTTTATTACTTCCTTTAACATCTCTCATTGCACAGAACTTCACTGGTGGATTTAATTTTTATCTTCCCTCAGAAGATACAGTGTCAGTAAATTTTCTACCAAAATTTCCAGTGAAAGAAATAAAGGATTTTATCACAATAGACGACGAAGGCCATTTTAGTCTTAACGGAGAACGAGTACGATTCTGGGGTACAAATTTAGGAGCCGACGCTGCATTCCCTCCTCAGGATAAATGTGAATTACTTGCCGGCAGAATGCGCAAATTTGGCATTAATCTCGTTCGACTTCATCACTTAGACAATCCATGGTCTGAGCGCAGTCTGTTGGGTAAAACTTCGACGCGAGAACTTAATTCGCATTATCTCGATATTCTCGAAAATCTGATTGACAAATTGAAACGCAACGGAATTTATATTAATATGAACCTCCATGTGTCGCGTACATTCAGAATTAACGACAATGTGCCGTCATACGATTCGTTACCAGAATTTGGAAAGGGAGTAAATTTTTTCGACCCATACATTAAAAGTCTGCATAAAGAATATGCACACCAGCTACTTACGCATGTAAATCCTTATACTGGTCTACCTTTGAAGGACGACCCCGTAATGGCAATGCTCGAAATTACTAACGAAAATTCTCTCTATCGATTCTGGCGCGAGGACAATCTCAAACCAATTTCCGAGGGCGGGGAATTGCCTTATAGATATTCGAAAATGCTCGACAGTTTGTGGATCGACTTTCTTCGAGAAAAATATAAAAACGACGAAGCATTAAAAAATGCCTGGAACAGTAACACAAAAGAAACAGGTATCGACGAACAAATTGATGATGGAAGTTTCGAATCCGGTTCGAAAGGAAGGTGGCAGCTGGAGCAACATTCAGGAGCATCTGCATTTTTTTCAATCGATTCGAACGTATCGTTCAATGGCAGTAAAAGTGCCAAGGTGGAAGTAACAAAATCGTCCGATCAGAACTGGCATATTCAATTTAAATTTCCTTACGCGACTATTAAAAAAGATTCTACGTATACAATCAACTTTGCTGCTATGTCAAGTTCGCCGACACAAATAAGTGTAAGTGTAATGAACGATAGTTCCCCATATACCTATTATTCGGGTATAACTCTTAATTTGAATTCAGATTGGCAGGAGTTTTCCTTCAGCTTCAGGGCGCCGGAGGATAATAATGGACATACACGCCTTTCATTCAATTTAGGTCTGGAAATCAATACCTACTGGTTCGACAATATCAGATTTAGATCTGCCGGGCTTGAAGGATTGCGCGAGGGAGAATCACTTGCTTCAGGAAATGTAAGAAGGATCGACTATAGTAAAGCAGTTCAATTTTCTTCACAACGTATTAAAGATATGTCGGAATTTTATATCTCTCTGGAACGTCAATATTTTAAAGAAATGATAGCATATCTAAAAGATACATTAGGCGTTAAAGTTCCGATTTTAACTACTAACTGGAATACAGGTACGGCAGATTTAGCCGCAATGTCCGATGGTAATTATGTCGATAATCATGCCTACTGGGATCATCCACAATTTCCCAACGAGCCCTGGTCGTCGACCGACTGGTTGATAAATAATACACCAATGGTAAAAGATATTAACGGCGGGATAATTCCTGCATTGTTTGCGGGAGTGCCAATCAAAGGGAAACCTTTTACAGTAAGCGAATACAACCACGCTTTTCCAAATCGATACCAGGTCGAATCGGTTCTCTTTTCTACCGGCTATGCATCATTCAATGACGCAGATGGATTTATGTATTTTGCATACGACGAGGCTTACGACTGGGGTATCGATAGAATTAACAATTTTTTTGCCATCAACCGTAATTCGGTTTTAATGTCGTTCTTTCCAACGATTGCTCATGTATTCAGGAATGAACTAGTTAAACCGTCTTCAAATCCGATATATCTTTCTTACACTGCCGACACTATTTATAGTATGCCATCCAAAGACGCTGCAGGGTGGACTGGCCCTACTTATTTCGATAGAAAGCTTGCATTGAAACATTCGATCAAAACAGAAACATATTTTGGCGACCATACAACAGATTTTGAAACACTTGAGCAATCTCCTTCAAATCCATACAAAACTGATACGGGCGAAATTGAGTGGGATGCTAATAAAGGAATATTCGTCATTCTAACTGAAAGATTCATCGGTCTGGGTGGCTATCTTTCTCAATTAAAGAACGTTGAAGGAAGTGCTATAAAAGTGAAACAATCAGGGTCGGGAAATGATTTCGGTGTTATTACCTGGCTATCGTTAAACGATGACTCGCTTCTACATTCGAGAAAATCGCTTATTACCATTGCATCAAAAATACAAAACAGCGGCATGGTCTGGTATAACAATAACACCACTTTGAAAAACAACTGGGGTAATAGTACGACCGAAATTCAACCACTCGATATTTATTTAGAATTAACACTTCATGCCGATTCAATAAAAATAATTCCGCTTAATAACAAAGGGGAGGAAGACCACTCGAAAGCTTTCATTGTGAAGCCAAATTCGTCGAATTGTTTTATCGTTAACCTTAATCAATCGACGTACAAAACTCTCTGGTACGGAGTGGAAGCTTACGGCGAAGGTGTCCCTACTTCTATAGAAGAGGGAGTTTTTAAATCATACGGTTACAAATTGATGCAAAATTATCCAAATCCTTTTAATCCTTCCACTCAAATTGAATACACAGTTGGACGAGAAAGTTTTGTGTCGCTGAAAGTTTATGACGTGCTCGGCAGGGAAGTAAAAACTCTGGCACATCGACATCATAAACCAGGAGATTATTCTGTTTTTTTCGACGCCGCCGATCTCTCTGCGGGTATTTATTTCTACCGACTTATTTCGGATAATACGGAATTAACGAGGGCAATGCTGTTGGTGAAATAAATTATTTTATTGTTAACAGGCATTTAGCCACCTTGATTCGAATAGAAATATATTATATGTTTGATATGGGTAAGGAAGTCTAAAAATTTAAAACGGGCTGTTAAATTCAGTAATTTTTTTATTAAAACTGCAATTGGAATTCAATTCTTAAAGAGGAAAGCTTCAGTAAGCAAATTGTAATTTGTTTGTTTTATCAATTGCAAACTTAATACACTTGACATCACTATTATCCTGATTCCGTTTAAGTTTTCTAAATAAAAAATGCGAGGGTCAAAATGAACGGTCAGGTAGTTAATCACAGGGAATTATACCGACTTCCATGGAATCTGGCAGACAATGCAATTTCGTGGCTCGAACCGACGGCAATGTGTAATCTTGCATGCGACGGTTGCTACCGTGCAAATGAAAAAAATTCTCATAAACCATTCGACGAAATCAAACATGAACTTGACGTATTTCAATCGAAAAGAAATTCGGACTGTATTTCGATTGCTGGAGGCGATCCACTGCTACATCCTCAAATTGTAGAAATAGTTGCCGAAATTAAGAGGCGAGGTTTTAAACCCATACTCAACACAAACGGAGTGGCGCTCAATAAAACATTATTGAAGGATTTGAAAAAAGCTGGAGTTTTTGGATTTACTTTTCACGTGGATAGTAAACAAGGCAGAGGAGGCAAATGGAAGGGCAAAAATGAAATCGAGCTAAATGAATTGAGATATGAATATGCTCGTATGCTTGCTAATGAAGGAGGCATTGCCTGTTCGTTCAATTCGACAGTTTATGAAGATACTCTCCATTATTTACCCCAATTGATTAAATGGGCAGAGGAAAATATCGATATAGTTCATACGATGGTTTTCATCGCATTCCGTCATGTGGTGCCTAATTTACCGTTTGATTGGTATGCAGGTGGACAAAAAATCGACTGGAAGACAATTGCATATCATTCTGATAACGTAAGAAAAATTGATATCCTTTCGACTGATATGGTGGCCGAGGCGCGTAAAATTTACCCGGATTTCAAGCCTGCTGCTTTTCTCAATGGCACGGAAAAAGTTGATTCTTTCAAATGGCTATTGACAGAGCGCTTTGGTTCGAAAGGAAAAATTTACGGTTATGGCGGTGCTAAGTTTATCGAAATGATTATGACTTTCCATCATCTGTTGAAAGGGAAATATCTTTCGTATGCATCTCCAACTCTGGCATCGATGGGGCGCTCTACCATGCTGCTCAGCTTCCTGTTCGACAAAGGGGTTCGAAAGGCATTTGCAAATTATCTTAAAAATCCGTTAAATGTTTTCAGAAAAGTTCACATGCAGACAATCCTTTTTATCCAGCCCGTGGATTTTATGCAGGATGGACGCCAGAGTATGTGCGACGGCTGCCCGGATATTACAGTATGGAACGGCGACCTGGTCTGGTCGTGCCGCCTTGAAGAACAAAAGCAGTTCGGAATTTTCCTCCGATCTGTACCTAAGCGGCCAGAAAACGAATAAACTTCCGTTTAGCAACGGGCAGTACTGTTTCGTTGAAGGGGAAATCCACGTCCGTGTCAATGTTGTATGTTGCCGGATTTGGCAAATCGGGATATTTCTTAATTAATTCCAGTTTTATTGCCTCCGGCGGTACAACTGCAGTCTCTTCTTTGAACACTTCAACGAAATTTGTTTTTAGCGACTGGAACGGAACGCTGGAATTGACAACTTTTGTCACCGAAAATTTATAGATGTAGAGCATTCGTTCCAGATTGTCTCTTACAAAAAAATAACCTTCATCCTTATAAATCGGGAGCAAACCGATTTCTTTAATCTCGATATTGCTTTCTACAAAATCGTAAATTGCAACTCCTTCTTCCAGAGTTTCTTTAATCTTCGGCAGAGCCCATTCAATAAATGAAAAGACGCGCGATATCTTTTCCTCGCTCAGTGTCTCTTCGGTGTATTCGTAAATCAATTGTTGATTTTCCAGATCTATCCCCGTTATTTTTTTCGAACGGAGTTTGTTAAATTCTTCTTTGCTATTAATTAACTGACGAAGCTGGTTGCTAACATCAACAATTTCACCGAAGAATGGATAGAGACGATATTTATGAAATTCCTCTTTGTAATTTTTCAGAGCTGCCAGCAATTTATATTCGGCCAATTCTGCATCGTCTGCAGAGGTAATAAAGATGTTTAAGTTCAGCTGTTCCATAGAACCTCCGAGCGTATTAAATTATTTCCTAACTAATTATCGTAAGATATGTTTTTGGGATTAGCGAATTTTCATAAGGGTAACAATTTTTCTCAATATAAACTCATATTTATATATAACGATAATAAATTTATTTTATTTTGTCAGTGTAAAAATTTGTCATAAAATTATTTGTTGTGCGGCCACACATCACTCTTACTTAGAAAAGAATTCATTATATTGTAATAGTTGATAAGGGCAGATATGAAGAAAAAAAACATCGATCCGGCAATTACCTTTTTTATATCGGTAATAGGTCTTGTAATAATTTTTATGGTGTTAAAAGAATTACGACACATCTTTATTCCGTTCGTTATTTCATATTTTCTTTATTTCGTATTTGAACCGATAAACAATTACCTAAAACAAAAGAAAATACCTCTCCCATTTACAATCTTGTTTAATATAATAATTACAATATCGTTATTTGGCGGTGTGGTTCAGATAATTGTAGGGCGGTTTGTAAGTTTTGGAGAAGCTTTGCCCAGATATCAGGAAAAGATAATCCGTTTGTTTCAGGAAGGAATGCATTCCATTGGAATGAACGATATGATGATGCACGAACTTCTTAAAACAATTGAAAATATTGATTACGGTTCAATAGTGGGCGGATTGTTCACGTCAACTCTCGATATTTTTGTGAGTCTTTTTCTGATTCTCTTCTTTTTCATTTTTATCAGCAGCGGTCACGAAAAAATATTCGAAGCAATCAGAATCCGGTATGTCGAAAAGAATGTCCAGACGACTGTGAAAAAACTGAAAAAGGAATTGAAAGAAAAAAGTCTTAAAGAAGGATTGTATGAAAAATCGATTGACGACCAGCTTGCTACTATGACCATACAAAGGGAAATGAAATTGAAGAAAACATTTAAAGATATTACGAATCAAGTACAGAAGTACATCATTACAAAATTTCTTATCAGTTTTACGCTCGGCATTTTAATAGGATTAGTACTATGGCTATATGGAGTTGAATTTTATATCGTGTGGGCTACGCTTTCTTTTTTGCTGAATTTTATTCCTAATATTGGTTCGATAATAGCAGTAATTTTACCTGCATTGATGACTTTGATACAATTTGAATCATTCGGGTACACAATACTTGTAACAGCAACATTAATTCTCGTACAAAACATACTTGGAAACATAGTCGAACCAATGGTTTTTGGCGATCGTTTGGGTTTGAACCCGCTGGTGATATTGATTTCTCTAATGCTCTGGGGCTATATCTGGGGAATAGTAGGGATGTTTTTATCTGTGCCGTTAACAGCCGTCATAAAGATCATCATATCGAATTCAAATTCCAAGAATATGCGTTTTCTTGCCAATTTGATGAGCAATTAGATAGTCGCTCGCAGAAACTTTTACCATAGTTTGATGTTATTATAAGCCCGAATTTTAGTAGTGCGGAGTGGGATTAAATTTATTATATTTGTCTCAATTGAAAAAGTAATGTATAAATAATAAGAGCAGAAGAAGAGCAGATGAATCGTGTTGGGCAGTTGCCCCGATATGTAAGGGGAGGAAAGTCCGAACTCCGCAGAACAAGGTGCCGGGTAACGCCCGGGATTCCGATTAAATCGGAAGACGGATAGTGCCACAGAAAACAGACCGCCCTGACTTTAGTTGGGGTAAGGGTGAAAAGGTGAGGTAAGAGCTCACCGCTTCGGCAGTAATGTCGGAGGTCCCGTTACGGGATCCTGCCATTGGCAGGACAAGGTAAACCCCACCTGGAGCAAGGTCAAGCAGAAGGTCTTCCCTTTTATAAGGGAAAAAGGTTGTTCGCCTTTAGTACCTTCGGGTAGACCGCTGGAACTCGGTAGTAATACCGGGTCAAGATAAATAACTGCCGTCCGCCTCTGGCGGATTACAGAATTCGGCTTACAGACACGATTCATCTGTTCCCTCTTCTGAAATAATATGAAATCTAAACGCTGGAAACTAAAAGATTTACCAGATGAAAAATCAATTCTATCGTTGGCAGACAGTCTCAATATTTCAAAAGCTTTAGCCATCCTCCTGATTCAAAGAGGAATTACCAATTTTTTCGAAGCTAAGACGTATTTCCGTCCATCGCTCGAGGCTCTTCACGATCCCTTTATGATGGATGGCATGCAGCAAGCCACACAAAGGGTTATCGAGGCAATTACAAGCAACCAAAAAATTTGTGTCTATGGCGACTACGATGTCGATGGCACCTGTTCGGCAGCCCTTATGTATCTTTTCCTGAAGGAACTGGGTGCCAATGTGATGACCTACATTCCCAATAGACTTACTGAAGGCTATGGAATATCGAATCAAAGTATCGATTATTTAAACGAGCAGGGCATTAATCTGATTATCTCAGTCGATTGTGGCATTACGGCAGTTGAGGAAATTCAACACGCCAAATCTCATAAAATTGACGTCATTGTTTGCGACCACCATCAACCTAAAGAACAATTGCCCGATGCTTATGCAGTGCTGGACCCCCTGAAACCAACAGATACATATCCCTTCAAAAGTCTTTCTGGTGCAGGTGTGGCTTTTAAACTGGCTACTGCGATCGGCGACAGAATTGGCAAGAAGGAAATGGCCTATAAATATCTCGATCTGGTGGCGCTCGCCAGTGCTGCTGATATTGTCCCACTCGTAGATGAAAATAGAATACTTGTTCGGGAAGGTCTCGAAATAATCAATAAAAATCCAAGGCCAGGCATCGAAGCTCTGATCCGTTCGGCAAGAATGGAGCCTGGAAATTTATCCGCAGGACAAATTGTATTTACAATTGCTCCCAGGATCAATGCGGTTGGTAGACTCGGTGATGCACATCGAGCTGTTGAATTATTTACTACGAACGATCCTCAAAAAGCAATTCAACTGGCAAAAATACTCGAAGAAGAAAATTCAAAAAGAAGAGAAATCGACGAAGCCACATTCAGCCATGCTGTCAGCATTGTTGAAAAAGAGATCGACCTGAATACTAATATGGGGATAGTATTGCACGACCCTGAATGGCATCCAGGTGTAATTGGAATAGTGGCTTCACGGCTTGTCGAAAAATTCTACCGCCCTGCAGTAATGCTTACTACTGTTGATGGTATTGCAAAGGGTTCTGCGCGGAGCATCCCTGGATTCAATATTTACGAGGCACTCCAGAGCTGTGAAGATTTACTACTTCAATTTGGTGGTCACGAAGCGGCCGCAGGACTGGCGGTTGCAATCGATAAACTTGACGAGTTCAAAAAACGCTTTAACGATATTCTCTGCAAGTCGATGAACGAAGAAGATATCTATCCAGAAATTACGATCGATTTAAAACTTTCGTTTTCAGAGATATCGCCTAAATTTTTGCGTATACTCCGACAATTCGCTCCTTTCGGTCCGGGTAATATGCGACCGGTTTTTTTGAGTGATAACGTCAAACTTGTTTACCCTCCCAAAATTGTTGGAATGAATCACCTTGTAACGTCTTTCAAACAAAATGGCAACGACAAGGTCTTCGACGCAATCGGATTCAACCTCGGTTACTATGCAGAACATATTGATAAAGACCGAGATTTAGTAGATATTGTATATACGATTGAAACAATTAATAAAGATGGCAAAGAATATCCACAAATACGCGTAAAGGATTTAAAGATCAAAAATAATATAAAGGAGTAATTTATGTCCGGACATTCAAAATGGGCTACCATTAAAAGGAAAAAAGCCGCATTAGATGCTAAGAGAGGTAAATTATTTACTAAACTGATTAAAGAAATTACGATAGCAGCGCGTCAGGGCGGAGGTGACCCGGAGGGAAATCCGCGACTCAGACTGGCAATCGACAATGCAAAATCAGCTAATATGCCCGCCGAAAATATAGAACGAGCAATTAAAAAAGCCACCGGCGAACTCGAAGGAGCAGCTTACCATGAGGTCGTTTATGAAGGTTACGGTCCAGGCGGCATTGCAATTTTAGTTGAAGCCGCAACTGATAATAAAAACAGAACCGTTGCCGAAGTTCGACATCTCTTTTCGAGAAACGGTGGTAGCCTCGGCGAATCGAATTCCGTCGCATGGATGTTCGAAAGAAAAGGTATTATTACGGTTAAACGCAACAACATGTCTGAAGACGAAATGATGGAAATAATTATCGATGCTGGAGCCGATGATCTACAAACCGAAGAGGAGTTTTTCGAAGTCGTTACAACGCTCGAATCTTTTGAAGCCGTAAGACGCACCTTAGTCGAAAAAGGCTTGCCCGTTGAAAATGCATCATTACAATGGATTGCAAAAAATCAAGTTGAAGTTAAAGGTGAAGAAGCTGAAAAAGTTATGAAGTTGATTGAAGCGCTCGAGGATAACGACGACGTGCAAAACGTTTTTACAAACGCAGATTTTGTTGAAGAATAATAAAATGAGAATATTAGGTGTTGATCCCGGCACCCTTATAACGGGTTTCGGGATCATCGATTTTAAAGACAATGAAATTTCATACATCTCTTCGGGTATTATACGTATTCCTGCGGTAGACAACTTTGCACTGAGACTCAAAAAAATACACGACGATCTAACGGCAGTTATTAAAAAATATAAGCCTGACGAATTTGCACTCGAAACAGCTTTTTACGGCAAAAATGTTCAGTCAGCCCTTAAAATCGGTTATGCCAGAGGTGTATCGTTATTGACTGCAGCACAGAATAATTTGATTGTTCGGGAATATTCGCCGAGAGAAATCAAAAAAGCAATCTGCGGAAAAGGCTCTTCGTCCAAACAACAAATTCAATTTATGATTTCAAAAATCTGCGGCATCAAAACTGATAATTTGAAATTCGACGAAACCGATGCACTGGCTGTTGCTGTGTGCCATGCATTTAAATACAAATCGATTGCTTCAAAATCCAAAAGCCGCAACTGGAAAGAATATATCGAAAAAAATCCAGACAGGGTAATATTATGATTGGATATTTAAGGGGTAAAATTATTTCTATCAAACCGACTAAATTAATTCTTGATGTAAATGGAGTTGGTTACACATTGAATATCTCAATTGCTACATACGAAAAAGTCAACACCAGAGAAGAAGCCGAATTGTATACATATCTTGTCGTTAAAGATGACGCACTCAACTTATACGGTTTTTACGGTGAAGAAGAGAAAGAGATGTTCGAATTACTTATCGGTGTGAGCGGAGTTGGACCAAAAACAGCTCTCGGTATTTTATCCGGTATTAGTGTGGACGAGATGAAAAGAGCAATTCTAACAGGTGATGTTTCGAGGATTGTATCTGCACCGGGAATTGGAAGAAAAACTGCTGAAAGATTAATTTTAGAATTGAAAGACAAAATAAAATCTGCTGGTGAAATCGAGCAAGCTGTCGATTTGCAACAAATTGCTGGTGATGCGATTGCGGCATTGGTTAACCTGGGCTACAATCAAAAAACAGCTGAAAAATCTGTAAAGGCTGCTCTGGATAAAAATCCTTCGATGGCACTCGAAGATTTGATTAAAGAAGCACTGAGCGGTATTATGAGGTAAATTTACTTTTATTTTTCCTCGATGCAGTCGCTTAATCCAAGAAAGTCGATCAGTCGATTGTGAGCATCTTTGGGTAAGTCCACGTTATATTTTTTGTAAAACTGAATTGTCAACTCGATATTCTGGAAATAGTGCTGGCAGTTCTCGCAATTTTCCAGATGAGTTTTGATCTCGATACAACGCGGAGAATCTAAATCTTCACCGAGATTATCACAAATGTGATACATCACTTCTTTGCACGATATTTTATTTGAGTTCATGTGCAAATCTCTCGTTTAATTCATTCCTTAAAAAAGCGCGTGCACGATGGAGTCTCGATTTGACAGCAGGCACTGTTAAATCGAGCAGCTTGGCTGTTTCTTCAGTCGAAAGGCCTTCGACGTCCCTGAGCATAAAAACCACTCTGTATTCGGGCGCAAGTTTTTGAATCGACTCGTCAAGGATCATTTTCAGCTCGTTGTTCTCGGTAATCCTGTCGGGTGTCACCTTCCATTCGGCAATTTCTTTTTCGTCGATGTATGACTCGTCATCGTCGAATGATGAAAATCCATACCTGTTTTCAGAACGAGCCAGCATCAAGCAGTGATTTGCAACAACTCGGTAGAGCCATGTGGATAGCTTCGACTGTCCCGAGAACTGGTTCAAGTTCTTAACCATACTTAAAAATGTTTCTTGCATTGTGTGCTCGGCTCTTTCTCGATTTCGGCACAGCTTGAACGAAAAATTATAGACTGTCTGCTCATACATTTTGACCAGTTCTGCCAGAGCTTTTCTGTCGCCTTTTTGAGCCGCCTCGATTAATTGTTGTTCATTCATCTGGTATGATGCCGTTACCTTAAAATAGTTTCAAAATTAGTGTCGAGACTTTTCCACAGATAAAGTGAAGCTATAGTGGAAAAGGGCGACCATCCATTATTTTTTGCTAATCTGACTATTTCTTCGCCAGAAGGTAAATTTTTAAAGCCGTAATTTAACATTATAGCCTTTCTAATGCCAAGATCATCGACTGGCAAGACATCCGGTCTTCCGAGTGTGAAAATTAAGAACATCTGTGCAGTCCAAACACCAATGCCTTTGACTTTTGTAAGTTCGACAATAATTTCTTCGTCGGATTTGTTCAACAATTTTTGAAGTCTGACTTCACCGTTTTTTACCTTTAAGGCCAGATCCTTAACGTATTTCACTTTTGCATTCGAAAGACCGAGGGAACGGAGTGTTTCGTCTTTTGTGAAAAGAATTAAATCTGGTGTGGGGGAATTGTCAAAATATGACAAGAATTTCCTGTTTATTGAATCTGCAGCTTTAATCGATAATTGTTGGCCAATTATTGCTCTTAAGAGAGCAATAAAGTATTTTTTGTGTGTCGGTAAATTGCAAATACCATTGTTTTTTATTAACGTTGATAGCACCTTGTCGTTTCTGCTGAGATGCAAAAGTGCTCTTTCAATTTCAAATTTTTTCATAACATCAAAGCAATTTTATGGAAAATCAATTAATAAGCAGATTAAGCAGGAATAAGTTACTTAAAAATGTCGATATATCTAAAATTGAAGCGGATAAAATAAGAGGTAAGCTTTTCACTGTCAACGAAGGCGAATCGATTTACAGGGAAGGGGAACCTGCCGACGCTGTTTATCTAATTATTTCGGGTAAAGTTAATTTGATAAAAAAGAAACTACTCGGTAAATCGAAAGCATACATTTTCGAGGAAAACGAATTCTTCGGACAGGATGAAATACTCGAAGGCACTTCGAGAACTGCAGTAGCTATTGCATTATCAGATTCATACTTGATTGCGCTTTCAAAAGAGGAAATCGATTATTTGCTTCAGATCGACGAGAATATTAAAATAAATTTGACCCAACAGCCCATAGAAAAAGTAAAAGATTCTACTTCTGAAAATGAGATTCTCGGAGGCGAAGAACATTCAAAAACGCAGGAATTTTTTAAGCCGATTGACGATAAACAATTGCCAGAAAATAAAGATTTAAGCGACCTGACTTCGATTGATTTTCCTGAAGAAAAAACCGAAAGCAAGGAGAATCAAAACCAGGTAGATGATTTCAATTTTGACCTGCTGTTAGATGAAGATGGAATTCCGAAACCAGAATCTGAGTTGCAAGATATAATTGGATCAAAAGAGGAAACAGTGAAAGAAGAACTCGACGAGGCAATTTTTGATTTGCTTGCTGGACAGGAAGAAACTGAGGAAGCCAATACAGAACACGACGAAGATAAATTTACTCCTGACTTAATAGACAATTCCATAAATGCCACTGAAGAAATCAAAGAAACAAGAGTTGAGCAAACTTTTGAAAAGCGCGATGAAAATATGCCAGAAATTACTAACGAAGAACAAAACAATTTTGAGGAGATTGTTCAGGAAAATATAAACGAGGGCGATAAGAATGAACAAAAAGAAAGTAAAAAAGAAGAGGGAAATAAAATGGATATTGCTCAACTGAAGAAAATAATCAAAGCAGCCGAGCTGGTTAACTCCACAGTTAAGATAGACGAAGTATTGAAAAATATTGTTGAAGCAGCCACAGAAATTGCCGAAGCCGACCGAGGCACACTCTATCTGATCGATAAAGAAAAAAACGAACTCTGGTCGTTGATTGCGATGGGAAAAGAAATTAAAGAGATCAGATTAAAAATCGGTGAAGGAATGGCTGGATATGTAGCAAAGACGGGAGAGGTTCTTAATATAAAAGACGTATCGAAAGATATTCGCTACAGGTCGGATTTCGACAAAGCCAGCGGATACGAAACCAGAAACGCTCTTACTTTTCCGATCAAAAACAGAGAAGGTGAAATAATCGGTGTGCTTCAATTACTCAACAGTAAACACGGCGAATTTTCAAAAGATGACGAGGAAGTTTTAAATGCTATGTCGATACACGCTGCCATTGCACTGCAAAACGCAGAAATGGTAGAACGGCTTCTTAAGGTAGAACGAGTTCAATCGCTCGGCAAAATGGCTAACTTCCTTATCCAGGATATTAAAAAGCCGATATTGGTAAGTAAACGTTATGCCGAGCATTTGAGAAATAAAGATTTATCGCAGGATAACATTCAAATTATCGATATGTTGCTCGAACAGTTAAACCACGTTGCCGATCTGGTTCAAACTACATCGAGCTATTCTGAAGGAAAATCGATTCTGCGTACAATGAATATAAGTCTTAACAAAACATTAGACGACTATGCTTCGCGTATCGGCACTTATGTAGAGTCGAGGAATTGCAGCATTAAAAATGAATTCGATAAAGATGTAACCGTAAAAATTGACGTTAAAGAATTTTATCAGTGTTATACTCATATTATTAAAAACGCATGCGATGCCATGCCCGATGGTGGCACGATCGAAGTAATTACAAAGAAAGATGAAAAAAAAGGAGTCGTTAAGATATTAATTCGTGACTACGGACTGGGCATCGCAGATAGCCTGAAAGAAAAAATATTCGAACCTTTCTTTACACAGGGTAAAAAAGAAGGTACTGGTCTTGGACTTTCGATTACCAAGCAGATAGTCGAAGCACATAACGGCAAGATAGAAGTAGAAAGTTCGCTTGGCGAAGGCACTACAGTTATTATAACCATACCGTATGTTTCCGGTATGTAGCCGGTATGAAATATAATTTAATAACCATTCTTGGGCCTACAGCCGCCGGCAAAACAAAACTGGCGGCGCATTTGGCAGATCGATTCAATGGTGAAATTATTTCTGCAGATTCCCGACAGGTCTACCGTAGATTGAATATCGGTACAGGCAAAGACCTTGATGATTATATCGTAAATGGAAGACAAATCAAGTATCATCTTATTGATGTGGCTGAAGCGACCGAAGAATTTAATCTCTACACTTTCAATCAATTGTTTTATCGAGAGTACGAAGAAATTGTTCGATGCAATAAAACTCCTTTTCTCGTCGGTGGAACTCCACTCTATATCCATTCGATATTAAAAGGTTATAAACTTGGCAGGGCTGATTTTTCAAGATACGACGAGCTGCAAAAGCTTACAGACGATGAATTGAAAAAGATGCTGCTGGAAATTAGCCCTAAACTTCATAACACAACGGATCTGTCTGACCGCGATAGAATGATAAAAGCTATAATTGTCAAAAGCAGTCGTGAAGAACCTGCTAAAGTTAAAATTAATTCCCTCGTGCTCGGAATAAGATATGAAAGAAGTGAAATTAAAAAACGTATTACAGAACGCCTGAAAAGAAGGCTAAAAGAAGGGATGATCGAAGAAGCAGAGAGTTTGGTTAAATCCGGATTGACGTATAAAAAACTCGAATTCTTTGGTCTTGAATACAAATACCTCGCTCTTTATCTAAAAGGAGAATTGAATTATAACGACATGTTTCAAAAACTCAACAGCGCCATCCATTCCTTCGCAAAGAGACAAATGACCTGGTACCGTAAAATGGAAAGAGAGGGAATTAACATCCACTGGCTCGAAGGAGCCGACATCGAAAAGGCAACAGACATTATAATGAAATATTACTTCAATGGATAATTTACCTAACTTCATTAAAAAATATAAATATCTGGAATTAGAGAGGTCTATATTTCCAGATAACAAAAAATTGTACAATAACATAGTTGTAATTCCAGCAATCGACGAATACGAAAATCTTATAACTCTTTTGAACTCACTTGCCGCACTCGAAAAAAAATATTTAGCCGAAACGTTATTCCTCTTTGTTATAAACAATTCCAGATCAGCAAACGAAGGAATTAAAGAAAATAATCGTCGCAGTATTGAAATTCTGAAGGGCATTATTGATAATAAAGTCCCCGATTTGCATTTAAATCAATCAATTATTGAAGCCGGTTTGAACTTAGGAATCGTTGATGCATGCTCTCCTGGTAATGAATTGCCGGATAAATTTGCTGGTGTTGGCTATGCACGTAAAATAGGAATGGATCTGGCACTCACAAAATTTGACTATTCAAATGACAAAAAGAAATTAATCATTTGTCTAGATGCCGATTGCACAGTTGATAAAAATTATCTGACGGCTGTAGTGGAAAACTTTGAGAAAAGAGATCTTAATGCAGCTTATATCGACTACGAGCACAACCTGCCCGAAGACGAAATAGAGAAGAGTGCGACAATAACATACGAAATATTTCTCAGGTATTACGTCCTGATGCTAAAATATTCGGGTTCGCCGTATGCATATCAGACGATCGGCTCGACAATTGCCTGCACAGCTGAATATTATTGTAAGGCGGGGGGAATGAATAAAAAGAAAGCAGGTGAAGATTTTTACTTTTTGGAAAAATTAAGAAAACTGACTGAAATAAAATTAATTTCCGATACGAAGGTTAGGCCTGCAGGAAGAATATCGTGGCGTGTTCCATTCGGCACCGGTAGAAGTATTAATGAATTTTGCAGAAGCGTAAAGGAACAAGGTAAAGTTGACACGATTTTGTCCGTCTATAATCCCATGATATTTGAATTGCTAAAAGATTGGAATGATGCGTACTATCGTGATGATATAATAAACATCGACGAGATGTTAAGGTCGGCAGCTTCTGTTCATGAAGGTATTGAAAAATTTCTTATTGAACAAAATTTTCCGCAAGCATGGAAGAGAATCGTAAAAAATTCTGTAATTCCTGAACAGATAAAAAAACAAAAATTTCTCTGGATGGATGCTTTTAGAATTATGAAACTAATTCATTTTCTCAGGGATAATTATTTCCCGAATATTAATCTTTTTCAGGCGGTAGATAAGTTGTTTGAATTCTATGGAATAAAGCCAGCAATAGAAAGCAAAGAGATTTTGCCACCGGTCGATGTTCAGCTAAAATATTTAGAAATGATAAAAGACTTATATGTGAAGGTTCTCGATTGATAAAAAATGAGGGGCTGTCTAATATTTTTTTAGAATAACGTTCACTAATTTGACGAATAATTAGTTGAGCCTTTTAATTTTTTGACAGCCCCTTCAATCTGAATTAATCGTATTTACTTCTTATTGTCAATTTGTTCAAGTAAAATTTCTACTGCTTTTTTGAGCTGAGGGTCAATTCCTTTTTCAAGCCAGTCGGGTGGATTATCGACAATTATATCGGGGATAGCTGGACCCAATTCCTGGTTTTTATCGGTTGCCTTCACGAACCAGCCTCTAATAGGTAGTCTGACGTAAGAACCATCAATTAAAGTCCTTGCGTCTGTAGAGATGACCGAACCATTCGTTGGATAGCCGACGAGGGTACCGATTCCTAAATTTTTATAAGCATGTGAAAATATTTCAGCGTTCGAGTAACTTCCTTCGTTACATAGAGCAATCGAAGGCTTGAGCCAGGCAGCAAATACAAGGCGTTCTCCGGTCGGGTAATAATCTCTGAATTTTTTCTTTTCTTTTTCCAGATTTTCTGCGGCACCGCGTGGAATTGTGTATGCGTGTTGTTTGTAATTCAGTATCGTCATAAGTAAATCTGTAGTAAAACCACCTCCGTTATAGCGTACGTCGATTACTAAACCTTCCTTCCCATATCCTGCTGCAGTCAGTTCTCTTTCAAATTCTTCCAGACTTGGAATGTTCATTCCTTGAATATGAATATATCCTAATCGACCCTTTGAATATTCCTCTGTTAATTTTTTTCTGCTGTCGACCCATTCTTTGTATAACAAATCTCCCAATGATTTAACAGGGCGAATTGCTACTTCTCTCTTCCTTCCGTCAGTACCTTTTACGGTGAGTAATATTTTTTCGTCGGCCGTTTTATTGAGGAATTGATAAAAGTTGGAATTACCATTTAGAGCAATTCCATTAACCGAAGTAATTATATCGCCTTTATAAAGTTTACTTTCATTTTTATCGGCAGGCGAACCAGTCACCACGTGATTTACAAGCATTCCTTCGTCAACTGGAAATAATTCAACTCCGAGTAAACCTGTCTCGTCTTTCTGGGTTTCAATAAGATCCTGATTGCGGAATCCCATGTGGCTCGAATTTAGTTCTCCGAGCATCAAGTTGAACATATCCCTGAAATCGTAATTGGTTGAAGCGGCAAGACAGAGTTCTTTGTATTTATCTTTTAGAGCGTGCCAATTTTTTCCGTGAAAGTTTGGGTCATAAAAATTATCTCTCAAAGCACGCCATGCTTCTTCAAAAATCTGTTCTCTTTCACGTAAATGGTCGAGAAACATTTCTGCAATAAACTTAAGGTCCTCGCTTTTATCTTTCTTTGTGTCGATACGGGCAATATTCCCCCCTTCTTTCATGTAATAAAGTTGATCGTCTTTAGTAATGTAAAGGTTAGAGGGATTAATACCCGAGTTGGTTAATGCCTTTAGATCTTTTCCGTTCCATTTAATTGAAAAGATATCCCTGCCTTTGGCAGAAGTATTCTCAGCCGTGTAAAAAAATGTTTTGCCGTCGGCTGAAATAACCACGTCGTTTTCATTTCCTGAGAAGTCGGTTACATGTACCAAACGTTCATGTATATTTTCGAAGTCGATTTTAATTTCAAGGTTATTCTTTTTGTTCTTACTCGTGTCTTCGGTTTCTTTCCAATCTTCTTCCGTTTTTTCCCAATCCGATTTTTTAAGCCATACGAACCAAACATCGTTGTTCCTGTTGTGGCGTTCCGATATGAATGCCAGTTTTGTACCGTCTTTACTCCAGTGTGGACTAAAATCGGAGCGGGGATGCATACTTACATTTATAGCCGGAGAAGAATTGTCGGCAGCTTGAATAAATACTTCTTCATTGAAATACAAATCGTCCATCGAATAAGCCAGCCATTTATCGTCGGGACTCCAGCATACGCCGTGCGGTTCAGCCCAACTTTCTTGTAAGATAATAGCATTGCTCATTTTCCCATTGCTAGCAATTGAAGCTGTAATTAATTTTTTCTTTTCACCTTCCAGGAGGTAAGCTATCTTATCCATTTTGTTAGAAATTACCGGTGCAACTTCGTCTTCTTTTGAGTTTGTTAAACGGATGATTTCCCGCTTAAGGGTTTTGAATAGGTCGGGTTCTTTAACGTCAGATGACCTTATTAAATAGATTTCGAAATTATTGTCCGTTCTGTCAGAGGTAAATATTAATGTTGTATCGCTTAGCCATGCAATTCCTCTGTCGTTAAAGGGAGAATCCGATAAATTGATCGATTTGCTCTCCTCTTTGTTGTTCTCTTTTAAAAAGATTTCTCCCCGTACAACATAGGCCATTAATTTACCGTTTGGTGACACAGCGTATTCGGTTGCAGATTTGGAAAAAGTTTTGTACTCAACAGGATCATAGCGGTAGTCGGTACCTATATTTATGTCTACTGTACGGTAATCATTTGTTCGAGTATCAAGTAAATAAATCGACTGATGCTGCTCAAATACAATTAAATTGCCATCTCCGGAAATATTGAAGTGTCTTACAGAATGATCCTTGAAGTTTGTTATCTTCTCCGGTCGGGATGCTTGATTGCCGTTTACGTCAAGCTGGAGCCTGTAGATGTTATATTGTCCCGATTCTGAACTTAAGAAATAGAGAGTGTTGTCGTCTTTCCATCTGGGTTGAATGTCGTTAGTTCGGAAGAGATCCAGTTTGGTATATTTGCCGCTTTCGAAATTGTAAATCCAGATTTCACGGTTAGATGGTCCGTCATATTCAAGTCTTTCGACAGGATTAATGTCTGCTCTTACAAACGCAAGAAATTTTCCGTTCGGGGATAACGAGGGTTCGTAACCCTGTGTACCCAATAATCTTTTCTCTGTGCCACCTTCTTCCGATATAACATAAATTTCAGGAGGACGCTCAATTTTTCTAAATTCACGATATGTATTGAACAAAATATTTCCATCTTTCGTAAATGATGAAATATTATCATTTGCAGAATGATAAGTTAAACGTTTTGGTACGCCTCCGTTTGCTGGTATTATAAAAATATCATAATTACCGAATCGCTCTCCTGAAAATGAAATCTGGTTACCGTCTGGACTGAAAATCGGATTACTCTCGTAACCTTCGTGTACAGTCAGTCGTATTGCCTGTCCACCGTGTGATGGAACAGTCCAGATATCACCCTGATAAGAAAATGCTATTAACGAACCGTCGTGATTTAAAGATGGAAAGCGTATAAGTTTGTTCTGGGCATTTAAAAAAGAGTAAGAGAGAATAAACAGAAAGATTATTCTTTTCATAGATCCTCCGCAAGAAATTTATTAGAGCAGATTGCTTGCTAATTCGGCAAGTAAAGAACGCTCTCCTTTTTCCAGATTAACGTGAGCGTATAATTTTTGACCTTTGAAATGTTCTATCAAATAGGAAAGTCCGTTTGATTGTGAGTCGAGATATGGATGATCAATTTGATATATATCGCCGGTCAGAACAATCTTAGCGCCTTCGCCCGCTCGAGTAATAATTGTTTTGACTTCATGGGGAGTAAGGTTTTGAGCTTCGTCAACTATAAAATAAATGCGTTGTAGACTGCGACCTCGTATATAACTCAAGGGTTCTATAACCAGCTTTTCATCTTTGAGCATGTTGTTAATCATTTGATAGTTCTTGTCGGTTTCGTTGAACTGGTCCTGTACAACTTTTAAGTTGTCCCACAGCGGCTGCATATATGGCGCAAGTTTGCTTTCAACGTCTCCTGGTAAAAATCCAATATCTTTATTACTCAGAGGTACAACAGGGCGCGCCACATAAATTTGTCTGTAATCTTTTCTTACCTGCAAAGCACTGGCGAGTGCAAGCAATGTTTTACCAGTGCCAGCTTTGCCCGTTAAAGTCACAAGCGGAATATTTTTATTGATTAGAGCATTAACGGCAAAAGTTTGTTCAGCATTCCTCGGTTTTATTCCGTAAACTGTTTCCTTGTCGATTCTGTGAAACGCTTCCATTTCTGCGTCGAGGTACGCCAGTATCGAACGGTTCGCGTTTCTCAAAATAAAATACTTGTTAGGTACGACTTCGATATTATATTTTTTTGTGATTTTATTTGCTTCTACTTCATAAGGTGGCTGATAAAGTTTTTGAAGTATATCGTCGTCGAAGTTTTCAATTGTTTCCTTGCCGCTGTAAAGTTCTTCCACGTTTGGAATGCGGTCGGTTGTGTAATCTTCTGCGGGAATTCCAAGCGCCTTGGCTTTCATTCTTAAATTTACATCTTTGCTGACGAGAATTACTTTGCGTCTGCCGTCAAACTTTTGTCTTGCTTCGTAGGCAGTACTCAATACGCGATGATCTACATTGTCTTCTTTGAAGACTTCTTGAATTTCTTTTGCGAGCCCTTTCGTAATTACTATTCTAATTTTACCTTTCCCTTTGCCCAGCGAAATTCCGCCGTTGAAAATGTCGTTGCCCGTTATTGAATCGAGTGTGCGTGCGAACTCACGAGCATTGAGGTTTATTACCTGATTACCCCGCTTGAAGTGATCGAGCTCTTCGATTACAACCAGCGGAATAATTATGTCATTTTCTTCAAAATGATTGATACAGGTGGGATCGTGTAAGATAACGTTTGTGTCGAGAACAAACGTCTTGGGATTTTTCTTTTTCATAATAGAACAAAATTATTTTTTGTTTTCGATATTATGCGTAATTTCTTTTCGAACATACAAAATTTTAATGCAAAAGGAAAAAATAATTTGCCGGAGGCGAATATGCCGTTGAAGTCGATAAATCCAGCAACTGGAGATTTAATTAAAGAATTTCCGGAAATGAGCCCGGAAGAAGTAGAAAAAATTATTATCGCTGCCAACGAAGCGTATCGTCAATGGAGAGAATACAGTTTAGAAAAACGTTGTGAACTGATAAAAAATGCTGGCGACCAGTTGTTAAAAGAAAAAGAAGATTATGCCAGAATAATAACAAGCGAAATGGGAAAACCAATTACGCAATCGATAGCCGAAGTCGAAAAATGTGCATGGGTTTGTCAATACTATGCAGAGAATGCAAAAAATATTTTAGCAAACGAAATTATAGAAACAGATGCTTCCGAAAGTTTTGTTTCTTTTGAACCTCTCGGAGTAATACTTGCCGTAATGCCGTGGAATTTCCCTTTCTGGCAGGTATTCAGGTTCGCAGCGCCAGCATTGACCGCGGGTAATGGAGCAGTTCTTAAACATGCATCGAATGTATCAATGTGTGCCCTTTCAATCGAAGAGGTTTTTCTTAAAGCCGGGTTTCCCGAAAATTTGTTCAGAACCTTGCTCATTACTTCCAATTCAGTTAAAAATGTAATTGACAACAACTTGATTAAAGCGGCAACATTGACAGGTAGCGAATTCGCCGGCAGTGTGGTTGCTTCGGAATGCGGGAGTAAATTAAAGAAAACTGTACTGGAACTTGGTGGCAGCGACCCTTTTATCGTCTTGAAAGATGCCGATGTAGAAGAAGCCGCCCGGGTAGCAGTAAAAGCTAGGATAATTAATAACGGTCAGAGTTGTATCGCAGCTAAAAGGTTTATTGTAGCAGACGAGGTATACGATGAATTTATGGAAAAATTTGTCGATAATATGAATCGTTTAAGAGTATGCAATCCAATGGAAAGGGATTGTGACCTGGGACCAATAGCAAGAGAAGATTTACTTGTGGAACTCGAAGCGCAAATTAAAAAATCTGTTGAAAAAGGAGCAACAATAATTACGGGCGGGAAGCGTTCAAATGTTGAAGGATTTTTTATGGAACCGACAATACTTACTGACATCAAAAAGGGAATGCCCGCATACGAAGAGGAGATTTTTGGGCCGGTTGCTTCGGTAATTAAGTTTAAAAATGAAGAAGAAGCTGTAGAAATTGCAAATGATACTTCCTTTGGACTCGGTGCTGCCATCTGGACAAAGGATATTAACAGAGGCAAGTATCTCGCACATAAAATTGAATCCGGTTCTGTTTTTATAAACGGAATGGTTAAAAGCGACCCTCGTCTACCATTCGGGGGCGTAAAAAAATCGGGTTATGGAAGAGAATTATCTCACTATGGAATGAAAGAATTTGTGAATATTAAAACGATATGGATAAAATAAAACCGGCGCTCAAATGGCGCCGGCATTATTAAGTTTGATTTGTAACATTAGAGCATCTCTCTTAATAAATCGTCGACAGATTTAAGAGCTTCATCTATACGGGTAATATCCTTTCCTCCAGCTGTAGCAAGGTGAGACCTTCCTCCGCCTCCCCCTCCTACTACTTTAGCAACACTACCTACCAGCTGTCCGGCAGACAATTTTCTCTCTTTAATCAAATCATCAGAAACTACGCATACAATACCAACTTTACCGTCAATTTCAGATATCAATAGACCGACGCCACTTTTCATTTTTAATCGTAATTCATCGCCCATTGATTTCAAATGTTCCATATTGTCAACGCTTACTCTACCTTTGAAAAGTTTTATGCCGTTAACTTCAATGGGATTGTCGATAATGCTATCAAGCGCTGCAAGTTTATCTTTTAATTTTAGTTCGGATAACTCTTTTTCGAGTTTCTTTTTCTCTTCGAGGAGAGAATTGTAAAGCTCTTCCTGACGTGCTAATTTTAATTCTTGCTCTCTTATGAATTGTTCGACGCCTGCGCCTGTAACTGCTTCTATTCTTCTTATACCACTGGCGATAGAGGATTCGCTTATGATTTTGAATAAACCAATTTGCGAGCTATTTTTTACGTGCGTTCCACCACAAAATTCCATAGTGTAGTTGCCGAATTGAACCACATTCACTTTTTCACCATACTTGTCACCGAAGAACATCAAAGCTCCCATCTCTTTTGCCTGTTCGAATGGAATATCTCTATGATGAATAAGAGGCAAATTTTCTCTTAGCTTTTCATTTATGAGCGATTCAATCTGCTCCAGTTGTTGAGGGCTCGGTTTTTCGAAGTGACTGAAATCAAAACGGAGTCGATCGGGACCAACATACGAACCGGACTGCTGCACATGAGTACCCAGAATTTCGCGGAGGGCTTTGTGCAGAAAGTGAGTTGCCGAGTGATTCCTCATTATGTGCCATCGTCTCTTTTCGTCCACCTGGAGTGTTGCATTTATTCCAGGTTCGAGTTTAACTCCTTCCGATTTACTAACAACATGTACTATCATGTCATCGAGTTTAGCTACATTTAAAACGGGCAATTTTTTGTCCTCGATAATAATAAATCCCGTATCACTTACCTGTCCGCCGGATTCTACATAAAAAGGAGACTTATCGAAAATTATAAAAATATTGTCGTTGTCGTATTTCAATCCGATAATTTGAGCATCTGTAATCAATTCGTCATAACCGGTAAATTGAGTGGCGGTTTCCCTGACAAATTGAAAATTGTCTTTCGACTTATTTACAAAATTATTAGCTGTCAATTTTTCACGTGCAGATTTTCTGGCTCGTTCTTTTTGTTCTGCCATCAGCTTATTGAAACCATTCTCGTCTATCGTAAAACCGTGCTCGCGTGCCATTACATTTGTTAGATCAACCGGAAATCCGTAAGTATCATATAGCTTGAAGACTTCGCTACCGGGAATAACAGTTTGTTTCTCGACTTTAAGTTTTTCGATAAGCGAATCGAAAAGTTCCAGTCCACGGTCTAAAGTGGTGTTGAAGCTCTCTTCTTCAGCTTTAATTATTTTTTCGATGTTATTTTGATTTTCTTTTATTTCTGGAAATACATGAGAGAAGTTTCTGACGACAGTATCCACAATTTTGAAGAGGAAGGGTTCTTTTAAATTAATTTTTCTACCATATCGAGAAGCTCTTCTCAAAATTCTTCTCAGTACATAGCCGCGTCCGTCGTTACCGGGTATGGCTCCGTCAGCAATTGCAAAAGTAAGTGTGCGTATGTGGTCTGCAATAACGCGCATTGCTACATTGGCTATCCCCTGCTCCGATTTATCTTCGGCTGGTAGTGTGTAGTCGTATTTGTGTCCACTTAAATTTTCAACTGTAGAAATAATCGGTGTAAAAATATCTGTATCATAATTTGACTTTTTACCTTGAAGTACTGCTGTGATCCGTTCGAAACCCATTCCTGTATCGACATGCTTTGCAGGCAGTTCGATTAATCTACCTGTCTCATCTCTGTTATACTGAATAAAAACGAGATTCCAGATTTCGATGCACAGAGGACTGCCTGCATTAACCAATTTAGGATTGTCGTAATCGTCGCTTAAGTTGATATGAATTTCTGAACAGGGACCGCAAGGACCGGTTTCACCCATCTCCCAGAAATTGTCTTTTTCGTCGAATCTCAGGATATGGCTCGGATTAATGTCTGTCTCTGTTTTCCAGTATTGATAGGCTTCGTCGTCTGTTCGAAAGACTGTAGCCCATAATCTTTCTTTTGGAAGCTTCCATACCTCAGTTAATAATTCCCATGCCCAGGCGATGGCTTCCTTTTTATAATAATCGCCAAATGACCAGTTGCCGAGCATTTCGAAAAAGGTATGATGATAGGTGTCGTGTCCGACTTCTTCAAGGTCGTTGTGTTTTCCTGAAACCCGGATACATTTTTGTGTATCGGCTGCTCTTTTATATTCTCTGCTGCCGGTGCCGATAAAAACATCCTTGAATTGATTCATTCCCGCGTTTGTAAATAATAGAGTAGGGTCGCCGTGTGGAATAACCGGCGCACTGGGAACTATTTTATGTCCTCTTTCCGCGAAGAAATCGAGAAACTGTTGCCTGATCTGATTTGATGTCATATTATTCCGATTTTTTAGTTGTAAATATAATAAAAACATTACGTGTCTACTTATTAATGGGCTGTTGTTTGTTATATCGTCGAAGCTGTGTAACTGCATTTTATTTAAATAAGTTGTAAATTTGTACCGCATATCATAGTTTTGAAGAGGCAATCGAAGCGGATTAAGTTGAATCAATTCAAGAATTATAGCGATATTGAATTAATGCAGGAGATTGCGAAGTTTGAATCTCGCGCCCTGGAAGAATTATACGACAGGTATTCACCGCTGCTATACACTATTGTAAAAAAAATTGCACCCGATGAAGAATCTGCTAGAGAACTCCTGGTAGAAATATTTTCGATCATCTGGAAGAAAAGCAACAAATTCGATTTCACAAATGGTAATGTTTATGCCTGGCTCGTAACATTAACCAGAAATAAAGCCGTCGATTTTCTAAGGCGTAGTCGCAAATCGGAATCGATTTCTCAAATTTACGACGACGAGTATGAAGATTACTTTATACTTCCCACATTTTTACCTGGAATGGATAGCCTCGATCTCGAAACTGCAAGTAGCCTTAAACTCAAAGTTGAAGAAGCTCTCTCGCAATTGACCGATACACAGAAGTACGTTTTACATCTTGCTTATTACGAGGGTTATACTATCGACGAAATTGCAAATAAATTAAACGTTCCCATAGAGACGGTACGGAATAAAGTGATGACATCTCTCTATAATTTCAGAGATAACCTGGCAAAGGAATAACATGGCAAAGAATGCTGTTCACGAGATGATAGCTGCCTTTGCGGTTGGTTGTATGGACCGGGATAATTTTATCCAGTTCAAAGATTATATCGATGCTGGTGGTGAATTGCCCGAAGGAGAACTGCAGGAGATGCAAAATATAGTATCGTTAATTCCCATCATACTCGATCTTGAAAAACCCGATCCTTCCTTAAAAGACGAAGTGGCGCGACGGCTAATCAGCATGAAAGACGAAATTAAAACTCGCATCAGGGAAGAAAAAAAAGCAACTGCCCTGAAGTCTTCAAGTCGTATTACCAAAGTGGGAACGAAAGCAAGTTTTCAACTTACTAATCTTAAAAAGACAGAACAAAAAGAAAAAACCGAAGAGTCCTCAAAGACTACCACAGTTAAAAAATCTGGAACAATTGACCGTTCGGTATTACCCGAAGATGCGGGCAGATATTTTACCGGCCAGCAATCGCAAATCAAAACGGCTCAGCGTCCTGCAGGCAAATCCGGCAGCATTGTCGGTTGGTTTGCTATTGTTATGTCGCTTGTTCTGTTTTCTTTGGTTGGCTACTATTCATTTACATCTATTGAAGAATTAAATCAAAAATTAGTGGACTTAGAACAGGATGTAAACATATATCGCAGTGAACTTGCCCGAACAAATAATTTTGTTAATAATTATATCGGACTGATCGAATTTTTCAATTACGGCGATATTACAATCGTTAATTTAAAATCTACCGTGCCTTCTGAAAATGCCTCAGCCAAAGTGCTCTTATCATTCGATGCCAAAGAAGGACTAATTCAATTCAGAAATGTCAAACCGTTGCTTGCCAATCAAGGGTATCAATTATGGCTTGTTAGCAGGGGAATATCATATTCGATGGGAGTTTATCAACCGACGGGAAATGAGTTCATACATATAACTTCGTTTCCGATTATTCCGAAGGAAAATATTGAATCTCTGAAAATCACAATAGAATCAAACACGGGATCGCCTACTCCTTCAGTTAACGAGTATATGTCGGCGTCCTTTCCACAGGAAGGGAGAGTTCGTTAATCGAATTGTTTCCTCTTTAAAAACAAACTCAAGCCCCCAGCAATTAATACCGCGGGTAATATTTTCATTGAATAACCGATTACTTTTCCTGCCTGCCTTTGAACGTAGGGGATTTGTAAAAGGTAAAACGATCCGATTGTTACCAACATGCCGATGATGAATCCGAATAAAAATATCTTTTCTTCTGGATTGTCGATATAAAGAGTAAGCATGAATGCAGAGATCATAAACATACTCGAGAAAATTATTACTTCTGAACTCAGACTAATATTATATAACTTTAGGGAGAGTATAAGAATTGAAGTGAGAAATATGAAAACGGAGAAAAGCATTATCCTTCTGTTGCTTGTTCTAAGAGAAAAATAATTTATTGAAATTCCATATAGTGCAAGAACAAGAACGAATCCATGCTTGTAATGATCTACTCCTGAATAGATGTCGATGATTTGTAATAGTCCTAATATTAATAACAATATCCCCGTGATTGTTCTGAAATTTAATTTCATAACTTACGGCTCCGCTTTCTTTTCTATAAAGAATAACAGCAGGAGATAAATAATTAAGATTAATCCGGCACTCAACAATACACTAATCAAAAAGAAGGTCCTAATTAATGTAACTTCTGCAGAAAGATATTCGGCCAAACCACCGCAAAGACCCGAGACAATCTTGTGTTTTTGTGACCTGTAAAATTTTGCTGGATTGTTTTCCTGTGCAGAAACTATATGCATATTTTTAATAGTGATATAAATTCCAGTAATCATTAATATTCCTCCCATCATTGTGGAGCGATTGTCCAGGAGGAAATAAGTTCTGTGGGTAAGGTCGAAATCAGTTAAATAAAGATAGAGTCCGGCAGTCATCATCATGCTGCTCAGGAATACCAGATTGTTTTTTTTATTTGCTACGATTAAAGATGAGGAGCGCTCGAGTGGAATCATAATTGAGGCAATAAAATAGAAAAGGATAATCCATCCTCCCAGCAATAGAGAAAACATAAGAGCTACTCGTATTTTTGCCGGGTCGATATTAAAATATCTGCCCAATCCACCGCATAAACCTGTGATAAGATAATCTGAGGACGAGCGTTCCAATTTTTTCCTTGCAGGTCGTTTTTCAGTGTAAGTCCCGTCGTCGAATAAATCTGGAAATTCGTGCTCTTCCATGTCTCCATCGATTAATTATGGTATTGAAAAGTATAAATTATTTGTCAATTGTAAAAAATATTTTCTAATAAATTGTCAAACGAGAATTTAAACTTAATTTTTAAGTTTAAAGTCAGCTAATACAAAATTTTTTTACAAGAGAGTTTACATAATTTCAAAAAAAATATTACATTAAGCAGCAATTTTATGTCTGTTTACCTTCTTGTTGATCCCATTTTTGAGTTGTGTATATAAAATAACGTATTATAAAATCGGAAAAGGATAATAACAAAACAGCTAAAGCTATTTAGAATTATCGGGAGTAAAATATGTGGCCAGCAATAGTAATAATAATATTAGTGATAATCCTGTTTCTGCTTTACGAATACCGATTGCGGAAACCCGACCAGTTAGTTTTGTATGAGTCGGATGGAAAAATCATACTGAAAAAAGGTAGGTTCTATCCGCGCCATTTTTGTCTGGTGCTTCCTCGAACGATTCATTCTGTACAATTAAACATTGATTCGACGGCAAAAGGAAATCTCAATATAAAAATTAGAATGACCTTAAGCGTAGCACTATCGCTTGAGAATATTCATAAATTAATTAAATCTGGCGGTTGGAATACAAGAGCAGTAGAGAAAGCCACTGAAGAACTCGAAATACTGATTGAAAGCTGGGTGCGAGAATTTACCGAAAAGTATGAGATAGAGGAATTAAGCGGAGAGAAGATTTATCAATATCTGAGTAAAAATACAGATATAAGCAAAGATAAATTTGGTCTGGAGATCGTATCAATATCTATTCAATTGATTGAAATCCTTGATTCTAAAATAGCCGACGCCATCAAGCAGCAGGAATCCGCACGTATTTTGGAACAAACCGAAGAGTTAAATCAGAAAGCTCGTATTGCTGCTGCTAAGGCTAAGTTCAAAGCAGAAGAAGAGATTGCATTGATGGAAAATCAACTCGAAATGAAAAAATATGAACTGAAAAACAAGGAGATCGAGAAAGAAGCCGAAATAGCCGAAAAACGTGTTAAAGAAGAACTAAAAAGAAAACAAATGCAGCTCGAATTCGAGTCGAAAGAATTGGAACTACTCAAGAACAATCCAGAACTCTTGTTGCTTACACCTCAGGCAGCGCGACTTGCTGAAGCCAGCCAGACTCTTAAAAACGCACGTACTGTTGTATCGCTTTCATCTACCGATTTGCCACAGGGCTCGGAGCTTGCCGTTTTATTCCAGAATTTGCTCCACAATTTAACGGAAAGCAGAAAGAAAAACAGTGAAAGAAAAACCGAATAGCTATTATAATGATTTCAAAAGATCCGCTGTTACTTTTTGAACTCAAACCAATAAAAGCGGCAAAAGTTTCGGAAATTAGTGAATCAACAGCCGCTTCGTCGGTACCTGCTCATGAAAGAGTAAATTTCCACATTGGAAATCCGGTGCAGGATGAAAGGCTCTACTCTCTTTTTATGCGCCTGGCAATGGGCATTGATCTGCTCGATGAAAATTTTTCGATAGATAACCCTCAAGCTTTCTGCCATGAATTGGGCCTGTCTACTCAAGACGTCCCAAAAGTTGAATTGATAGCCGAATTAATAAAAAGAGCAGCACCATACTCGCCACGCGGCGGATACATTAAATCGAAACCTGAATTTATAATTGAATATTTTAATGATTGGCTCTCACATAAACAACAGGAACCTCTATCTTACGATACCGGCGCAAAATCGGGTAAAAGGGAAATAATACTGGCTTCAAACGGTATTTCCGAGACTCTGCGCATTTTTTTTCATTCCGTTTCCGAATTTATGGTCAATCTACCAGCAGATATTCTTTTGTTTGACTGTGAAATTCCAGAACATTTAAAAAATTTTGAAGGCATACGATTTCACAATCTTGGAAATGCAGAAGAAGTATTACTGCCTCAATTGAACAATATGTTGAATAAGAGTAATGTACCAAAATTTCTTATACTGGGCAAAGTTACTAACGAAGTGACAAGAAGACATTTAAGAAATCTTAGTTTAGAATATCCTCTCTTTTTTGTTGAAGTAAATAATGCACCGAATCACCTTTCGCTGGCGCGCGAAGCCAAAATGATGAACCGGGTCCTTCGTTTTATAACTCCATCGGCTTTTTCAAACAAGCTGAAAGGTTTTTCTCTGGTATTCATTGCGGGCAACCATGAATTTATTAAAGTTCTGGAAAATGTACATTTCCAGCTGAAGGGAACTCCCTCTTCAACGGAAATTACATTGTTGAATTATCTGCTGAAGAGCGGTATCAAAGAAGAAAAGGAACCGCTTGACATAAATGTCGAGGCAGAAATTGAAGGCGAGTCTGTAAAGCTTGGATTGGAGCCCCTTTCCCGTTTTTCCAGAACCGCCGAAAAAATTATCGGTAATATTGTCGAATCGAAAGGGCGAGACATCGAAAATAAGATTAACAGGATTATAGAAGAATTCAGTTCGCATGCAGACAAGCAGAAAAGGTTTTCTTCAAAAATCAGTTACGACAGATTTTCCTCGTACAACGCTGTCGAGTTGTACGACGAGATGATCGATAATTTCAACAATGACGATTGGAAAAATGATCTCAAGGCTTCTTATCTGAGCGCATTTATTAATCATCATCCGGAGTATAAACTTGAAGATACTCTTGTTGTTAGTGGCTCGTCCAGAACGGCGCTCAGTATACTCGGATTCCACTGTGGTATCAGAGAAGCTATTATACCCGATTTGAGCTGGACTTACGAACATTGTTTTCCCGAAGTTTTTACCGTTCCATTAAAAGATGATTTTCAAATTGATATTAAAGCAATTATTGATGCTGTACAGAATAAGTTGTCGAAAGATGCTGGCTGGAAAAAATATGGAGCGGTTGTATTAAACAATCCCCATAACGCAACAGGACAAATTTTCGATCGAAACGATTTGAAAGAATTGCTCAAGTGGCTACTCGAAAGGGAAATTAAGGTCGTCGACGATTTGTCGTATCAAAATGTTAAACCTTCTTTGGGTCTGGAAAAAATCGATACACTGCGTCAGTTATGTAGTGAACTCGTTGAAGAAGGTTATCTTACAAGTGAAAAAGAAAAGTATGTAATTACAATTCATTCGATGTCGAAGACCGATTCCTTTGCAGGTGCGCGGTTATCGGTTGTCGAAATAAGATTGCCCGAATTACGAGAGAAATTTCAAAGTGTAGTTGATACTTTTCGTGATAACATTTCTGCAATTTACATTTCGTATCTACTTTATCGTAATAAAGTTGAAGACGTCAGAGCATATCATAAATTACGAAACAGGATATTTTACGACAGAAGCAAAGCGTTGGAGGAAGCCGCCGAAAGTCTTCCTGCCGAAAGAAATAGATTCAATATAAAAATAAAACCACCTGTCGGAAGCATGTACCCTCAAATGATTATTGACAATCTACCCACTGGTTTGTCGCTCGATTGGCTTGCTTCGGGACTGGCACGACAGGGAATCGGATTAATTCCGCTATCTACTTTTGCTCGTACAGAAAAAGGTTTTGAAACAGGAAGAAAATCTTTCAGACTAACGCTCGGTGGCTCGGACGGCGCCGATGTACTTGGAAGGAAAACACGCCGTGTCCTGATCGATCTCAATAGAATGATTGCCGAAGAGTCTGCAAATTATAACAAGCATCAATTAAAAGTTAAGAAACTAAATTTGCAGAAAAAAATAATCCTTGTAGATTATTCAAATTACTGGAAAGTCCTTGAAAAACATATTCTCGAAAACATTGAACATCTATTTACCGGTTATTTCAATAAAGTCAACGGTGGAGCAGACTATTCGTTTAATAAAAAGAAATTTCTCGGTGAATTCATACCTTATAAATTGTCCGTCTATCAAAACAAATTTGAAGAGCTCCAATCGTATATAAACGAATATGCAGGATATATTCTTTCGGGCAATCAAAAAAAACTCGAATTGATTTTAGAACGCGAATTTTATAAAGACTCACTCGAAAGGCGTAAGCAAGCTTTTCGTACCAGAATGTTCGACAGGACTGTTCATCCCACTCAAATGTATTCGATTAAAACTGATATAATTGCCGAGCGGATAATCGAAAATCTTTTGAGAGGAATACAACCATCGAAAAATGAACTGGAAAAATTGAAAGAGGAGCTTGTCAAAGAATATTTAGGACTGAACGTTGCCATCGTCTCGAGCGAAGAACCTCAGGAATTGATACTCGATTTGAAAACAATAATATCAGCCGAAAATTTTATTTCCCTTTATTCTGACTATCAGTTCGAAACTTTTCTATCTTTTTGGGGCGATTGGGACGGCAGCAATCGGCCTTCTGGACAGGGACACAGTTTGGTGGCTTTTGTATTGATTGAGAATATTGTACGTCAGGCAAGAATATTAGAAATGTTGATCGGAAACAATCATTCACTCGAGCTTGATGAATATCTTATAAAAGAATTGGAAAAACTCCCTCAACGGAACGATAGATTTACAGCCCTCTTAAACCAGATTACTCAACTTACGCATCAGCTCGAAAAAAGGTACCGTGGCACACTTCCATTTAATTTACAACCGAGCAAATTGAGAAAACTCGGTATGAAACTTCATATTGCTCAGGACCCGGTAACACGTTTGTGGCATCATAACGATCGACTTGAAAGGAAGATGCTCGACCTTAGAATAAGAAGAAGAAATACTTTAGAATATTATTTCGATTTGAACAAGAGATTACGGAAGACTTTACACGGGCACATTCCGGAGATAATGAAAAACCTTTCGGATAAACGGTTGCTTCTTGAAATCCTGATGTACAGGGACTTGCTAAGAAGGTTTGTTGTAACGCCTCGCATCCATCAAAAATTAATTACTGCGCAGGATCAATTTGCCATCGACACGACGGTGCATAACATAAACGAAATTAATGAAATAGCCGCAAGGTATGGAAATCCTGGAATGGTTCTGGCGCTGCAGGTGAGCATGACCACCAGGCCGGAGACTTTAATCTCCCTTGATCGAAAAATGAGGTCGAAGCGAGAAGAAATTTTAAGAGAAAACAGTAACCTCGATCTGCCCGCAGTATGGCTGGTGCCTCTGTTCGAAGATCTCGACTCGGTAAGTAATATTAAGAATTATCTCGACAAAATTTGGGAATATTCTTTCCAGAGTAGAAGAATTAATCAGGACACTGCAGAACGTTTCAATGAAATTATTACAGAAATATTTGTCGCTGGCTCAGATTTAAGTCAGCAGGTTGGACAGGCAATGGGTATGAATCTTTACAGGGAAGCGAAGTACGAATTAATGACCTGGCTGGCAGCGAATAATTTAATTGGACGAGTGCGCATGAAAATGGGCAGCGGTGAGCCAATGCAACGTCAGGGCGGGTATTATTCGGAAGTTGCTGGCAAGGAATTATTCATCGATTCATATTTAACGCAGAGCCGATTTAATGAGTACCTGGCTGAATCGACTCGAAAGAGTACCCAATATGCTATCACTCCTTTACTGGGTGTTTTTGCAGGAGGCGACCTGAGAACTTTTCAGAGCAATATTTCTGAAAAACTCAGGTATATTTCAACTTTCCAGAGAGCGCAACTACTTTATCATGTTAAAGAAGCTCAGGAATTCAACGAAAAAGAAATTCAAAGAGCCGGCGAACCTTTATCGGAAACCAGACTTCAATTTAAAACAAGAGGCTTGCAGGAACTTGAAAGACTTACAGTCGGCAAGAAAGACGAAATCTTCAATGAATTCCTGAATCTGCACCGTGAAAATTTTCGTCAGATTTTATACGGCCGGGATGAAGACGTTGTTGGTATTCATCTAATATCATATTTTATTGGTAGAACTACACCGCCGTTGCGCGACCGTCCCACTGTGCGTCCCGGACAGGGAGTTGGCGAAGGAGCAGGGCAAAAAATACTTGAAAAAATTGCTGGCACAATTCCATTCTCTAAATACGGAAGTCTATTACGTGCCATTTCTCATAATCAGTCACAAAGCGTCATACTTGGAATTAATCAATTGACTACAGGATTATTCCGTGCGCTCAACAATTTTTCTCAACGCGAATTTACTGAAGGTGAACCGATATATTTAATAACGGAACGGGTTCTTCCCAAACTTCCTGTTTATGAAATGCTGCAAACACTCAGAATTTATCACGACGTCGACCTTAAGTATTTGAGCAAAATGGAAAAGGCTTTTCCTGCTGGCAATTCGGCATTGATTGCATTGCGTGAGGACATCGACTCGATGCACAATTATTTAAGCTATTTCCAGAAAGAACTCTTAAGAAGGCACGGACTGGAAGTTTCGGAATTCTTTGAAGGCAATTATTTCATTCCGGATTTATTGCCCACGCTCAGACCCGATGTCGCTGTTCTACTGCAAAAGAATCTGTTCAATACGAGTCTCGAAGAAATAATGAAAGACATCAAAGGAAATGTTGACGATAAGTGGTTGAAGGAAGTACAATACCTTTTGAAAATTCCTGAAGAAATAAAAATGTGGCGTCAGAAAATCTGGGATTTACTCGAAGAACCGGTTTATCAGCGCGTTGCCAGTTTTGTCGAACTTGCTATTGCACTCTACTCTCTATCGTCGAGTTCCTCTTACAAAGAATATCTCTTTTCACCCAAAAAAATAAGAGCGGTACCGCAATTTACAAAGTCGTCCTTTGACGACAATATGCAGCAATTTCTTTCGGCTGCGGTTGAATACCTCGCCGCCATCTCGCAGGAAATGGTCGAAGTGCCGATCAATATTATTCGCGCCTTAAAAGAAGTTGAAAGAATAATTAAAATTGAAGAACAGGCTCTCTCCCCAAAAGACCAGGATAAACTTAAATTCTATCTTCTGCAGATTGCCCGACTTGCCGGTGAAAACGGCTAACGCTAAATTTGTGTAAGAAATATTTGAATAGTGAGGTAATTTATGAATGAGTTTCATACGCTCGGGAAAATCCTTGTTATAGGCGGTGTCATTTTGTTATCGGTCGGTCTTCTTTTAATTTTCTTCGGGAAAATTCCATATTTCGGCAAATTGCCAGGCGATATAACAATCAAAGGAAAAAATTATGTAGTCTATTTTCCTTTAGCCACTTCAATTATACTGAGCATAATTATCTCCTTAATTCTTTATCTTTTCAGAAAATGAAACCAAACTGAGTGGTGTTCATCTTACCTAATAAAAAATTGTTGCAATAGAAAAGAGGAATAAATGGCGACCAAAACAGCATTAGTTAAACACGTTAAAGGGGTCACTTTTTTAGGAAAAACCGACTCGAATCACTGGGTAGCAATGGACGGACCCGAGCAATTCGGGGGCAGCGATGCTGCAATACGCCCAAAAGAACTTGTTTTAATAGCGCTCGGTGGATGTACCGGTAGCGACGTGGCTGTAATTTTGAACAAGAAAAAAGTTAAATACGACGCTTTTGAAATTAATATACAGGCAGAAGTCCAGGAAACTCACCCTCAGGTTTTTACTAAAATTCATCTCGAATATGTTTTTTACGGGAAAGAGATACCAAAAGAAGCGGTCGAAAGAGCAATTGAACTATCGCAAAAAACTTATTGTAGTGTAACGGCAATGTTGCAAAAGTCAGTTGAAATTACGCATTCATATCGAATTGAAGAAGAAAAGAAATAATTACCTCAAAGGTATTCGGGCGGGATTGGCTTTCTGTCCGAATACCCGTTTGTTAATTCGTGATAATATTTAATTTCCTCTTCGTCACTACGCCAGCAGAGATAAACTTCCCTGTCGTTTATAATTGCAGGAAAGTCAACCAGTCCAATCTGAAAATTCCAATCTTTGTATAAACAACCAATTTCTTCGAGTTCTTTTATATATCCGTTTATCTGAGAACTCATTTTAAGAATATCTGGATTGCCATGATAGTTACCGCCTAACAGGTCCGACTTTGACCTAATTTCATACGCTGTGTTGATGATATCCCGTACAATCCTTTTTACAAGCGGCAATGTCCTGTTGGCTTCCGCTACTGTAAAATATTTAATTTGTGTTTCCACTCGGTATCCCTTTCTCAAGTAGCCTTTTATCAAATAACGTCACTTTAATGTTAAGAAAATTTGGAATAAAAAAAAATAAAAACTATGCAGATTACTTTAAATCATGTCCATTATTAAGGGCTTTAATGAAGCAATAAAAAATATATCGAAAAATCGAGCTCATATTTTTTCAATAAGTACAGCTTACAGTTTCATACTTGATTTCATCTTTCTAATAAAAAAAATTTCAAAAAAGAACGAATCTGCTTTAGTTGAATATGCATAAATCGAAGCATTTCCTAACAGAATATCGAAAAGGGTGATTGATATTTGTGAAAAATTCTTACACATGGCGGAAGTTTGAAGGTCGCTTTGAATTGAAGTTGGTGCTGGTTAGATGGGGAGACAGGTAGTAAAACTGAAGAGCTAATTTTATATGTTTATCTCACAACGATAAAGAAATCAAAAATATTCAATCTACAAGCAGGACATATTAACTGATTGCCCTCCTTGCTGAATCGAGAAAAGAGAAACAATCGGGTTAACTGCTTAAAAAATGCAGGCATGTTCTGCGCTAAATAATAATAAGTTTAGTTGGCATTAAGTTTTAAAATAATACTATTATATACTATTTTTCTTTTAGTAATTTTTTTCGATTTATAAAGAAGAGGAGACTATGGCTCTCATTCGTCCTTTTAAAGCTCTAAGACCGCACGAAAAAGTAGCGCATCTGGTGGCAAGTTTACCGTATGACGTTGTAAGCAGGGAAGAAGCTGCCGAACTTGCAAAAGGCAATCCGTTGAGTTTTTTAAGAGTTACACGCGCAGAAATTGAAATGCCTGCTGATATTGATGTTTATTCGAGTGAAGTTTATGCCAGAGCAAAAGACAACCTTGAACGTCTTAAAAACGAAGCTCCTCTTTTGCTGGATAATAATCCTCATATTTACGTATATCGATTAATCAGGGAGGGTAATTCACAGATCGGTCTGGCTGCCACTTTCTCTGTAGAAGAATACGAAAACAATTTAATAAAAAAACACGAAAAGACGAGAAAAGTTAAAGAAGACGACCGCACGAATCATATAATTACTACAAGAGCTCAAACAGGACCTGTATTTCTTACCTATAAGGGTGTAGATGTAATAAATGATAAAGTAAACCAAATAATACAAAATGAAAAACCAATTTACGACTTTAGAGCTGTTGATGGTGTACAGCATACGGTCTGGATTGTACCCGATAATCTGGTTGATGTTATTGTAGATGCAATGAAACAGGTAGATTCGCTTTATATAGCTGATGGACATCACAGAGCTGCAAGTGCTGTGAGAGCTTGTAAATATTTGATGGAAAGAAATCCTTCTCATAAAGGTGATGAAGAATACAACTTTTTCCTTGCCGTTTTATTTCCAGCAGAACAACTAAAAATACTGCCTTATAATAGAGTCGTTCACAAATTGAATATGCCCAAGAGCGAGTTCTTAGAAAAAGTGAAAAATTATTTTGACATCGAAGAAATCGACAATCCCGTCCCGCAGACAAAAAGAAGTTATTGCATGTATATAGAGAAAAAATGGTACAGCTTAAAACCAAATGGAAATGTTAAACCAGGCAATACATTAGGTGATAATCTTGACGTAAGCATTCTTCAAAATTATTTATTGCATCCTGTACTGGGTATTGAGGACCCACGTACTGATACAAATATCGATTTTATTGGAGGTATCAGAGGGACGGAAGAACTTGTGCGTCTGGTTGATTCAGGTACTGCAGAAGTCGCATTCTCGTTATATCCAGTATCAATAGAAGATTTGATCAATATTTCAGACGCAGGCGAAATTATGCCCCCGAAATCGACCTGGTTCGAACCAAAACTAAGAGACGGTTTATTGGTTCACCTTATTTAGCCGTTAATTCTAACTGACATTAATATAAAGGAGTGAAGTATGGAAAAGAGAATTTATAATTTCAGCGCTGGTCCCGCCGTCTTACCGGAAGAAGTTTTGCTCGAGGCTCAGAAGGAACTCTATTCTTATAAAGGCAGCGGTATGAGTATAATGGAAATGAGCCATCGTGGTAAAATTTTTGATCAGGTAATTAAAGAAGCAGAAGCCGATCTGAGAAAATTGCTTGATATTAACGATAACTATGCTGTCTTGTTTCTTCAGGGCGGAGCTACACTCCAATTTTCGATGGTGCCGCTGAATTTGATGCCCCCGAAAAACAAGGCTGACTATATTATTACTGGCTCGTGGGCTAAGAAAGCTATGAAGGAAGCTAAAAGAGTCGGTTCAGTAAATATTGCCGCTAGCACTGAAAGCGAAAACTTTAACAGAATACCGAAACAGTCCGAATTAAAACTTGACCCGGATGCTTCTTATGTCCATTTTACTTCTAATAATACTATCTACGGTACTCAATGGAAAACAGAACCTGAGACTAACGGTGTTCCGCTTGTATGCGACGCTTCCTCAGATATCCTTCACAAAAAAATTGACGTAAATAAATACGGCCTAATCTATGCAGGAGCACAAAAAAATATCGGACCTTCGGGTGTCGTAGTTGTAATAATTCGGAAGGATCTCCTTGAAAGATCATCTGACGATTTACACACTTATCTGAACTACCGAATCCATGCAGAAAACAATTCGCTCTACAATACACCTCCTACTTTCGGAATTTATGTAGCCGGGCTTGTCTTTAAATGGTTATTGAATATGGGCGGACTTGACGAAATGTATAAACGCAACAAAGAAAAAGCGCAAATTTTATACGACGCAATTGACACAAGTGATGGATATTACAAAGGTACGGTTGTTAAAGAAGACAGATCTTTGATGAACGTAACTTTCCGTCTCCCAAGCGAAGAACTCGAAAAGAAATTTATCGAAGAAGCAAAAACAAAAGGTTTTGAAGGATTGAAAGGGCATCGTAGTGTTGGTGGTATTAGAGCATCCATCTACAATGCATTTCCCAAAAAAGGCGTTGAAGAACTGGTTCAGTTCATGGATGATTTCAAGAAGAAAAATTAATTTTATCAATGGCTGTCCTGGCGGTTTTTAAGGGCAGCCTTCTTTATTCCACCTCTCTTTTGTACCAAAACGGCTCCCAAGACAACTATTATCAGTCCGATAATTTCTTTTACACTCAAATTTTCATCCAGAAATAAAAACGACAGTATGGCAATTTGAATTAACATCGTATTGTTTATGATACTCGATTCTACAGCAGTCAGTTCGCGTAATGTTTTGTTCCAGAGTGTAAATGCCAGTGCTGTATTGATTCCTGCAAGCCATAAAATATAAATCCAGTTTTCGAGACTCATTGCAGGAAATTTTTCGAATATATTTGCAGTGATCAGAAGTAGAAACGAACCAAAGCCCAGGCTAACAAATGTAACTATCAATGGATCGAATTTACGTTCGCGATTTATGTTCCTTCCGAGAACTGCCGCCATAGCATTCGCACCAACTCCCAGTGTCATCACTCCCAATCCTGCAAGCTGTGTGCTGGTGAAATCCACTGGAAGAAAATAAATCAAAGTACCTGCGAGAAATATCCCAATTCCCACAATCTGCTTTTTAGTCGGTTTCTCGTTCAAAAATATTATGCCCATAGCTAGGACAAGCAGAGGTGTAAAGTTCAACAGTAAACTTACAGTAACCGACGGCAGTAAAGAAAGCCCGATAAATTGTGTTCCCTGTGTTGCGAAGTAGAAAACAAATCCGAGAAGAATTAACTTCGTAAAGTCTCTGATGGTTAATTGCTTTAAGCCGCTGATATGATTTTTTCTTAAAATGAACGGAAGAAAAATCATGAATGCCAGCGAATATCTTAGTCCCGCAAAAAATAACGGTGAAATTTCTTCTAATCCCCACTTAATTATAATGTATGAAGTAGACCATAAAAAAGTAACGAATAGAGCTTCAAAGACGGGAATGAATCTACTTTTACTGTCCAATAATCCACAGTCCTGATTGTTTGAAATGAAATATACAATAAGTCATAGCAAAATCTTTGTGCAGTTGAATTTAGTCGAACGATTATTTAGATTGCTTAAAATTTAATAATGGATTATGAAAAAGTTATCGACGATCCTTACCCTCGCACTTACTTTATTTGCTTGCCAGAACTCAGAAGATTTTAAGCTTACTGATGCAGAAGTTTTTGCTTTTTTAATCGATAATGGATGGGAAATAAATGCCACATGCATAGCCAAAGGATTCGGTCAGGAAAGTTCAGGCAACGCTTACATTGCGCGACTTTCTTATACTGTCGATTTGATAACGCCTGATAATAAGAAATTAGAATATATTGACGAAGGGCTTGTTAATAAATCTTCCGAGGAAAAAATTGAATATTTACAGGTCGAGTCTCAATTTCAAATCGACTCAACTTTTTCTGAAGGAACATATAAAATTGTTTTTAATGTTCAGGACAACAACACGCAAAAATCGGCAAGCATCGAAAAAAGTTTTACTGTTTCGAGGGATTGATGAGTCTTTATACGATTATTTTTATACTTGTAACAATTTTAATTATTGGTGGGCTTGCTATCTTCGGACTTCTGGTGGTCAAACTCGACAAATGGATCGACAAAAAGGAACGGCTGGGCAGGGAAAGTATTTATAAAGAAAAACAGAAAAATAAATGAGTTAATTGAGTTTAATTTTTTTCTCTACGCTCTTCAGAATTATTCCTTCTTTAACAAGTCTAACTACTCTGTCGATATCATCTTTTAGAAGCCTGTCTTTTTTGAGTGGTGGAACTACTTTTCTGATTGCTTCGTAAGCTGCCTGAGTGCCCAAACCACATTTTAACGGTCTATGGTATTCAATTGCCTGGGCAGCAGTAAGCAATTCTAATGCGAGCACTGTTATAGTATTTTGAAGCACATCGTAACATTTGCGAGAAGAAATTGAACCCATCGAATTATGATCTTCCTTCAAAGCCGAAGTAGGAATTGAATCGACACTTGCAGGATGAGCCAGAACTTTATTTTCCGAAACCAGTGCTGCTGATGTGTATTGAACGAGCATGTAACCGGAATTCAGCCCGCCATGATGCGCCAGAAATTTAGGTAATTTTTCCGACGATCCGTTTAATATTCTGTCAGTGCGTCTTTCGGAGATGCTTGCCAGTTCAGACAAAGCTATTGCCATAAAATCCATTGCAAGTGCTATCGGTTGTCCATGAAAATTGCCGCCACTTATGTAATCTTTTTTATCAGGGAAAATCAAAGGATTATCCGTAACTGAATTTAATTCTGTTTCGACCTGACGCGATATAAAATTAATTGCATCTCGCGAAGCACCGTGTACCTGTGGTATACATCTTAGTGAATAAGCGTCCTGAACACGTGGGTCGTTGTATTTATGTGAGGCTCTTATTTGACTGCCTTTTAACAATTTCTGCAGATTACTTGCTGAATCTATTTGACCTTTGTACGGTCTGAGTTTGTGTATCCTTAAATCGTACGCTGAATCCGTACCTCGCAACGCCTCGTTTGATAATGCCCCGGCAATATCGGCAATTTTAACAAGTTTGTTTGCCTCGATTGAAATGTAAGCAGCATATGCCGTCATCATCTGAGTACCATTAATTAAAGCCAACCCTTCTTTGGCATTAAGCTGAACTGGGTTTAATCCGAATTTTTTCAATGCGGAGCGAGCACTCATAATTTTTTTATGGTATTTATTTTCGTCGAGCGGTGAATCGTTAATTTCAACTTTTCCTTTGCCAAGCATAGCAAGAACCATATGAGCCAGAGGTGCCAGGTCGCCACTTGAGCCTACAGAGCCCTGAGAAGGGATTAAAGGCAGAATGTTGTTATTCAACATATCGATTAGTAACTGTAACGTTTGCAAACGGATTCCAGAATGACCGGAAGCAAGAGCATTTATTCTTAAAAGCATCATCAGTTTAACGATAAATGAAGGCAATAAATTTCCCACTCCCGCCGTATGACTCAGAATCAAATTTTCCTGAAGTCTGCCGATGTCTTTTTTATCAATTCTAACACTCGAAAAACCACCGAATCCTGTTGTAACACCATAAATCGTTTCCCCTTTTTCAACCCATTCGTCAACAAGTTTGCTTCCGCGGGTGATCCTTTCAATGGCTTCTTTTGATAGTTCGACATTACAATTATTGTGCAGAAAATAGTCGACTTGATTAAGAGTGAGGGATTTGCCGTCAATTATAATTTTCATAAAAATGATTAGTTGTGCTGGATTAGTTTTTTAATTTGACTTTCGTTAATCTTATTAGTTCTGTATTTCATCAGAACAAATTCGTCTTCGTAGTGTGTGTCGAGTACTTCTGCTATTTCGTAAACTTTCGATATTTTCTTCGATTGATTGTGGCTAATTCTCAGTTCACCTTCGACGAAGTTTTGTTCGTAAATGTTAATCAGTGCCGATTTCAATTTTTGTATACCGATACCGCGTTCTGCTGAAATTAAATAACTATCCGGATAATTTGCGATTATATAATTTATAATGTCCCGTTCTTTTAGAGCGTCGATTTTATTGAATATTTTTAACTGTAGTTTTTTATCGCAATTGAGCTGGCGTAAAGTATCTTCGACAGTTTTAATGTGATCTTCAAAGAAAGTGTGAGAAGCGTCGATTACATGCAATATCACGTCGGCCTCACTAACAACGTTAAGAGTACTCTTGAAAGAAGCGACAAGGTGTGCTGGAAGTTTTCTTATAAAACCAACGGTATCGCTTAAGAGGATTTGTTTGTTCTTGTCTAAGTTTAATATTCGCGTTGTTGAGTCGAGCGTGGCAAATAATTTGTTTTCTGCCAGCACGCTGGCATTTGTCAAAAGATTTAGCAGTGTGGATTTCCCTGCGTTTGTATATCCCACGAGTGTTGCATTAATTAATTTTTTGCGCGCTGAGCTTTTTACAATTTGTTGGGATTCGATTTTACGAAGGTTTTCTTTTAATTTTGATATCCGTCTGCGAATTAAACGCCGGTCTGTTTCGATCTGTGTTTCGCCCGGTCCTTTTGTCCCGATTCCACCGTACTGTTTCGATAGGTGAGTCCATGCTCTCGTAAGTCTCGGCAGCATATATTCGAGCTGAGCCAGTTCAACCTGCGTTTTGGCTTCCCTAGTTTTTGCATGAAGCGCAAAAATATCGAGTATCAATCCGCTTCTATCGAGTATCTTACGATTGAATAGTTTTTCAAGATTGCGTACCTGTGTGGGATTAAGGTCGTTGTCGAAAATAACTACCTGTATGTCGTTCAACTCAATTAATTGTGCGATCTCTTCTGCTTTCCCTCTACCGATGAAATATGCCGGGTCGGGTTTAATTCTGTCCTGGAGGATTTTAAAAACCGTTTCAGCTCCCGCCGTCGAGGCAAGCAATTCCAGTTCATCCAGATGCTCTTCAACTTGATCTTTTGAATAACCCCCAATTGGCAGTGCGATTAGAATTGCTCTTTCACGCGGCGTATTCTTAAGTTCAATCATAAATGCTTTTTAGCTTCCTTTCTCCAGATCAATTACTTCTCTTTTATTACTTTTCGACAAAAATGTTTCGATTGTTGCCAGTAATATTACTAAAATAACAAAATATTTCCATAGCTCGCTGCCGTATCTTAGTTGAATTATATTTTCCTTTTTGAATGAAGTTGAGTTTATTGTAATAAAACCTGCTCCAGCCTTTAATTCCTCGTCGGTATAGTAATCAGGTATCGATTCAAATGGATCGGTATTGACGACTGCGTATTTTATCAATCGAGTATCAGCATAAAATTGATATAAACCCGGCAGATCGGTATCCGTATACGATATAATATTTTGATTGGGACTTTCGTTTCTATTCAAGTAAGCTACAGTATTGTCTGGTTTATCTACTTTTATGATGGGCGAGGCAATTCCTGCTAAATCGATGATGATTCTTTCGCCAGTTCTAAATTCTTTCTCGGTGTTGAAGTTAGACTTAAATCTTGAGATTCTATTAATTAACGGTGCAAAAATCGATTTGAGTGGGAAATTGCTCCAATTAGTCACTGGTGCGATGTTAAATAAAAAAATCTTCCCTGCGCCTTTTTTTATTTCAGCAACGAAGGGCGAGCCGTCATCCATTGCAATAATTACCTCTCCTTCATAAAATCCGTTCAATCTAAAATACCTGTAAAATTCTGGCGATTCGATCTCTACATTTTTTTTGTTTTCGAACAAGTCGGTAATAAGCGGATGGTCGTAATTTAAATTACCTGTATAATGAATCGAATTAGAAATCTTTTGAAATCCTTTGCCTCTGATACCCAGAGAATTACAAAACTTTTCGTGGTTCTCGAGCTTTTCAAAAGATGAAGGGAAAAGGACAAGGTTCCCGCCTTTATAAACATAATCGGAGAATAATCCGTATTGAGACGCTTCGGGTGCACCGATTGAAATTATCGTGTTATACTTCTTTAAGTCGATGGAAGTTAGAGCAGCGTACGGCATTTCCTCTAAAATTACCGTTTGATTTTTGTTCGTTAGAGATGTCGACAATGCGGCATTAAGGTAATATCCGTCTTCTTTTTTTTCGGACAAAATCAGAACTCTAATTTTACCTGGAACGTAAATAGCGAGGTATCTGTAGTTGTCAAAAAGAATATCGTCGTCTTCAAGCGATACCTGCACGTTTATTATTCCCGTATCAATTAATACCGTCTCGAAATTAAGGATTGTTCTTCCTTTCGGGGCAATTGAAAAACCTTTTTGAGCTGTTCTCCTTCCGTTTATGTATAAAGAAGCAATTCTGTTAACAGCTTGAGATTCTGAATGATTTTTAATTACAGCAAGAAAACTTACGGATTTGTTCAATTCGAAAATTTGATTTTCGGTATAAATAGTGTCAACTGACAGATTATTTGAATTTTTTGCACCGAGAGTAATTGCATATATCTTAATTTTTTCGTCGGGTGATTTATCAGGAAGTTTAAAGGCCGACTTCTGAAAATCCGAAAAGACGAATATTTCTTTATTTACCGAAGTTTCACTTTTCAGTTTATTAATAGCGTCAGACAGAGCGTCGTTGAGTTTAACTGATTTAACAGAAACATTCAGTCCGTCGACTAATTTCAGCGCTTCGGAAGGCGGCACGAAATTAATTCTATTGGTATGCTCAGAAGCTTTCATTACAGCAATTCGGTCTTTCGACGAAAATGACGAAGAAATTTCCTTAGAGAATTTTTTGGAAATATTAAAGAGTGAACCCTGCGGTGTTACAAGAGACATACTATACGAATCGTCGAATATAAAAATCGCCGAAGTCGTTCCCGATTCGGCTACAGTTCCCTTTATTGTAGGACGAGCAAATGCCAAGACTAAAAAAATTATTATCATTACTCTAATTAATAACAGCAACCATTGACGGAACTTGATTTTTCTAATTTTGCTTTTCTGAAGTTCTTTCAAAAAAGTTAGCGTACTGAATTCAACTTTTTTCAGTTTTTTTAAATTGAGAAAATGAATTATAACTGGTATTCCAGCAGCCAGTAGTCCAATCAATATTGCGGGATTAAGAAAAGTCATTTTTCGTTCAATGCTTCCTTATAAATTGAAATCAACTTGTCTGTAAAAATTTCAATATCAAAATGTTCCACAGCTCTAAGCCGTGCATTTTTGCCTAGTTTTTCTCTCAATTCTCTGTCGTCAATTAATCTCTTCAATTTTGTAGCAAGGTCTTCGGCTGACTGTTTATTAAAGAGTAATGAAGTTTGACAGTCGATCGCAATATCGAGAACGCCGTCCGAAGCAGAACAAACATTTGGTTTAGCCATACTGAATGCTTCGATGAGTGCAATACCGAATGCCTCTGCATGAGAGGGAAATACAAAAATATCCATTGCAGCGAGGATATCCGAAATATCTTTTCTGAATCCGGTAAAAATTATTCTGTCGATTATGCCCGCCTGATGTGCTGCTTCTCTTATTTTATTTTCGTATTCATCTTCGCCGCGACTGGCTTTTCCAACTATGATGAATTTGAGATTATTATAATCATTACATAATATTTTTGCAGCTGTAATAAATTCTTCATGCCCTTTGCCAGGGCTAAAACGCGCTGTCATGCCAATTAATAATTCATCGTCATCTATTCCGAATTCAGAACGTACTTTATTCCTGTCGTGCTTTGCGGGGTCGAAAGATTTCGTATCGATTCCGTTGTGGAGTAATCTTATCTTTTCTGGTCTTAATGGAGTGGTGTCGAGCAGATTCTTTGCTATCACATTGCTGATCGCAATAGCAATGTTGACTCGTCTATAGATGAGTCGATGGAGGATATCTTTTTTTACTATATACGAACCCATATGTTTTGTCATTAAAAGGGGAGTGTTTAATTTCGCAAGTTTCAGTGCCGGTACAATCAACCATAAATCTTTTGAAGTTGCACAGTGAATTAGGTCGAACTTTTCTTTTTTGAGTAAAGCGACTATTTTTTTAATGCCAGCTGGATTTAAGTAAGCTGCATTATCAATTGTTTCAGTATTAATATGACAGGCCTTAGCTTCCTGGGTGATTGGTGCTTCGGTGAGCGATAAAAGGGTTGTGTTCAGTCCTCTTTCATTAAGTTTTAGAATTGTAGTCAATGAGTAAATTTCGAGTCCACCCCAGCTATTTGAAAAGCAAGTTTTAAGTATTTTCATCAATAAATCTTTTTGATTTTAGCTCCCTTAAAATAATGCAAAAGGATTTCGTCAAATTGGTATCCGATATTCGACATCGAGGCGGCGCCAATTTGGCATAAGCCCACGCCATGTCCCCACCCTGCTCCTTTAAGAATAAATTTATCCGGTATGTTATCTTTAATGTTTTCTTTATAGACAGAAAATGCTGAACTGTAAAGATGAGTCGGTGAAAGCCATTTTCTTATTTCGAGTTCTTTGCCGACGGTCAATGTTTTTTTTGTACCTCTTATTTTCAACTTAATAATTCTTCCGGAATATCCTCGCTTGACTGGTTCCAGATCAATTATATGGCCAAAGTCGATTCCACTTTTTTCTTTTATAATTGAAGAAAGTTTGTCCTGAGAATATTCAACACGCCATCTAAAAAAATCAGTTTTCCTGTCGTAATCGTTCAATATCTGTTGAAGTATTTTGGGATCAGTCGTATTGCAGAAAGCGTGGGGCGAAATGTTAATCCACTTTTCCGCATTTTGTTCTTTTGTAAGATCGTATTCGATCCCATCAATTTCGAATTTGTAATCTGTGACTGATACAAGATATCGAACTCTTATCGGTTCCCACACGTTTTCGAACGACTCAGTGATTCCACCGCAACATTTTGAATAACGCGTGTCGCACACTTTGTCGTCGTACATCAATACAATTCCTCTGGTGCTTTCTACGGCGCTATAGACGTTTTCGTTGATAATTCTGGTAATTCCCTGATAACGCTGGCAATGGTCGTCTGAACAAAAATCGTAGTTATTGTGGTTGGTTGAGTCGTACCATCTTATGATTTCTTCGTCTGAAATCAATTCGTTGACGTGGTGAGTGGTATCTTTTTTCTTTTCTAACTGGAATAAAATCCAGCTACGCGAAATGACCGCATGCGCCTTGAGTAATTCGGGAGAGCTATTGGCGTTCATTTCGGAGGCGATGACACTTGTAAGATATTCCTCCAGTGGAATAATATTGACAGCAGTGATACTACCATCTTCTATAAACAATCGAAGTGTACCACGGAAGCGCTGCTTTTCTTTTTTTTGCCAGTGGAAATTCTTTCCTATAACTACATCGTAAAGAACAAACGATTCGATATCAATGTCATTAGGAGTGAAAATTATTTCTCTGGATTGGCCAACTTTGTTGTTGCCTTTGTAAACCACTATTTTTTCCCCTTCGATGAGGGCTCTATAATCTCCGCTGCATTTCCTTGTGTCAAAATTACTTTTGAATTCTCCGTAAAGGTCGAAACGAATTTCTTTTGCGGTCAGTATTCCGATATTTATTTCCGGCTCTGTCATTAGAGAGTTTCTTTATTTTTCACTCTGAAATATAGCAATGTTTTTATTAATCACGATTTTATGTTTTTTACTTCTCTTTTTTTATTATTATGCTCAAACTGCAATGTAGCTTTCTTAAGATAATGTAGAAATATACATGGAACTTAATAATTTAGGGATCGAACCAGAAATTTTTAAAAAAGGATTGAAATTCCCATTTCCATTCATTACATTTGCGTAGAATTATAAAAGCAAGCCAAAAGCTGCCGTAATCTTTAGAGAACCTACCCGGTTCTGTGTACTATAGTTTTTTTAAAGAGATTTAAAATGAAAAAGAGACTTAACAAATTAAATCAAAACGGCAGAGATAAAATCCGGTACGCAGACGAAATCATCTCGTTGTTTTTTATTACTGCTATTTGCAGCATACGCATGTTACGGCGTTAATGCCGTAGTCTACATTTTTTAATAGAAATATAACCTTTCTAAAAAAATAATTACCAATAAGTTAGAGAGACATAAAGGAGAGACAGATGGGGAATAATCATTTATATAGAGCAGACGGACGATTGAGAAAGAACGCTTTATACGATCCGAAATTCGAAAGTGACAGTTGCGGTGTTGGTTTTTTAGCGAAGTTGGATGGAATTCCGACGCATAAAGTTGTGGAAGAGGCGATTAAAATACTGGTTAATCTGGAACACCGCGGTGCTCTTGGCGGCGATAAATCAACTGGCGACGGCGCAGGTATTATGATTGACATTCCCGATCAATTTTTCCGCGATGAAACTTCTTCAATAGGAATTAAACTGCCCAACTATGAAAGTTATGCTGTCGGTATGGTCTTCTTACCAACAGATCAGGCTTTAGCTGAAAAATGCAAAAAGATTTTCGAGAAATATGTTCTCGAGGAAGGATGCGATATTCTTGGCTGGCGTGATGTGCCGGTTGAAGATGGAGTTATTGGCGAACTGGCAAAATCGACAGAGCCACGTATTGCTCAGATTTTCGTCCATCGTGGAAAGATAAGTCACTTTGCATTCGAAAGGAAACTTTACGTTATTAGAAGGCAGGTAGAAAAAGAAATTGAAGCATTACCCGAAGATACGTCTCAATTTTATGTTGCAAGTTTTTCTTCGAACAGGATTGTCTATAAAGGACTTTTGACTGCAAATCAATTGCCTCTCTTTTACCCGGATTTGTCGGACGAAAGATTTAAGTCGAAATTCGGGGTAGTTCATCAGAGATACAGTACTAATACACAACCGACCTGGAATCTGGCTCAGCCGTTTAGATTTATCGCTCATAACGGCGAAATTAATACATTGAGCGGCAACATTAATCGTATGAAAGCCAGAGAATTTACTCTCAAGTCCGAGTTGTTCGGTGACGATATTGAAAAAATAAAACCGATCATAGTTGAAAGTGGAAGTGACTCGGCAATCTTCGATAACGTTCTTGAATTGCTCGTAATGGGCGGTCGATCGATACCTCACGCAATGATGATGATGGTTCCCGAAGCCTACGGTCCAAAAATCCAGATGAGCGAGGATAAAAGAGCATTTTATGATTTTCACTCGGCTATTATGGAACCGTGGGACGGACCTGCTGCAATTGTATTTACAGATTCGAGATTCCTTGGCGGTATACTGGACAGAAATGGATTGCGGCCGGCGCGTTATTCAGTCACAAATGATGGAATGGTTGTACTGGCATCCGAAAGCGGTGTTATAGAATTTCCACCCGAAAAAATAATTAAAAGAAGCAGGCTATCTCCCGGCAAAATGCTGCTGGCAGACTTTAAGCAAAACAGAGTTGTCCCCGATAAAGAAATTAAAGCAAAAATTTCGAGACAAAAACCGTACAGAAGATGGATTAAAGACAATATAATTACTTTAAGAGGACTTTTTACACCAGCAAGCGTTCCTGAAGTTGAAAGTGAAGAATCACTTATAAGAAAGCAACACGTATTCGGCTACACCGAAGAGGAATTGAAGTTAATAATATCTCCAATGGCTTCACGCAGCCAGGAACCTGTTGGTTCAATGGGCAACGATACGCCTCTGGCTGTTTTGTCGAATAGACCGAACTTGTTATTCTATTATTTCAAACAAAGATTTGCTCAGGTTACAAATCCTGCTATCGACCCGCTGAGGGAAGAGCTTGTAATGTCGCTCGAAAGTTTCGTCGGCGGAGAAGGCAACCTCCTTGAGGAAAGTCCGGAAAATTTCAGAGGATTTAAATTTTCTCATCCCGTCCTGACCCCAGATGATTTAAAGAAAATTGAGCATGCAAATCATCCAAGCATAAAAGTAAGTTATCTCGACATCCTCTTCGATAAAGACGGAGGCGATAAAGCTCTCGAGAATGCATTGAACAAAATATTCGAAACAGCTGCAGAAAATATTAAAAATGGCACTACGGTTATTGTTTTAACCGATAAAAATGTGGATGAAAAAAGAGTCCCCATTCCCTCGCTTCTTGCTGCGTCAGGTTTACACCATTATTTGATTAAAAACGGCTTAAGAACTAAAACCAGTATTATTGTCGAATCGGGCGAAGTAAGAGAAGTGATGAATTATGCACTTTTGATTAGCTACGGAGTCGATGCCATCTGTCCATATCTCGCATTAAATACAGTCCGGTATCTTGCCGAGAACAATTTCCTTGAACAAAAACTGAAGCCCGAAGTGGCAATCGACTCGTACATTATAGCTGTTAAGAAAGGTTTGCTTAAGACAATGAGTCGTCTGGGAATATCTACACTCCACAGTTACTTTGCGGCTCAGACATTCGAGGCAATTGGCTTAAGTCAAAAATTGGTGGATAAATATTTTACAGGTACTATCAACCGTCTTGGTGGTATAGACCTTGAGGATATACAAAAAGAAGCATTAATGAGACACAGCGCAGGCTTCCCAGAAAAAGGGATGCCTGAAAATCTCCTTTCGGCCGGAGGCGAATATTCGATTCGGCTTAACGGCGAAAAACATTTCTGGAATCACGATACAATTTCAAAACTTCAGCTAGCAACGAGAACGAATGACTACGAAGTGTTCAAAGAGTTTACTAAAATTGTCAACGAAGGCGAAAACAGCCCGGTTGCAATTAGAAAAATGTTGCGATTTAAAAAGAGAAATCCTATTCCGATAGACGAAGTTGAACCTGTCGAAAGTATTATAAAAAGATTTGTTGTATCGGCAATGTCCTTCGGTTCTATCAGTAAAGAAGCACACGAAACAATTGCCATAGCGGTTAATCGTATAGGAGCCAGAAGTAATTCGGGTGAAGGTGGCGAAGATATGGCCAGGAATAAAGTCGATGCAAACGGCGATACGGCTCGTTCAAAAGTTAAACAGGTAGCTTCGGGAAGATTCGGCGTTACGCCCGAATATTTACTAAGCGCCGAAGAATTACAGATTAAAATCGCACAGGGTGCTAAACCTGGCGAAGGAGGGCAATTGCCGGGTCATAAAGTTACTCCAGAAATAGCCAGGGTTCGCCACACAACTCCTGGCGTTACTCTAATTTCTCCTCCCCCACATCACGATATCTATTCGATTGAGGACTTAGCCCAATTGATATATGATTTAAAATGTATCAATCCGGATGCAAAAGTATCTGTTAAACTTGTTTCGGAATCCGGTGTCGGAACTGTAGCTTCCGGCGTTGCCAAAGCCAAGGCAGATATTGTTCTAATTTCAGGTTACGAAGGTGGCACAGGCGCTTCACCTTTGACTTCAATTAAACATACAGGGATTCCGTGGGAAATTGGTCTGGCAGAAACCCATCAGACGCTAATTCATAATAAACTCAGGGATAAAATAATAGTTCAGGTTGACGGTCAATTAAAAACCGGTAGAGATCTCGCTATTGCAACACTGCTGGGCGCAGAAGAATACGGATTTGCAACTTCTGTGTTGATTACTATCGGTTGTGTAATGCTGAGAAAGTGCCATTTAAATACCTGCTCGGTTGGCGTAGCTACTCAGGATCCCGTTCTAAGAGCTCGATTTTCAGGTAAGCCCGAGTATATCGAGCGATTCTTTAGATTCCTTGCTCAGGATTTCAGAGAAGTCATGGCTGAACTGGGATTCAGAACCGTCGACGAAATGGTAGGACATTCAGAATTGCTCGAATTCAATCCTCCGCCAGATTTGTGGAAAGCCCAAAAATTTGACCTGAGTCCTCTATTCAATTCGATGGTTGACACAGGCGGTAAGTGCTGTATGGTGAATATGCCCAATCAAGTTGAAGTTTATGACGAAGAGTTTATTGATAAATTGAAATCGGCAATTGAAGATAAAAAACCAGTTGAATTGGAACTGCCCATTAGAAATATACACCGAACAGTTGGTGCCAGATTGAGCGGCTATGTAGTTAAAAAACATGGTGCAAAAGGATTACCTGAAGATACTATAAAAATTAATTTCAAAGGTTCTGCAGGACAGAGCTTCGGTGCGTTTTTATCTCCGGGTATAACATTCAGACTCGAAGGCGACGTAAACGATTATATAGGAAAAGGAATGGCAGGCGGAAGGATTATCGTTGTTCCACCAGAGAATGCAGGATTTGCACCTCACGATAATGTCATTTGTGGAAATGTTGCGCTCTATGGAGCAACTGGCGGGGAAGTCTTTATCAACGGTAAAGCCGGGGAACGATTTGCAATTAGAAATAGTGGCGCTACTGCTGTGGTCGAAGGTATTGGAGATCACGGTTGTGAATACATGACAGGCGGTACAGTTGTTTGCATCGGTTCGACAGGTAAAAACTTTGCAGCCGGTATGAGCGGAGGTATTGCGTTTGTTTATGACGAAACCCAGCTCTTCGATACCAAATGTAATCTCGATATGGTCGATCTGGAAAGTGTATGGGATAAAAACGATATAGTATTTCTGAGGTCATTGATTGAAAAGCATTATTATTTTACTAACAGTCCAAGGGCTAAAATGATACTGGAAAGATGGGAATCGAGTCTTCCACTTTTTGTTAAAGTAATTCCAATTGAGTATAGAAAAGTACTCGAAAGAATGAAATTGAGCGAACACGCAGACGTTGAAACGGTTGCAGCAACCGAGGAGGTCTACGATGGCTAAAGCAACAGGATTCCTGGAATACGATAGAGAAAATCCTCAGAAATTACCTCCTGAGGAGAGAATAAAAAATTTCAAAGAATTCGAAATCCTATTGCCTGATGATAAAATTACTAAACAGGCAGCACGCTGTATGGATTGCGGAATTCCATATTGTCACTCTTACGGTTGCCCGGTAAATAATCGTATTCCGGATTGGAACGACATGGTTTACAAAGGCCACTGGAAAAAAGCATTGGACTTACTCCATTCGACTATCAATTTCCCAGAATTTACAGGCAGGGTATGTCCTGCTCCTTGCGAAAAGGCATGTACATTATCGATTAATATTGAACCGGTAACCATAAAGCATATTGAGCTTGAAATAGTCGAAAAGGGCTGGAAGGAAGGCTGGATACAACCTCAACTACCGCCTTATAAAACTGGGAAAAAAGTTGCCATCATCGGGTCTGGACCGGCAGGACTTACAGCGGCTCAGCAATTGGTGCGCGCGGGTCATAATGTAATTGTATTTGAAAAGAGCGATAGAATTGGTGGACTACTGAGATACGGAATTCCCGACTTTAAGCTCGAGAAATGGGTAATTGATAGACGCATTGAGCAGATGAAAGCTGAAGGGGTTGTATTCGAAACCGAAGTAAACGTCGGGATTGATATTTCGGCTTATTATCTGAAGAGAACTTTCGATGCAATAATTATTGCTGCGGGTTCAACAGTACCACGTGACCTTAATATTCCCGGGAGAGATTTAAAAGGAATCCATTTTGCAATGGAATATTTGACATTGCAGAATAAAATTAATGCAGGTGATAATATACCTGAGGAAAAACTGATAACTGCCAAAGATAAAAATGTAGTGGTTATTGGTGGTGGCGATACTGGTTCTGATTGTGTTGGCACGGCACGTCGTCAGGGCGCAAAATCAATTACACAAGTGGAAATTCTTCCTCAACCTCCAAAAGAAAGGACGCTCTATAATGCATGGCCAACATGGCCAAGAATTCTTTATACCTCCACGTCTCACGAAGAAGGCTGTGAACGGCTCTGGTCGCTTTCGGCAAAAGAATTTTTAGGTAAAGACGGAAGAGTTAATAAAATCAAATTCAGCAAATTAAAATGGAGCGAGCCGGATAAGTATGGCAGGTCTTCTTTCGAGGAAATCCCGGGCGAAATTCTTGAACTCGATGCCGACCTTGTTTTGCTTGCTATGGGATTCCTCCACGTTGAACACGGTAAGCTGGTAAATGATTTGAATATTAAAACAGACGAACGCGGAAATCTGGTTGTAGATAAAAATTTAATGACAAGCGAAAATAAATTTTTCGCAGCAGGAGATTCTGTTTCGGGTGCCTCACTTGTCGTGCGAGCGTTTAATCAAGGTAGAAGAGTTGCTCGAGCTGTTGATAATTATTTGAAATAAATTTACAGGCTGCCTCAATCGAGGCAGCTTTTTTTATTCCCTTTCGATGACTTCAATTTCGTAAACCAAAGTTGATTCAGGCGGAATTACAAATTTTTTACCATTAACAATGTTTTTCCCGTAATATCCATAAATGCCGTATGCCAGATCTGAAGGTAAAATTATAATTCTCTTTTCTCCTTTTTTCATCTGCGGAATATATTTTTTAAGTCCTGAATTAATGTTCGTTTTCCCTGGTACGAAATCAAATTCTTCTGCACGAGTAGTATTTTCTGGAAGTCCGTGCGCATCAGAAAAAAATTTTGTTTCGTTAATAAGATGATACCCTGAATACTTTACCTTTATTTTTGACGGAGCACTGATATTATCGTTGCTTCCCTGTTGAATTATCAAATGTCCTGAACCATCCTTATATCTTTCTATCCCCTGAAATAATTTATTGATTTTTTCTTCTTCAAGTTTCTTTTTTAATTTCTTTTCCTCCTGTACTCTTTTTCGTGCCTGATCGACAAGTTCGAGAAAGGATTCTGTAGTTGGTCTGAAATTTTTGGCTTCTTCTCCAATTCTGATAATTTCGATGCGTTTGATGGTGTCTCCTTCTGTGATTTTGAAGACAACATTCAAACCTTCAACTACTTCGCCGAATAAAGTGTAATTGCCGTCGAGATATGATCTATCTGCGAGTGTTATATAAAACTGGCTGCCGTTTGTATGAGGACCGGCATTAGCCATACCAACCATACCAGCTTTGTTGTGGTGGAGTTCAGAACTAATTTCATTAGGGAATTCATAACCGGGACCTTCTGCTCCGGTAACAGGTTTGCCTGCCTGTATAACATGACCTGGTACAACGCGATGCCATATAGAACCATTAAAATATGGGACACCGTCGGGCAATTCGGAATTTTTGATTGTGCCTTCTGCCAGACCCACAAAATTAGTAACTGTTAAAGGGACTCGTTTATAGTCGAGGTTTATTAAAATTCTTCCTTTGTTGGTAATTAATTCAGCGTATAATCCGTCAGGCAAAAATGCATCCTGGCGAGAAATTAAAGAATCCATATTTGCTATTTGATAGGCGGCGAGGGCAATAATTAAAGACGAGTGCTTTTGAGCCGATGGAATTACTTCGTTATAAGTATCGAAAATTGAGTGCCATGTTCGTCCGTAAATGTGAGGTCCTTTGAGAATAAGCCACGGTGCAGGAATGTTATTCATAACAAATGAATGACTGTCTGTGCCTCCTCTACCAGCGCGTCTGAATTTCGGTATTGTGTCTATTTCAAATGGATATTCAAGTTGAAGTTGTTTTATGGGACTTAATACACCTTCTACCTGTTTTATTATCGATTCGGGCAATCCTAATGCAACCAGAGGATTTGTGCCGCCGTCGTTGTTGAACATTATAGAAATTTTATTGTGAATGGATTTATTCCTGCTAATCCATGACTGAGATCCAACAAGTCCTCTTTCCTCAGCTGCATATAATTGAATCATAATAGAACGTTTTGGCTTTGCACCTGAAGCACTCAATAATCTGATTGCTTCCATCATTCTTGCTACACCCGAGCCATTGTCGATTGCACCGGTTGCACCGTCGTAGGAATCGAGATGCGCTCCTAAGATTACATATTCGTCGGGTTTTTCTGTGCCTTTTAATATCCCAATAACGTTATGATATTTTATTGGCCCACGATAAAAATGATTTCTTATGTCGAACTGAAGTTTAACAGATTTGTTTTCTTTTATTAAATTAAATATTTCGTCATATTCTTCGGCGAGTAATTTGATGTCGGGCAGAGTAGGTAGATTTTCCCAGGAATTGACACAGCGGGATTCAAGGAGTCTCAGTGGTGAAGGCGACTTTTGTATTGTTCCTAATGCGCCGGCCTTCGTCAGAATTTTTGTTATTATCGAAATAGAATCTTTATCGCGCGCCCAGCCATTATTCACGCCGTCAATCAATATCCACTTCCCTTCGGCTATCTCTTTCAGATTTGAGTTGTTGATGATAATTGAATCGGATAAATAAATTGCATATCCTTCTTGAGCACCTCGTGTTGAAGCTGTATACGACGGTGTTCCAAACGTAAGATTTTTATTGAAGGGTTCAACCATTTTTCCGAACCATGGACCCCTGTTGAATCCTACAGATACTTCTCCAACTTCGTCAAGATAGGCTTCGAGTCCCCATTCTTTGAATTTATCCAGTGCCCACAATGCAGCGTTTGTGTATGCGTGGGAGCCTGTTATTCTGCCTCCGAATACATTGCAAAGATAATGTTGATGCTCCATAACACGATTATCTTCGATGCCCAATTTGTAGATTCTGTAAAATGTGGAGTCGGTTTGTGAAAAACTATTAAATGTGGAAATAAAGATTAAATAAAATAAAACGGTAATCCGAAGTAGTCCTTTCATATTTTTGTTCCTGTAAATAATGACTACTTGCAATATAATTATTTATCGTTTTGTTATGAAAATAAATTGAGGATTGTTTATTTTTCAGGCAGGGCATTAGCAAGTAGCAGGGCAATGAAACAATGGAAAATTTTATTCGCATTTCTTTTTCCCGTTGTTACTAATATTATGGCTCAGAATCTGATACTGAATGAAATAATGTTCAGTTCTTCAGAAAGCAACGGAGAATTCATTGAGTTGTTCAATAAATCATTTAGTGATTCAATTGATTTAACCGAATTCGGAATAAAATATCACACATCCTCGGCGGATTATTTATTGCCGTTAAAAAATGGAAGTCTACTTCCTCCACGTAGCTATGCCATCATTCTCGAAGGTGATTATGATTTTGTTAATGGCGTGTACATGAATCTGATCCCGGATACTGTTATCGTAATGACAATCGACGACAATGCCTTTGGTAGTTCGGGTATGTCAAATTCTGCGGATAGAGAGGTTTCTATTGTAGACAAAAACGGAAACGTAATTGACAGTCATATTTATACTGCAGATAATCAAGCCGGATATTCTGATGAATTGGTAAACGCCGACGAAAATCTCGAATGGAAAAATTCATTGGTGGCAGGTGGCACGCCTGGCAGAAAAAATTCTGTCTCTCCTGTGAATTACGATCTTGCCATTGTGCACTTTTCTGTAACGGATACAGTACAATTGATAAATAAAAGTATTGGTTTTTCAATAGAGATTTTCAATTATGGCATTAATGCGTCGAATGATTTTAATGTAAAAGTACTCTCATTAGTAAACGGCACGGATACAATTGAAATATTTGACAATACTTACTCAAATCTTCTTCCGGGCGATACATTAAATATTAATTTCTACCACGAGTTTTCTTTAGTGGGGATATACAAAATAATTGCATTTCTTATAAGTGACAAAGATGAAATAAATTCAAATGACAGTGCTGATATCGAAATAAAAATATTCAAACCGGAAGCAAACTATAACGATATTGTAATCAATGAGATCATGTATGCACCTGCTGACGAAGAGCCAGAATGGATAGAAATCTTTAATAGAAGCAAAGATACCCTGAATATAAAGGGATGGTATGTTGCTGATAATAAATCTTCAGCACTATTGACCGAAGCCGATCGCTATCTTTATCCTGAGTCGTATATCGTAATCACAGGGGATTCGTCTTTAACAAGATATTATAAACATGAATTCAATCTCTTGACTACAAACCTCCCAAGTTTGAATAATGGCGGCGATGATGTCATTATCAGAGACAAATATCAAAATGTTATCGATAGTGTAACTTATACTAATGAATCTGGGGGAGTTTACGGAAAATCGCTTGAAAGAATAAGCGTCGATACACCGACAAATCAGTTGACCAACTGGAGGGCAACAACGAGCAAGGCACGCGGTACACCGGGAAGGGTTAATTCGTTATCGACTAAAATGTACGATGTTGAAATCGACACTGTTATTCTGAAAAACCCTTTTCAGCTAATTAATGAAATTACAGAAATAGAAGTTCGAATTAAAAACATCGGATTGTCGACGATAGAGAAGTGTTTCGTAAAAATATTTGACGAAGAAAATGAAATGCTTGATTTCTGTACTCAAGAATTTGTACAGACCGATGAATCAAGATATTGCACTTTTGGAATTGAAGAAAGTAAAGTCGGAAGGAAAAAATATTATTGCATTGCATCAAACGACAAAGATCAATTTAACGATAATGACACTTTTTTCTTTTTCATCGACTACGTTGATAAATTAATCGGCAGGAACGACCTTGTAATTAACGAAATTATGTATGCCCCAGATCCGCCAGTACCTGAATGGATTGAGATTTATAACAATTCATCAGAAAAAATTAATCTGAAAAAAATGAAAATGATTGTAGGCAGTAAGCATTTCAACTTGTCAGAGAAGGATTATTTTATCAATTCAGGAAATTATTTTCTCGTCAGTAACGATTCATCGATAATGGAAATTTATCCAGAATTAAGAATAGTTTTAATTGACTTTTATAACTTGAAGAACACCGGCGAAATGCTTGTGCTTAACGATTCACTCGGAAGAACAATTGATTCGGTTTATTATCATTCTGAATGGGGAGGTAAAAACGGAAAATCGATTGAAAGAATAAATGTTGATAGAAACGGTGCTGATTCGTCGAATTGGTTGGAATCGCTTTCGGTAAGTGGTTCAACCCCAGGTAAAAAGAATTCTAATGCACTGAAAAACTACGATGTGATAATAGACAGTGTTTATTACTTTCCAGACAAACCTGTCATAGGAGAAAAAATCAGTTTGTCCATTTCTTTTAAAAATAGAGGAATACATCCACTCACCGGCAATCTGATAATTTATATGGTGTCGAATGGTCTAAAAGAAGAAATAAAAAATGAAACGCTGACCATAGAATCGGAAAGTATTGCGAGCTACGATTCCTTATTTCGAATTTCGAGTCCAGTAAATCTGGAAATATTATTCAAGTCGGAAAATGACGAGGATACAACGAACAATAAACGATGCATGGAAATAATTCCAGGATATTTACCGGCTTCTCTACTGGTCAACGAAATTATGTTTTATCCTCGCGATGAAATGCCCGAGTGGATTGAATTATATAATAATTCAGAAGGTCCAATTTATCTAAATGAATTTACTATAAGTGACAGGTTAACTAATGCTACAGTAACTAAAATAGACAGTTCATTAATTAAGGCGCACGACTATCTGGTAATTGCTTCCGACTCTACCTTCTTCAATTATTATGATTCCGATATTCAAGTTGTAATTGCAAACTTGCCAGTACTGAATAACGATAGCGACGCCGTTGTAATTAAAGATAAAAGAGATGTCACCATTGATTCAGTCTACTATCGTCCATATAGCAGCAAAAAAGCGGGCGTTTCGTATGAACGAATGTCGATCTATTTATCTGGCAATGATACGCTTAATTGGGAGTACTCGCAGGATTCAACTGGTTCTACGCCAGGTCGAAAAAACAGCATCATTTTACACAGGTACGACCTGGCTGTTACCGATATAAGCTTCGCAGCTGACAATATATTGTCTGATGATATTGTGGGGATTTGTTGCGATATAATTAATCAAGGAACTGAGAGTGCTAACAATTTTATTATTGAAATATTTACTCTGAAGAACGGGGTGCAACATTTGCTTGAAAGGCTCGTTTATAATTTATTGCCGCCTTTTGATACTGTGACGGTTTGTACAAATGAAAAATATCCCGCCAAAGAAAATTCTGAGTTGCTTGTAAAAATAATTTATTTACACGACGAAGACACTACTGATAATGAACTAAGTGCGAAATTAAAATTGGGATATAAAAAAGGCACAATTGTAGTTAACGAAATTATGTATAATCCGAGTGAGAACGAACCTGAATGGATCGAGATATTCAACACAACTGAAGATGAAATTAATTTAAGAGGGTGGAGTTTATCGGATGTAATTTCCGAACCAGCCAAAAAGATTATAATTAATGAAGATCAATACATTGCGCCTTTTCAATATAAAGTTGTCAGAGCAGCCGGTAAAAATGAATACTCCAGAGATGCAATTCTTCTGTCGGAATTTCCGTTGTTAAATAATTCTGAAGACGGTATTGTTATTTGTGATTCATACAACAATCAAATAGACAGTCTTTTTTATAAGTCTGGATGGGGCTATAAAAAGGGTGTTTCGCTCGAAAAGATAGCACCGAATTTAAATGCTTGCGATTCTGTTAACTGGACATTATCACTTTCGCCATTGGGTTCTACGCCTTCTAGTGAAAATTCAGTATCTAATTTGCCACATATAAGTGACCAACAAATTGTGATCAACGAAATAATGTACGAGCCGGATGAAATTAATTCCGAGTTCATTGAACTTTATAATAACTCAGATGATACACTTCAGGTTGGTGGTTTATCAATCGGAGGGCATAATAATCTTCGCATCGTTAATGAACTTACGTTAATTTCACCACACCAATATTTTCTGATAGGGAATGATTCTGCTTTAACTGATTACTATAATACTGATGCAAAACTTTTCGTCGATAAATCTTTCAGTTTGCCAAACAGCGGCGCTGAAATCAAAATTGTCGATTTCTATGGTAATTCTATCGACTCTCTGTTTTACAGTCCTGGATGGCATAATCCTTTGATAAATAGCACAAAAAATAAATCGATTGAACGAATTAATCCTTCCATTTCTTCGAACGATGCTAAAAATTGGAGCACTTCGGTGGATGTCAGTGGAGCAACCCCCGGTAGTAGAAATTCAATTTATACATCAGGAGTCACAACCGAAGAAGCAATAACAATTTATCCAAATCCATTCTCGCCGGATAACGACGGATTTGAAGATTTTACTACTATTACGATCAAACAGAAAAATAATATTGGATTGGTAAGAATTCGCATTTTTGATAGTAAAGGCAGACCTGTTAAAACTCTCGAGGAAAGCCGTCCCGTCGGTGCTGAAACAATAATAGTTTATGACGGTTTCGATGATAATTTAAAACCACTGCGAGCTGGAATATATATCTTATTAATCGAGATAATAGACGAGGGTGGACATAAGACTGTTTTCAAGAAACCGCTCGTATCGGCGAGAAAATTGTAATCGGTATATGGGAAATTTTTCTTATTTTTGCCTCTGCATATTTGAGAGGTAATATTGTCGATATCGAGAGAATTAAAAAACATCTGGCAACCCAAGCTACTCGACAAAAGCTTTAGAAACAGGTTTTTTCTTTCGATGGCAATATTGATTACTGTTCTTTTAAGTTTGGCAAAATTTCTCGTTTATAACGAAATGAGACGCGGAGCTGAAATTTACGATCCGATATTGACATTATTTACACCGATAAACGTTACCTGGATTACATTCATCCTGCTCTACATTTCAGTGCTTGTGATGCTTATCTGGCTGAGTTTTCATCCAGAAATTTTTTTACTTGCAATTCAATCCTACAGTTTTGTGGCACTTTTCCGCCTCATTTCCATTTATCTGCTGCCACTGGAAGCAATTCATACGATTATTCCCTTGAAGGATCCATTCGTCGCATTCTTCGGTGATGGGAGGACATTCTTAAAAGATCTTTTTTTCTCGGGACATACAGCTACGATGTTCCTCTTTTTCCTGGTTACCACAGATAAAAAATTAAAGAGAATCTTTTTTGTGGTTACTATTCTTGTAGCAGTTTGTGTATTAATTCAGCACGTGCATTATACAGTGGACGTCTTTTCGGCACCTTTTTTTGCTTACACTTCTTATAGACTTGCATTTCTAATTAATAGCCGCGATAAAAATTGTTAATCACATTTTGAATTTTTTTAGCATCGACGTCGTTTAATGGTTATTCTAACAATGATGGTGCTATGATTACTGAAGGTATTTATTTTCATTATTTAAACTCCTTACTCGAGGGCGATAAAGACACTTGCAAAAGCATAGTTGAAGAGTTGCTTGCAGAAGGTGAAAGTATTAAAGAAATTTATCTTGGATTGTTTCAAAGATCGATGTATCGAATTGGTCAGATGTGGGAAAGAGAGAGATGTTCAATAGCTGACGAGCATATTGCTACGAAAATTACAGAAGCTCTGATCGATTGGTCGATTGAAGTGTCGAAATGTAAAAACAAGAAAGACAAGAGCGTTATTATCGCGTGTATCGATAAAGAATACCATGAACTCGGAGCTAAAATGGTTGCAGGGTATTTCGAAATAAATGGATGGAAATCGACATTCCTGGGTTCGTCAACACCACTGAACGAAATTATCGGTCTAATTGAAACCAAAAAGCCAGACGTTGTCGGTATTTCGGTCAATTTTTACATGAATATACCGAGGCTGATAAAATTAATTTCAATGATTAAGGCCGATTTCCCCGAGCAGGAAATCATTGTTGGTGGGCAGGCACTTGCCGGCAAAGATATTAAGAATTTAACTGGATATAGTGATATCAAATATATTTCCTGTCTTAATAAATTAGACGAGTACCTTGCAGCTTATTAGCTTCTTATTATCAACAATTCTTTCTGGCGTTCGGACAAAAATTCACATCCTTCAGAATTTACTAATACCATCTCTTCCACAGTGGCAATGCCAAATTTATCTACGGTTAATCTCGGCTCGATGGTGAATACATTACCCTCTTCAACTTTTAGCATTGGCAAGTTTCCGTATCTTTCCCATTTTGGTCCAAGTAAAGCACCGCCGTCGTGAACTGCTCTGCCTACTTGATGTCCAAGTCCATGCGGGAATTCGTCGTATCCGTTGATCTGGATATAATTTCTTGCAATCTGGTCTATTTCCCAGCCTTCTTTCCCTGGTTTTAATTCTTTAGCTGCTTTTGTTATTGACTCAACAATTACATTAAATCCTTTGACTACTTCGTCTGGTGGAGCATCTTCACCAGGTCTGAGAACATACCACGTACGCTGAAGGTCGGAACAGAATCCGTCAATTTTAATTCCGAAGTCCATGTTGATAATATGCCCGGGCTCAATAACTCTTTCGGTTGGACCGGAGTGAGCGCCAGCTGTATCGGGACCTGTAAATACAGAAGGGCAATATTCGCTGTCCCATGCTAAATCGAAGCCTCTTTCTTTAACAAGCTGCTGTACGAATTTTGCTACTTGCTTTTCGGTAATTCCGGGTTTAAGAAATTTCGTTACTTCGTCGAATATTTTAAGAGTTTCGGAGATTGCTTGCTTAATCAATTTTATTTCCGACGGCGACTTCCTGCCGCGTAAGGCTGCAACAATATCTTCCGAAGAAACGAATTTATCTGGATAGTCCGTCCCTTTGAATTGTTCCAATAAATCAAGATACAATCCGTGTGTCAATCCGTCAGCGAGACTCGAATTAACAGAATAATTTAAGGCTATCTTGTTCGGTTTTATCGATTCTATTACTTCGAGGAACTTTTCTTTAATGGTTTTTAAATAGGGATGAATATTTTTATACGTACCGACGCTCTTCATATTTTCCAATTCAAGAGAACCAATAATAGCATGGGTGTCGCCGTTTTTTGTAATGATAAATGCCGACTGCCAGGTGGCATTTGTACCGACCATCATATCGAGCATTGGATCTTTCATGTTGCCGGTCTCTCTTACGTAAGTCATCCACATATCGATATTTTTTTCATTTAAAATTTTTGCCGCCTGATCAATCTTTTCTAAAATTAGTTCTTTCTGCATTTGTTTCTCTCTTTGTAAATAGTTCGATATAAATTTATGAATTGAGTTATTGTCGGCAAAATTTATTCTGCATAATTAAACTTGCTTGGTTGCGGGTAATGTGAAAGTAAATGTAGTCCCTTCGCCCACGCGGCTTTCGACGGATATCTTACCTCCGTTTTTTTCGATCATCTCTTTGCATATAACTAAACCGAGCCCGCTCCCTTTTTCTTCGTTTGTACCGTATGTGGTGTGTTGAATATCAACACGGAACAATTTTGGAAGGTCTTCTTCTTTGATGCCAACGCCTGTATCGATTACGGAAACTTTATAGAAGCTATCTTCTTTTTCAGCTTTTAGTGTAATTTTTCCGCCAGGGCGAGTGAATTTAATTGCGTTTGATATAAGATTCTGAAGCACCGACGATATCATATCCTCGTCGGCAAATACAATTGCATCGTTCGGAATTTCGTTGATGATGAAGAGATCTTTATTCTCGGCATTATTTGATAAAAGTGTTATTACCCGTTCGGCTCTTTCCCGTAGCTTAAAATCATGTGGTTCGAATTGGATTTTGCCGGTTTGAATACGTGACCATTGTAAAAGATTTTCAAGAAGAGCAAAAACGTTTCGAGCCGCTTCGTTTATTTTGTCGGCAAACATAACAATCTCGTCACGCGTTAAGTCATTAATGTCGTCTCGTAGAAATTCCGAGAAACTGAGCAGCGCACTAAATGGGCTTCGAAGATCGTGAGCAATAATTGAAAAGAATTTATCTTTTGTGGTAATCTGATTTCTTAATTCTTCTTCTGATTTTTTTAATTGTTTATTAACGGCTTCAAGTTGTAATACCATATCTTTTAGTTTGGCTTCCTGCTCCTTAGATGCTGTAATATCGCGAAGTATTCCACGATAACCAATAATTTTTCCCTCTTTGTCTTTGACCGCAGTTGATGTCTCCAGAACTGTTGCAATTCTACCATCAAGTTTTCTAATTCGTAGTTTGAAATCTTTTACAAATCCGTACTTTTCCAATTTTTTCTGGAATACATATCTTTCATTAGGGTCAATGTAGATATCTTTAAGAATATCAATTTTATGGAGCATATCGTATGAATTAATTCCGAAAAATTCAAAGCCTGCGGGATTTAAGTCTACGAATTTGCCGTCGATTGTGCTTTCGTAAACTACATCTTGAAGTTCCAGGAAGAGTTCCCTGAATTTACTTTCAGCGTCTCTTAGTTTCTCCTCAGTCTCAATTAATTGAGTCAAATCACGTGCAATACCAACATAAGCTACAGGATTACCATTTTCGTCCTTGACGATTGAGGTACTCAATTCAATCGTAAACTCAGAGCCATCTTTTCGTTTATTGACAATTCTTCCGCGCCAGCCTCCCTGAAGTGTGTAGGGATGAATTGCATTAATCAGTTCCGGGTCATTTTTATTCGAACGAAGGAAATCTGTCCTCTTCCCTATAACTTCTTCCGGCTCGTACCCGTAAATCCTTGTAAAAGCTTTGTTCACAAAAACTAAACGATCTTCTAAATCAGTAATTGTGATTGACTCCTGAACTGAATTGATTGTATGCAGCATTAAATCTGCGTCGCTGATGTAATTAAGAATGGACACTTCCGATGACTTTTTTTTATGCATTAGGATAGCCAAATGTCTGATAAAATATAATAAATTAAGTTGTAAAAATAAATCTATGATTTATAACGTTTAGCTGCTCGTTTTAGTCTATCCATAATTGCCAGTCCCAGTCCTTCGGGTTCGACTGCCTCTGCCAGTATAAGATCAACTCTTTCTATTTCGAAGTCATGGAGAAATTTAAAAAAATTTGCTGCAGCTTCTGCCATATTGCCAGAGGCACTCAATATTTTTTTAGAGTAATTTGATAACATTAATTTAGTTGCAATTTCATCGTCTTTAAACAGAAGCAAACCGACTTTTTTATTTTTAAGCGAATCAAGAAAAACTTTATCGGATAAAAGAGATTTGTTTATTATGAAAAGCGGTATTTCGGGTGAGTAATGAAAAGGCAATTGACCTGGCGATTCCGGTGCCGAATCGTTCTTATCGTTGATGGTAAGATGTCCTGTAATTTCTTCAATATCATCTACTGGTATTCCACCGGGTCTGAGAAGTAAGAATGCTCCGTTTTTGTAACCAATAATAGTTGATTCAAGACCGATGGCACATTTCCCTCCGTCGAGTATGAACAGGTCATCTCCGAGTGATTTTTTAACGTGTTCGGCGTCGGTGGGACTTAAATGCCCGAACCTGTTGGCACTTGGAGCTGCTATTGGGCGCTGGCTCAGTCGTATCAGTTTCAGCGCTATTTCATTATTAGGCATTCTGATTGCAACTGTATCGTTTCCTGAAGTGACTATATCAGGCACCGATTTTTTTTTAGGCAGAACAAGCGTTAGTGGTCCAGGCCAGAATTTATCAATTAATTTGTCGATAATCGGTTCGTCATAGTAAACGTAATTTTTTAACGAGGTTTTATCTGCTATATGGAGTATGAGAGGATTAAATGACGGTCTGTTTTTCTTTTCGAAAATTTTCGCAACAGCTATTGGATTTAGTCCATCGGCTCCAAGTCCATAAACTGTTTCTGTAGGGAAAGCGACCAGTTCACCATTTTTAATCAGTTCCGCCGCTTTATGTAATGATTTATCGTTGTATTTGTAGATGGGCATAAATTCATTAAATTTTAACTCGTAAAATAACAAGTTTATAACTTTCTTGATACAAAAAAACAGGATATAAAATGGAAGGATTTTCTTTTCTAAAAAAATTTGTGAAACTTTTAGCCGACGAAACCGCTACTATTATCAAACAGTATTACAAAACGGATATTAAAATTGAGTCTAAAGAAGATGAAACGCCCGTAACAATTGCAGACAAAAAGTGTGAAGAAAAAATGCGACAACTTATTATGAAAGAATTTCCTGATCATGGCATCCTTGGTGAAGAATTCGGTGAATTTAATTCTAATGCTGAATATATATGGATATTAGATCCAATTGACGGCACTAAAAGTTTTATTTGCGGAGTTCCGCTTTTCGGTACATTGATAGCTCTATTGAAAAATGGGGAACCAATTTTGGGTGCTATCAATCATCCAATCCTGAACGAATTAATTATTGGTGATAATCTCAGCGCTGAATGCAACGGTAAAACTATAAAAATGAAATTGAACGATACGATATCCGAAGCAATTTTATTGACCACCGACCACAATAATGTTGCTAAATATAGGAACGCAGCAGGATTTGAAAAATTAACCAGGATGGTTAAGCTATACCGTACGTGGGGTGATTGTTACGGTTATTCTCTGCTGGCCCAGGGCTATGCGGATATTATGATTGATCCGATGATGAGTAAATGGGATCTTGCGGCGTTAATTCCTGTAATAAAGGGTGCCGGCGGAAAAATATCCGACTTCTATGGAAATGACCCGATGAAAGGGAATAGCATTGTAGCATCTAATCCATTACTTCACCAAAAAATTATCGAAATTCTGAATCCTTCGAGTGATTCAAACATCTAATTTTTCGAACTAAATAAAAAATGGAGTTATATCTATGAAAAATATTGTTGAAGGCACAGACTTCAATTTTCATACAGAAGTATTGCAATCGGATTTGCCCGTGCTGGTTGATTTCTGGGCGCCGTGGTGTGGACCTTGCAGAATGGTTGCGCCAGTAGTGGAGGAAATAGCAAATGAGTTGAACGGTAAGTTGAAGGTTGTTAAAGTAAATACCGACGAAAATTATGGTGTGGCTTCTCAATACGGAATTATGAGTATTCCAACACTCGGAATTTTCAAAAATGGAAAAATGGTCGATGCTGTTATAGGTGCCGTCCCTAAATACCATTTGATGTCAAAAATCCAACCTTATCTCGAAACAGCTAACTAATCCACATAATTACACGTTTATAAATAAAAAACCCGATTGAAAAATCGGGTTTTTTGTTTAGGAGGTAGTATTTGATATCTATTAACCTTCAACAATAGCGTCTACTGCGCAAACTTCAACGCATGATTTACAATTGTTGCACAATTCCGGAGCAATAAATGTATGATCTTCGGAAAGGGGAGCTTTAGTCTCTCCGTTTACTGTATATTCTTCGCCTGCATTGTAAATCGCATTGTTTTCACATTCATCAATACAGGCTGCACAACTGATGCATTCGTCTGTAATTACCATGATAATTTCTCCTTTATTGAAAAATAAACACTAAGTATTATCAAAAATCTTGCCATTAGTTTTTTAATCCTGCAATTCATTTTATTGCCTGATTTTATTACTATTGATAAAAATTATCAGATCGTACATAAATATTGAGAAAATGATTTTTATCCGATGCCGACATTCAACAAGTGGCTTTTTATCTGCAGTGGTTTATCCTTTTTAATCCGTCTTTTTTTTATTTTGTATTATCATAATAAACTTTGGTTCTATGTACGTACAAATAGTTTTTCCTTTGCCTTTTAGAAATAGTTTTACTTATTCAGTCCCTGCAAATTTGAAAAAAGATATAGAAGTCGGGGTGAGGGTCGTTGTGCCTTTTGGCAGACGAGTACTAACCGGTTTTGTAATTGGATTGAACGATTCACTCGATGAAAATTCTGCGGGAATAACCGACAGCTCGAAGATAAAAGTCGTTAAAGATATACTCGACAGTCAGCCAATTTTCGATTCCCGGATGCTCGAATTTTATGCCTGGATGTCGGATTACTATCTTTGCTCGCTCGGCGAAGCTTTAAAAACAATTGTGCCTTATGGCACTGATGTGGAATCGAAACGAAAGATAGTGTCCGACGTGGAAATTTGCAGCTCTCTACTATCCGAAGAAAAAAATAAGAACTCTCTTCGCGCAAAAATTCTTGCAGTTCTCTCAGAAAAGGAATTGATTAATATTTCTTATCTTCAAAAAATCATAAAGAATAAAAACGTCTATTCGGTTTTGAGAGAACTCGAAAACAGAGGAGCAATTACAATCTTAAATGAAATTGAGGACGCAAAAGTTAGAGTAAAGAAAGTGAGGTATGTAAAACTTGCTCTACCGAGAGATACTATCTACGATTTAATGCCAGAAATCGAAAGAACAGCGCCAAAGCAAATGGTAATTCTTCTCGAACTTCTTTCTTCTCTAAAAGATAAACCTGCTGCAGAAATTCTCAAAAAAACAGGCTCTTCTTCATCAGCATTGAATAGTCTTGCCTCCAAAGGAATTGTAGAAATCTATGAAAAGGAAGTTGAGAGAACATTTAAAGAAAATTATGCCGAAGAGATGAAACAAATAGTATTGAGCGCTGATCAGCAGAAGGCAGTAGAGACGATTAAGAATTCTAAGGGTAAATTCGAAGTCTTTTTACTTCACGGAGTTACTGGCAGCGGCAAAACTCAGGTTTATATTGAAGCGGCGGAGGATGTGGTGAAAAGCGGTAAAAATGTAATTATTCTTGTACCGGAAATCTCCTTGACGCCACAAATAACCACACGTTTCTACAATAAATTCAAAGACAAAATTGCTGTTTTTCACAGCAGAATGTCGCTTGGCGAAAGATATGACACATGGCGGGGAATTCTATCGGGGAAATATAATATAATTATCGGCCCACGGTCGGCTCTCTTTGTTCCATTAAAAAATATCGGTTTAATTGTAGTCGACGAAGAACACGACCAGAGTTACAAACAATCAGACATGATTCCTAAATATAATGCACGGGACGCTGCGGTTATGTATGGTAAATTTATCGATTCTCCGGTAGTGCTCGGCTCGGCTACCCCTTCAGTCGAAAGTATGTACAATGCTCAAACCGGCAAATATCGATTAATTGAACTACCCGAAAGAATTGACAATGCAAAATTGCCCGATATTAAGTTAGTAGACGTAACTATTGAAAGGAAAAAGAAAAAACTGGAAGGAATATTTTCAGAAATATTGCTGGATGAGATTGGAAGGCGACTTGAAAAGAAGGAAAATGTAATAATCCTTCAAAACCGAAGGGGATTTGCCACTCAGGTTTATTGCGACGATTGCGGAAATGTTATTACATGTACCGATTGTTCGGTTTCGATGGTACACCATATTAGCAAGAATATTTTGCAGTGTCATTATTGTGGCAATTCAATGCCCGTGCCTAAATCTTGCCCGGTTTGTGGTTCAGTGGCGTTGAAATTTTTTGGTACCGGCACACAGCGTGTTGAAGACGAGCTGGCTTTTTATTTTCCGAATGCAAAAATCGAAAGGGTCGACTCCGATTCGATTTCGAAAAAAGGAGCCCTCTCCGAAATTTTGAATGATTTCCGCAATGGCAGAATCGATATTCTGGTGGGAACCCAAATGGTTTCTAAGGGACTCGACTTTTCAAATGTTACACTTGTTGGAGTTGTATCGGCTGAAACGTCTTTATGGATACCCGATTTTCGTGCGGACGAAAGGACATTTCAACTTTTGACACAGGTTTCAGGCAGAGCCGGTAGAAGCGATAAAAAAGGCGAAGTTATAATTCAAACACAAAATTCGAAAAATTTTATTTTCCAGAAGGTAATCGAAAATGATTATTTCGGATTTTATAATGAAGAACTTAAACTTCGGCGCAAAGGCGAATATCCTCCGTTTACAAGAATAGCCCTTGTTGAGATTAAGGATGAAAACGAAAAGAAAGCGCATGCGGCGGCAAACGACTTTCATAAATATCTGATGAGATACAAAAATATTATCGAGATTTCTCCGCCGAACGAAGCGATTATTTTTAAGATAAAGGGTTTTTACCGGTATCAGATATTGGTCAGAAGTTTTAGAAGTCAGGATCCGGCTGGCAAGAAAATTAGAACTGCTTTATTCGATTCGCTTACAGAATTTAACCGCTTATCCCACCATAAAAATGTTATTTTATCTATAGATATCGATCCACAGAGTATATTGTAAAAAAGTGAGGCTGTACTTGTTAATACAGCCTCGATGAAAATTATTGCTGCAGGAATGCGAGGAATGGGATATTAGCTGCCAGCCACCAGAATATAAAACCTACACCGATCCACAAACCGAATATCGTTGCAAAATATTTGCCGGTCTTTTCCGAATTGAACATCTTTGCCAGCGCTATGCTGACTACTGAATAAAACCAGATCGAAAAGATGTCCACTCTCGATAAAAGGAAATAAAGAAATTTTGATTTATCAATATTCATAATTGCTGCAACACTTGTGGAGGTAATATATTTGTTTGTTACCAGTGCAATAATTACCATCACAATAATTTGAATCACTATTATATAATACGGAAGTCCGTATGCTGACATTGTATCCTTGAAGGTACCATCACCTTTAAGAAGTAATTTGCACACAAGGAAATAAACTCCGGCGACTATGAAAAATGTAATAAACGTAATAAATAGAATGCTTATGGCAGTAAATACAATTGCCATCGAGCCACCTTTTTCCATCCTTTCACGTATCTGTTCCAATTGTTCCTCTTTTTGTACTTCGGTCATTTGGCCACTTTGAACTGCTTCGTCAAAATTTTTTTCGATCTGTGCCATCTGTTTTTCGACTATCGAAAGTTTTATTGCCGGATTGCTCATCATAATTACATTCGAAAAAATGGCTGCCACGATAACGATGAAAATTGGAATTAGCCAATCGCTTGTCTTGGGTCCGATTTTTTTTAATTTTTCGAATGTAGCTGCCGGTTCCGAAAATACACCTACAAGTTTGTCTGTGTGACTGAATTCCATTTCCTCTTCTTCTTGTACAGAACTCATTTTGGGAATTTGATTGTCTTGTTTTTCATCCATTTAATGCTCCTTCTGGTTGTGAATTTATCGATTAATTAAAGTTACTTATTTTCCAAAAGGGATTTTAGAACTGGAATTTTAGGCCTTGAATTATTTGTCGAAAAAAATAAGAGTTTATCGCAGTATTAGCAAGGAATATTTTTTAATTCGTTTGGTCTTTTAAATCAGGAATCTTTGTAATTTAGTGATAAACAGTAGAATCAAAAATTCAGAAGGATTTTTATGTTATGAAAACAATAATCGAACCATTCAAAATCAAGACAGTCGAACCGATAAAATTTACTTTGAGAGAGGAACGAGAGGAAATATTGAAGAATGCGGGCTACAATCCATTCTTAATTAAAGCAGAAGATGTTATAATTGATCTTTTGACCGACAGCGGCACTGCAGCTATGAGTTCGGAGCAATGGAGTGGTATAATGAAAGGCGACGAATCGTATGCCGGTGCCAGAAGTTTTTTCCGTTTTGAATCGGCTGTAAAAGAAATTACAGGCAACAAATACGTAATTCCGACACATCAGGGAAGAGCTGCTGAAAAAATATTATTCTCAATTTTGGGCGGCCAAGGGAAATATTTCATCAGCAATACTTTTTTCGATACAACGCGTGCCAATATCGAATTTACAGGTGCCGAAGCAGTCGATTTGTTATGCCCGGAAGGGAAAAAACCCGAAGTGGCAGCTCCTTTTAAAGGCAATCTCGATGTGGAAAAATTAGCTGCTTTTATTGAAGAAAAAGGGAAGGAAAACATCCCGCTTGTAATGATAACCATTACAAATAATTCCGGTGGAGGGCAACCAGTATCGCTCGAAAATATTAAACAAGTCAGAAAAGTTTGCGACCGATACGGCATTCCACTCTTTTTTGATGCCTGCAGGTTTGCAGAGAATGCTTACTTCATTAAAAAAAGAGAAGAAGGGTATTCAGAAAAATCTGTTCGGGAAATCGTTAAAGAAATCTTCTCTTATGCTGATGGCACAACAATGAGTGCTAAGAAGGATGCCCTGGTTAATATCGGCGGATGGCTTTCGATGAATGACGAAAATCTGGCAATGCAATGCAGAAATCTCCTTATTGTAACCGAAGGATTCCCGACGTACGGTGGACTTGCCGGCAGAGACCTCGAAGCAATTGCCCAGGGTCTTGAGGAAGTTCTGGACGAAAATTATCTTAGATACCGCATTCGTAGCACGGAATATCTTGGAGAAAAATTAATGGCTGCAGGTGTGCCAATTATTGAACCGCCAGGTGGACACGCAATTTATATCGATGCTAAAAGATTTCTGCCCGATATACCACCAGAACAATACCCCGGACAATCGATTGTGTGCGAACTCTACCTCGAAGGCGGCATTAGAAGTGTGGAAATAGGATCCGTAATGTTTGGCAAATACGACAGGAAAACAGGTAAACTTATTCCAGCTATGATGGAACTGGTGCGGCTCGCAATTCCCAGACGCGTCTATACTCAAAGTCATATCGATTATGTTGCTGAAGTTGTTGTTGAAACTTTTAATAAACGCCATAAACTAAAAGGCTATAAAATTATTTATGAGGCACCAATACTGAGGCATTTTACTGCACGATTCGAACCAATTATTTAATATGGAACAATTATGAATATCAAAAAACATTTTACAGTCAAATCTAATTGGCAGGTGTGGAGAATACTTATTTCCGAAAGCGACTACCTTGTTATCGAATCGAGAGATAAAGATACAAAAGAAGTCTCTTTTCACTCGTATGATTTGAAGACTGGTAACACGATTTTTGAAAATTTTCAGCTGGACGAAAAATATTACGTCGGCATCGAAACGGTTTATAAAGATATCCTCTATTTTCATAAATATCCCAAACCAGATCTTCCAAATCACAAAGGGATAACGGCATTCGATATCAGCTCTTCTGAAATGCTATGGGACAACGATGAATACTCATTCCTTTTTGCTCACGACGAAAAACTCTATTGTTTCAAACAGGGATTTGACGAAAGATACTTTTACACTGTCGACTATAAAACCGGTAAAATGCTGGAAGATATGGGCAATGACTACAGGAAAATTAATGCGTTACGTATGGAAGCTGACCAACAAAACAAGTATGAAGATTATTCTTTTCCAAAACTCGATTTTGATTATTCCGAAATAAAACCGTTGATCTTAGAAAATCTTGCGAACTTAGAAGTTTATGGCAATATCGAATATGCTACATATAATAATTTATTAATGTTTAACTACCATCTACAGGAAGGCGAAAATTTGTATACAAACTATTTCAGAATAATAAATGTGGATAACTCTAATCTGATTTTTGAAGAAGTGTTAAACAATAAAGCAAGTTCACTTTTTACGGACTCTTTCTTTATTTACAAGGATTACCTGATTTTATTGAAAGAAAAAGACGGTTTAAATATTTACAAGCTGGAGATGTAAATGGAACTGAGCAAAGAGGAAAAAAGAGTCTTATTGCATGCGGCAAGGAAGTCAATCGAAACGATTTATAGCGGAGAAAAATTGCCGTCTTGCGATTATGAAAAATATCCGTCCTTGAAAAAAGAGGCCGGTGCTTTTGTAACATTGACCGAGAATGGTGTATTGCGCGGCTGTATTGGATACATTACTTCCACCAAGCCACTTTACGAAACTGTCTGCGAAGCCGCAATTCATGCTGCTCAGGACGACCCACGATTTGAACCCGTGCGGCGTTCCGAATTGCCGTTGATTAATATTGAAATCTCTGTTTTGTCAGAACCTTTTCCGATTGAAAATTATGACGAGATTGTCATTGGTAAACACGGTTTAATTGTAGAAGAGAAAGGAAGGCGAGGCTTGTTACTTCCGCAAGTGCCTGTCGAGTATAATTTGAGTAAAGAACAATATCTCGATGCTCTTTGTCAAAAGGCCGGACTTCCTTCCGATTACTGGAAAGTAAAGCAGCTTAATCTCTATGCTTTTACTGCTAATGTGTTTAGCGAAGCAGAGCTGGAGGAAAAATGAAAAAAGTAAGACAACCCGCTGTGGCCGGGATGTTTTATCCTTCTTCACCAAAGAAACTTACAGACGAGATCAATGAAATGCTCGAAAAAGCCGGCACAATAGAAACGCCCGATAATCTATTCGGCATTATAGCACCACATGCAGGTTATGTTTATTCAGGTCAAACGGCGGCAAAGGCATATAAACTACTGAAAGACAAAAATTACAAAACTGTTGTTGTCATTTCTCCGAGTCACCGTGAATATTTCCCTGGCATCTCTATCTTTGACGGCGATGCATATCTTACTCCACTTGGTGAAATTGAAATCGATCAGGAAATGAGGGAAAGAATTACCGAAGGAAGTAAAATTATTTTTAAAGGGATTAATGGTCATCGAAGTGAACATGCTCTCGAAGTTCAATTACCTTTCCTTCAAGTGGTTCTCAAAGATTTCAAATTGCTGCCGATAGTAATGGGCGACCAGAGGCGATTGTTTGTAGATGAGCTTGCGGAAAAATTAAGTAAAGTAGCTGATGAACATACTCTCGTTGTTTCGAGTTCAGATTTATCTCATTATTATTCCAAGAATGTTGCCGAACAACTCGATTCGATAGTTGTCAATCATATTAATAATTTCGATTACAATGGTCTTCAAAATGACCTTGAAGAGAACCGATGTGAAGCCTGTGGTGGAGGTGCTATAGTCAGTTTAATGAAAAGTGCCGACCTGCTCAATCGAAAAAATGCGAAGGTTCTGGCTCGTACTGATTCAGGCGACATAACAGGTGATTCAAACGAAGTTGTGGGATATCTTTCGGCAATTGTTTATTGATTCGATTCGATATCGTCGTCTTCCAGTTCTACATCTGGAATTTGAGTAAATGCAATTCTCATTGGTGCAGAATTGAGTGCATTATGCGAACCAGCAAAGTATGCGGCTCCATAACCGTATTTTTTATTCAGAAAGTCGAGAGCGTTGTGTAAAGACCTGGTCTTTTCGTAATTCTCAAAAAATGAAAGGGTGAATTGATTTTCGGGCAGTAAGTTGTAAAGAGTGACTGCAACGGCAAGTGGTTTTTCGCTGGTGTTCGGGTAAAAGTCCCACATTTTTTCGAATGCTTCGATGAATGACATTGTATTTTGCGTATGAGGAAACGAAATTTCATTTCGCCATTTTTTACCGTTAAGAAACTTCACTTTAATCGACATTGTCCCTGCCACATACTGCATATAGCGTAGACGTATAGCGGCTTTTTGGAGCAGACGATGTAGTACGGCATAAGCACCGTTTTTATTTCTGAATTCGGGCGACATTACATGTGAATGTCCCACTGTAGTACGATGTGTCGGAGGGCGTTCGACAACTTCACCTCTGAGTTGCATGTAGATTCTTTCTCCCTCGATTCCGCCCCATACTTTTCTTAAAGTTGATTTGCTGGCTTTGCATAACTTTTCGACCGAATCGATACCAAATTTTCTGAGACGAGGCTCCATCCTTCGGCCGATACCTACAAGGTCGTTTAATTTGAGAGAGAATAAAATATCCGGCAGGTCTTTCTCTTGAATTACAACCAAGCCGTCCGGTTTTTGCATGTCGGTTGCAGTTTTGGCAAGATATTGATTCGGCGCCAATCCAATAGAACATTTGAGAAATTTACCGACATTTTTATATATGGTCTCTTTGATTTTTTTTGCCAGAGCTATTGCATTTTCCGGTTCCCGCTGCTTTCCAACAAGTGTACACGAAACTTCATCTATCGAATATACTTTATCGATAGGGATACACGATTCGATAGCCTCGATTAGCCGATTGTGGTATTCTATGTAAATCCTATGACGAGCCGGTACAATTTGCAAGTCGGGACATACTTTTTTTGCTTCATAAACAGGTGTTCCGGTTTTGATTCCATATTTTTTTGCTTCGTAGCTTGCAGCAATGCAACATGTTGTCTCTGCTTTAACAGGGACAACCGCTACCGGCTTACCTCTCAGATGTGGATATTGCTGCTGCTCGCACGAGGCAAAAAATGAATTGAAATCCAGAAAAAGATTTCTCAATGGCATAGTAACGACGGAAATTTATGGAAAGAATTTAGTTCGGTTTAAACTTATTCAAGTTATGTAAGAAATTCAAATCACTGCGGAGCGTCGGCGCTATAGAAATTTTTGCCTGAATTGTTGACGAGATTTCCGTAACCCGAAATTCTTTCTGCAAGCGACATACCGTCCAGCCCGTGATATTTTAATACCTCTTCAGGAGTACCGCATTCGGGATAGTCGTTCAATCCAATTTTTTCGAACACCTTCCCTTTAAAATGATGTACAGCAGCCAGTGCATCGAGTATTCTATCGCCCAGTCCGCCAGTTGTGGAATGATCTTCGAGAACATAGATTTTTTTGAATTTGTTTGTAATCTCTGCAATCCAGTCGAGGTCAATTTTATTGAGCCACGGCATATTAACAACTTTAAGACCGAATCCTGATTTTTTTAATATTTCGTAAGCCGTCAATGCTTCGTGTAGCATTACAGGACCGTAAGCAAAAATTATAGCATTTTCTCCTTCGGTCAGCTCTGTTCCAATTCCAATTCTGAATTGATAATTGTCAGGAAGCTCAATATTTCTCGGCGAGGGACCAATTATAAGTCGAAGCACGCAATTTTCTTTTGCTTCGTTAATGCAATATTCAACGGCTTTACGGGTTTCGAGTGAATTGCATGGCTGAATGATTGTAATATTCGGGAGATTGCCGAGGAGTGCTATGTCGCGTACGCTTTGATGCGATTTGCCAGGTCCAGCCGGAATCAGACCGGCAAAGTGGCAGACATAAATAATTTTTGTTTTCTCACCAGCGTTATTATAAATTTGTTCATTTGCTCTTGCCGCCAGAAAACTTGCAAATGTATTTACAACTGGAATTAAACCCATTCTGGCCAGTCCGCCAGCAGTCGAAACCATATCTTGCTCGGCAATTCCGTTTTCGATGAATCTATCAGGAAAAGTATATTCGAATTTTCTGAGTTTACAGTCCGCCGCTAAATCGCCGTCGAGTACAATAATGTTAGGATTCTCTTTTGCCAGCTCTACCAGTGCATCCCCGAAAGCATCTGTAACAAATTCTTTTGTAGATTTGAAGGAAACTTTTTCTTCGGGAATATTTTCCGGAATTTCAATGACGATGTTCAAAGATGCAGCTAATTTCCTGATCGAATCACTTAATTCTTTTAATCCTTTTATATAGCTATCGTTATCCGGAGCGCCACTGTGCCATTTATAATACGTTTTACCCGATATCGTTTCTGTAACAGGTTTTTCCATAAACGATACGCCTTTACCTTTAATCGTATCTGCAATTACCATCTTGGGTTTGCCAGTTATCCCTTTTAAATCTTCGAATGTCTTTTTTAATTCATTAAAATTGTGGCCGTTTATTTGCACCACGTGCCATCCGAAAGATTTAACTTTTTCAGTTATATCTTCGATATTGTTGACTTCCGATACAAGCATATCGGTTTGATATTTATTGTGGTCCATAATGGCAATTAGATTGTCGATACGTTGATGCGCAGCTGCCTGGAGCGCTTCCCAAACCTGTCCTTCCTGAAATTCACCGTCGCCTGTTAATACATAAACATTCCCACCGCATTTCTTATATCTTTTTGCCCATGCCATCCCTTTACCTTTAGAAATCCCCATACCGAGTGAGCCTGTACTTGCTTCGATTCCTGGAATACGTACTTCAGGATGACCGTCGAGTCCATTTAGACGGCGTAACATTAATAACTTTTCTTCCGATATTATTCCAATAGAATATAAAAATGAATAAAGTCCTGGTACATCGTGCCCCTTTGAAGAAAAATAGATGTCTCTTCCATCGTTCTCCAGACCCACTTTCTCTACGTTTAATTCATTTAAATAAAGATACGTAACAATATCCATAGCACTGAAAGACGAACCAAGATGTCCCGAGCCTGCTTTTTTAACTGCTACAAGAGTATTGTAGCGGCACATCTCTGCATAAAGTTGCATTCTAATTTCCCAACTGCCTTCACGAGTTCTTACTTTGTCGAATTCCTCTTTCTTGATTATTCTGTATGACATGGCTCTCCTTAAATTACGTTATTCAAAAAACAAAGTTATTGGTTTTAGGACAAACTATAAAATAAAATTACTGTTAAATTTAAGAGTTTTCAAAAACGCGTAAATTTTTCTTGATTAATTTTTCTTATGTTTTTAAGTTAAAGTCAAGCGTTATATTTTAGGGCAATTTCCTCCATTATTCCTTCGTTCAAAAAATAGAGAGTAGAGATGCAAGCGGTTAAAATCATTAAACCGTCTTCTGTAGTACTGATGGTAATATTATTGCTTGCGTGCAGCTCGGTTCCTAAAGAAACAGTTGAACTCAATTCAACGATTGGTAGAGATCTGAGTGCCATGCGGTTTGCGCATCTTGAAACCGTCAAACTTTATTACAGCCGTATTGAAGACGAAATAAACGAATTTATTGACGAAGTTTATTTGCCGTACACGGTAAATAATTTGATAAATCAATTCGGCTCGGAAATTTTAGAAAATGATTCAATTACAGGCGAAACAACGATTAATTATGAACATACAAAAGTTATGATTGAAGAAATTTACAGAGAAGTGGAAAGCTACCGACGTTCCAAATTAAAACCGATAAGAGCTCAGAGAGACAGCATTTTGAGCCAGCTCGACAGTGCGTATCAAAAAATAATCTATGCCAATTCTGTTGTTACCAGTTACCTCCAATCAATTGTAAAAGTAAAGGATTTACAGAATGAATTAATTGCGACAGCTGGATTGAGCGATCTGGGTACAGATGCAGGTAAAAAAATTTCTGATCTCTCCGAAAGAATTAAAGATTTGAAGAAGAAAATTGTATCCAAAGAAGAGAACATAGAAAACATAATAAAAGAGTTCGAAGAATTGATTGATTTAAAGTGAGGGATAAATGAGCAAAAAATTGGATGATTTTCGCAAAAGGGTGAGAATAAAAATACGCGAAAGCAGAGAAGCCTTCGAAGGAAAATATAAAGAAGAACTCGAAGAATTACTGGGATTGTCCAAGAGCGAAATAAAGCAAATTCTACCCGATACTACCGACATGCAGATTTATGAACAGTTAATAGCTGTAGTTCGAGAAGCTTCCAGGATTAATTTAAGCCAGGCAGAACTTAAAAAGAATATAGAAGAACTTGGTAAAGCGGCGGTGGAGCTCTCTAAAAAAATTCCTTCGCTTGCAAAATTGTTTGTATAAAAGAGAGGTAAGTATGAACGAACAGGAAAACGAAGTATTGCTGTTAGATGCTGAACAGCGAAAAAAGGCAAACGAATTTATCGTAAAGCATTTACAAAGTACAATGCTCGATGGAAAGATGGAAATCCATAACCTCAGATTCAAATTAAGCGCAACTTACTGGGTAATAGTAATTCTCTCTATTATCATGTTTATCCTTGGAGTCCTTTTGTTGAGTGTGCCGCTGAAGGAAAACGTTGACGAAATTCAATCTCTGATTTCAGGCGGATTGGGTCTGGCTGATTTAACTGCTCTCTTCTTGTTCAAACCGATTGAAAGAATTCACAAATTGATGGGCGATATGAGCCAGATTGTAATTGCGTTGAACAGTTATCAGACACAGGTGGGTTTAAGATTGATGGAAATGGACTCGACAAACAGAAAATCGATCGGAGAGACTTCCGTTTATATTAGTAGCGCTGCCAGAGAAAGTATTAAAGTTATACAGGATTACTTTGAAAGCACAGCTTTAAAGTCACATTGATTTTATTAACCAAAGATTTTAATAGAGAGAAAATCTTCTTATATTTCGAAGTTCCAAAAAAGAGGGAAAGTTCTTTTATAGAGGGTGCATATGCGATTATGATATTGTTAATTTTACTAATTCACACCACGATTGGGTGGGCACAGCCGAATCTTGATAGCCTTCGCAGAAGTATATCCACTTTACCTGATTCTTTAAGAGTTATGGTCTTAACGGATATTTGCTGGAAGGAGAGGACAAGCAATCCGCAGCTGGCAATTGAAGCTGGCGAGGAGGCAATTCAAATTGCAGAAAAAATAAATAACAAGTCTCTGCATGCTCGTGCACTGAATCTACTTGGAGTAGTCTATAGAAATAAAGGAAATTATGCCAGGGCAATCGACTATTATAAAAAAGCATTAATTCTCGCCGAACAGGTAAAAGATTCTGTTCAAATTGGCTATTCGTATAATAATATTGGTGGGATTTACAGAATCCAGGGGAATAATCCGCTTGCTCTCGAATATGTTCTAAAGGGTTTGAAAATATTCGAACAATTGGATGATAAAAGGGGAATGGCATTCTGCAACATCAATATCGGGTTGGTCTACAAAAATCAAAAGAATTATGAAAAAGCTCTTGAATATCTGAATAAAACAATTGAGTTAAGGGAAGAAATTAAAGACGAAGAGGGCAAAGCACTTGCGATGAATTTAATAGCAGAAATTTATAAAGAGCAAAACAGACTTAATGAAGCGCTTGGATACTACCGAAAGATAGAACGAATCTATAAATCAACTGGTAATAAAACAGGACTGGCTTCCGTTTGGGGAGGTATTGGCGATATTTATTTTGAAAAAGGACAATATAAAAGTGCATTAGATTTGAGGGAGAAAGCGCTGGTATTATTGCGCAACGTAAATTCCATCGAGGGAATTGCTAACAACCTGAGCAATATGTCGCTTATCTATTACAAACTGGGAGATGAAACCAGAGCAGATGAAGCAATGAACGAGGCGATAAAACTGGTTGAAAAATATAATATTGCATACGTAAGTCTTGAATGTTATGAGAATGCAACAAAACTTTCCGAAATGAAAGGAGATTTTGAGACTGCACTGAAATATCACAAAAAACTGACAAATGTTAAGGATTCTCTTATCAATCGAAAAAGTCTTGCAGTTGTTAAAGCTCTTGAATCGATTTATGAAAACGAAAAACAAAAGAAAGAAAACGAATTATTAATTAAAGATATCGAATTTGCCGATAAACAACGCAAATTGCTTATAATTATTACTCTGCTCATTTTGCTAACCGCAGTTGTAATTTACAATAGATACAGAGCAAAAAAAGTAGTCGCCGATGAATTAGCCGAATTGAATAATATGAAGGATACCTTTTTCAGAATTCTTGCGCACGATCTTAAATCACCCTTCAATACCATTTTCGTTTACACAAATTTTTTAATCAGTCACTACGACGAAATAGATGACAGCGAAAGGAAACAATTTATCGAAAGTATAGAGAGAGCAGCTAAGAGCAACTATCAATTGCTGGAAAACCTGCTGATGTGGTCGCAGGCTCAGATGGGCAAACTCGAAATGCAGATAGTAAATATTGACCTCTACGAAGTAGTCAAAACAAACTTTTTCCTGCTCGAAGAAGTAGCTAAAAGCAAAGAGATTTCACTCGAAACTTCAATTGAGCCCGGGATTGAAGTGTTGGCCGATGAAAATATTCTCAACACAATTTTTAGAAATCTGATATCCAACGGGATCAAATTTTCCGAGAAAGGAGGGAAAATTTTTGTTGACGCGGTTAAAGAAGATAAAATGGTGAAAATTACTGTGGCAGATAACGGCGTCGGTATGGATAAAGAAACAATGGATAAACTTTTCGTCCGCAATACAAGAATCAGTAAAACAGGTACATCGGGCGAAAAAGGAAGCGGATTAGGTCTTTTACTATGCAAAGATTTTATCGAAAAACTCGAAGGGGAAATTTGGGTTGAAAGTGAACTCGACAAAGGCAGCAAATTTATTTTTACTCTTCGTAGTTATGAAAATCAAAATGAAGAGTCTAATTAAGTGATCGGGCAATAATTTCTTGAGCCTCGCTGAATGATTCAATTCCATCTTTTGCAAGTGTATAACCAGTAATTTCATAATAAGCCGAATTCACTTTTTTGATAATTACCATTGCTTCAATACCCCGGGGCGTTATAAATCTATAACGAGCGGAAGTGTAAGTTTTTTCTTCCACTATTTTGATTTCCGAAAAACCATGAAAATTTTTCCCGAATTTTAGTTTTAAAAAATATCTGTTTAGCTCGGCAATTTCGTCAAGCCGCAGATCGGCATTTACATTAATCTTGTTTATCTCGATGAATGCTTCCCTATTTTTATCTGCAATTAATACAAATTTATTTTGCTCAAATGCTGTGTCCAATATCTGCCAGCCATCGGGCAGTAGAAACGAATAATTATCATGTGCAATTTCAATTGACTTTACCGATACGTTATGAGTGGCACATCCGGCGAGAAACAAAAATAAAATTATTGTGATTAATCTAAGCATTCGAAAAAGTGCCGAAGATTAACAAAATGCTAAAATAAACGGGACTATTCTTTACGCTTGAATTGAACATCTTCAAGCGTAAGAAGCAGCGAAATTCTATGTGATGCAGGAAGAGTTTCGTCTTGATTGCCGCTAACTCGGGAGTAGGAATAATCGATCACCATTTTAGGTAATTTAATACCTGCGCCGATTGTCAATTGTTTTACGTCTGAATATCCAACGCGTAGTGCAGCAATATTTTTGTACTTGTATTCGATTCCTGTATGGAAATCAAAACTTACAGGACCGAGATTAAGATTGGAAGCGAATTTTCTATTTTCGAATCGGGTGTCGATATCAATGGCAGGTGAAAGAACACCTTCCCAGAAATTGATTAAATATGCAGCGCCCAACTTTAATGTTGGAGTAATTAATTCGTTCCTTCCGGTGTCCCAGGCAACGAGTGTAGTGGTAATATCCTGAAAGTTGAGTCCCAGAAGCAAGGAATTAAACGGCTGATAAAATGCACCGATATCGAAACCGATTCCCGTTGCGCTGTATTCTGCAATGTCTCTACGGATAATTTTAATACTGGCTCCCCAATAAAAATTATCTAATTGTCGCTTAGCAAACGTAAGAAAAAATGCCCAGTCAGTGTTGTTGAATTCGGTTATCTTCGAGTAGTCGAGACGGTCTGTATGGATATCAATAACTCCATCTCCGTTTGAATCGTATAATGCGTTTCTTGTGTCGGGAATGCCGTCGATACTTAGTCTTATAACACTGAGTCCTAAACTCATGTCTTTATCGTAAGGGATGGCAACAGCCGCATAATTATAGTTTACGAGGCTTCCAAAATGTTCTTCGTGCATCAATGCTACTTGAGGATAGTCGATATGTGCCAGAGCTGCTGGATTCCAGTAACCGGAGGTAACATCGTTTACGAGGCTCGTTTGAGCTCCACCCATCCCTGAAGCTCTGCCGCCGACTCCAATTGCGAGAAATTCTCCACCGTATTTTCCAATTACTGTTTGAGATATAAGGCGGGATGAAGTAATCAGGAGTAAGATCGTAACGATTAATACTTTTTTCATATTATTCTCCTTTGTGGTTTTATCGTAGCAACTGGAAAGCCGATCTTCTCCTTAATTTTCATATAAAAATTCGGGTCTTAAAAAAGACCCGAATTTTTCAGACAATTATAAAATTTATCTTATAAGAATGCAACCTTATTACTTCTTTTCGGTTTGTTTTGCAACAGCATCGATTGCTGCTTTGATTGCTTCCTGGTCGCCGAGATAATAATGTTTAATTGGTTTCAAATTATCGTCGAGTTCATAAACAAGAGGAACTCCAGTCGGTATATTTAGATTAACAATTTCTTGTTCGGAAATATTATCGAGATATTTAACTAATGCGCGTAAGCTGTTTCCGTGCGCTGCGATTATAACTTTTTTACCACTTTTTATGGTTGGAGCGATCGTTTCATGCCAGTAAGGCAGAAAACGTTCAACTGTCAATTTCAGACTTTCGGTCAAAGGGATGTCTTTTTTGTCGAGGTCTTTGTAACGTGGATCTTTACCAGGATACCGCGGATCGTTTTCGTCTAATGCTGGAGGAGGTACATCGTAACTTCTGCGCCACAATTTTACCTGTTCTTCGCCGTATTTGGCCGCAGTCTCAGCTTTATTTAAACCCTGTAGCGCTCCATAATGACGTTCATTAAGACGCCAAGACTTTATTACTGGAATCCACATTAAATCCATTTCTTCCAGTGCAATGTAAAGAGTTTTGATCGCTCTTTTTAGAACAGAAGTAAATGCGATATCGAACGTATAACCTTCTTCTTTCATTATTTTGCCTGCCTGGTGTGCTTCTTCAATTCCTTTTTCTGATAAATCGACATCAGTCCAGCCGGTGAACAGATTTAATTTGTTCCACTCGCTTTCACCATGTCGTAATAAAACTACCTTGTGCATAATTACCTCGTTTTGTGAAAAAAATCAGATGCAAATATAATAATTTTCGGAATTACGGGGTTTATTTTAATGAACGTAACATTTATCTTTGTCATAAACTTCGAGTAGATATGAAAAGAAAATTAATATATCATTATTTCACAGACGACGACTTTCTCCGTTTTTCAAGGGCAATCGAAAAAGCAGAAAAATCTACTTCTGGCGAAATTCGATTGGCTATTAAAGGAGAACTCCCTTTTTTTGCTTCCCGTAAAAAAATCCGACTATTGGCAGAGGAAGAATTCAAAAAGCTTAATATGCAAAATACGAGGGACAGAACCGGGATTTTAATCTATCTTCTTTTACCCAGAAGAATGTTCTATATTCTTGCTGACGAAGGCATTAATTCAAAAGTAAATCAATCTACTTGGGACGAAATAAGGGATATTATGCAGTCCGAATTTATGAATGGAAAATATTCAGACGGCATTCTAAAGGGAATCGAACTCGTGGGCAAAATTCTTTCCGAAAATTTTCCGATTAAAACGGACGATACAAACGAGTTGTCGAATCAGATTATTACATGATTTAGTGAATTTTTTATTTTGTGTTGTTGTTTCAGGATACGCGTAATTCGATAAGAGTGTTATGCCAGTAAACAGAAGAAATTTTTTAAATAAACTTTCGTTGTTGACAGTCGGTTCGGTTTTTTCATTTTTATTCGGTAGCAGTAATACCAAAGCCGAACCACGTATTGAATTAAAATACAGACCTGAACCGGCCAACTGGGATAACGACAGCATAACACTTTCCTGGATCGGGCATTCGACTGTTTTAATCAACATTATGGGGAAATGGATATTAACAGACCCGGTTCTGTTCGATCGAATTGGTGTGTATCTTTTCGGAACGAGTTTTGGACCTTCGAGAATTTCTCCGCCCGCACTCAATCGAAATGAAATACCACAACCGGATATTATCCTCCTTTCGCATGCACATATGGACCACATGGATTATCCTACGCTTAAATATTTTGCCCAAAAATATCCATCGAAAATAGACGTTATTACCTCTTATTTAACAGGCGATGTTATCGAAGACCTTCCCTGGAAGTCTCTCAATATTATGGATTGGGGCGACGAACTTAAAATTGACGGAATTAATTTCAGAGCCCTGAAGGTAAAGCATTTTGGATGGCGTTTCCCGTGGGAGAAAGACCGCTCACGTGGTTTCTTCAAAGATGGAAGAAGCTATAATGCATATCTAATTGAATATCAAAATAAAAAAATAGTTTTCGGTGGCGATACTGCGATGACAGATGAATTCGATATACTTAAGGATGAAAATGTCGATGTTGCAATAATGCCGATCGGAGCTTATAACCCCTGGCGTAGAAGTCATTGCAATCCTGAGGAAGCTTTGCAAATGGCTGCTCGAATGAATGCAAAATATTTTGTGCCGATACACACTAAAACATTCAGACAGGGAAACGAACCGGTCGACGAGCCTATTGCATGGCTACGAGAATCTGCCTCAAAATATCCAATCAAAGTGGCACTCGACGAAATTGGAAAGACTTTTTCTCTTAAAGAATTCAATTTGGGAGAGAATCGTTAAGACGCTGTATTATTATCCCGCTTACAATCAATACTAATCCTGCAATAGACGAAAGCATCATCTTTTCACCCAATATTAACCAGATAAACAAAAGAGAGATGAAGGGTGAAAGGTATGCCAGAGTTGCCGTGCGAGCTTTATTTTCACTAAGACGTAGAGCTCTAAGCCATAAAACAAAGGTTATACCCATCTCGAAAAATCCAACATAAATCGCTCCTATTAAATACTTGTAAGATATGATCGAAAACGAATCGAATATTAAAATGTAGATGAATGTATAAATTGTACCGAAGAAAAACGATCCGAATAATTTCTCGTCTTCCTTACGACTATCGAGCAAATTAAAAGTCCAGAAGAGACCCCATAACAATGAACTGCCCAATGCGAGGCTCACACCAAGTATGTTATGAAAATGAAGTGAAAAAATATATCCGCGTGTGGCAATTATGATCACTCCCAGAAAAGCTAAAATTAATCCGGCAATAATTCTAAAATTAATTTTGTTCTTCAGAAAAATTGCTGCAAAGATTGAAATTATAATTGGCCATGTATAGTTGAGAGGCTGAGCTTCCTGCGCGGGCAATAGTGAATATGCCTTGAACAAAACGAGGTAATAAAGAAAAGGATTGAGCAGGCCAAGCAGTATATTGTTTTTGATGTGATTTTTCGAAAGCAGAATTTCGCCAACGCACTTTTTTCTCTGGATTATGAAAAATGCAAAAATCAATGTACTTGTTAACGAAGAGTAAAATAAAAGTTGAGCATAATTCATTCCTGTAAGGGTTAACTTGAATGCAGTTGCAACCGTAGACCATAAAAATACAGCACTCAATGCGTATTTTAATCCGCTCTTACTCATTTTTCAATCTATTTTATTTTATGGTTCTGAAAATAGAAAAACTTATTTTATTTTTTTTAGTTTGTTATGAAAAAAATGTCGATTATCTTAAAGTAGTGATCGAAAACATAAAGGTGAATGTATGTTTAAAAAAGAAATTTATATCAAAAGAAGAAATTTGATAAAAAAGAAGATTAAAGAGGGAATAATATTATTTCTTGGAAACGGCGAAGCACCGATGAACTATACAGATAACACATACCGCTTCAGGCAGGATAGCACATTCCTTTACTATTTCGGCATTGACGAACCAAATTTTGCAGGAGTGATAGATATCGACGAAAATAAAGAAATTCTTTTTGGTAATGATTTTGATATCGATGACATTGTATGGATGGGGCCGCAAAAATCTGTCGAACAAAAAGCACACCTCGTCGGAGTTGGAAAATCAGAGCCGCTTTCAAATTTGCAACAATATTTAACCGACAATATTAAGAAAGGAAGAAGAATCCATTTTATTCCTCAATACCGCCACGAAAATATGCTTAAACTCCAGATCCTGCTCGGCATCGATGCTCTTCGAATTAATGAATATGCATCGCAAAGCCTTATACGTGCAGTTGCAGAACAACGTGCGGTTAAATCTAAAGAAGAAATCGAACAAATTGAAAAAGCTCTCGATATTTCGTACGAAATGCATATCGGTGCAATTAAAATGGCTAAACCCGGCATTATCGAAAAAGAAATTGCAGGCTATGTAGAGGGACTTGCTTATTCAATGGGACGAGGATTGTCCTTCCCTGTGATTCTGTCGAAACACGGCGAAACTCTCCACAACCATTCACATAATAATATTTTAAAGAAAGGCGACCTGGTGGTTCACGATAGCGGTGCCGAAAGTCTGGAACATTACGCCAGCGATATCACAAGAACATTCCCCGTCGGCGGAAAATTTTCGGAACGGCAAAAAGAGATTTATAATATCGTACTATCGGCCCAGCTTGCAGCAATTAATTTTATTAAACCAGGAAGAAGTTATAAACAGGTCCATTTGAAAGCTGCATCTGTAATTGCTGAGGGACTAAAAACAATCGGGTTGATGCAGGGAGATATAAAAGAGGCAGTTGTGAAGGGAGCACACGCGCTCTTTTTCCCACACGGTTTGGGGCATCTACTCGGGCTCGACGTTCATGACCTTGAAAATTTCGGGGAGGGCAACTTCGGTTACGACGATAGAATTAAAAGAAGTTCTCAGTTCGGTCTGAAGTCGCTCCGATATGCCAGAGCGCTTGCACCGGGAATTGTAATTACAGTTGAACCCGGAATTTATTTCATTCCTCAATTGATAGACAAGTGGAAAGCGGAAAATAAGTTCACTGAATTTATTAATTATGAAAGGCTAGAAAAATATAAAGACTTTGGAGGCATTAGAATAGAAGACGATATATTAGTAACAGATAATGGTGCACGCGTTCTAGGCAAAAAAATTCCCAAATCTGTCGAAGAATTGGAAGCCCTGGCGTCGGCTTAAATTTTTTCTCTTGCATTTATTGAGTTTCATTACGTACTTTAAATAGGACGTTAAGGCTTAATAGGAGGGATTATGAAGACAATTAAAGAGTTGCTTCAAAATAGAAATATATTTACAGTAAAAACGGGAACTTCCGTTGTAGATACGGTGAAATTTATGGCAGAGCATAACATAGGACTTGTACCGGTTCTGGATGACGAAGGTAAGCTCGTGGGTGTATTTTCTGAAAGAGACCTTGTGAAAAGAGTAATTGCAAAAGGGCTTGATATCAAAACAACAAAAATTGACGATGTAATGACCAGAGAACTAATTCTTGCCGACATAAATGAATCTCATCAGGAATGTCTTAAAAAAATGAAGGACAAAGGGACACGTCATATCCTCGTAATTGAAGAAGGAAAATTAGCGGGAATACTGGCTATGCGGGACCTGCTTGAATTCGACCTTACTGTTCAAAAGGAAACTATAGAAGTATTACACAATTATATTTATGCAAAATAATTTTATGTTCGACATTAATGCACAGAATCTGATTCAATTTATGCTGGCGCCTGCTGTGATGATAAGCGCCTGCGGCTTGCTTCTATTGGGAATTAACAATAGATATTCGCTTGTAGTTAATCGTATTCGTCTACTCAACGAAGAAAAAAGAAAACTTTTTGTCAAAGTAGGCGACAAGCCTCTTTCTACAACGGAAAATCTACGTCTTGTAAGTATAGCCAGACAAATTGAACTGCTCGTTTATCGCGTGCGTTTGATCAGAAATTCTGTGCTCAGTTATGTTGCCGCTGTAGCTCTATTTGTTTTCACGTCGATGCTCCTTGGAATCGGCTATCTCTTTTCACTGGATTACCTGAATATTCCGATCGTCATTGCTTTTTTGATAGGAATGATTCTGGTGCTTACAGGAGCGTGTTTTGCCGGCTTTGAATCAAAGAAAGGATACGATATTATTAAATTCGAAGTCGATGTAGATGACTGATAATCATAATTTTCCTGACGATCTGCTACTTCCCACCAACATGATTCAACTTTATGCAAGGGGCGCCTTCCCGATGGCTGAATCTACAGGTGAAATCAATTGGTACCTACCTGAAATCCGCACTATCATTCCACTGGATGGCTATAATGTACCGCGATCCCTCAGAAAATTTATGGAATCGGTCGATTTCGAATATCGTTACGATACAGCCGTCATGGAAGTCGTACGTCAGTGTGCTAATCGACCTTCCACTTGGATATCAGAAAGATTAATCGAAGCCTACAAAGGACTCTATGATTTGGGCCATCTGCATTCAGTCGAAGTATGGCAGAAAAATAAATTAGTAGGTGGACTTTACGGTGTAACTTACAAAGGCGCTTTCTTTGGCGAGTCGATGTTTTCCGCCGTGTCCCAGGCTTCAAAATGCGCTTTGATAAAGTTAATCGAACGACTGAATGACCGCGGCTTTGTGTTGCTCGATGTTCAATACGAAAACGAGCATCTCAAAATGTTTGGTACAGTCCAAATTAACTATGAAGAGTATCACAATCTTCTTATTCGCGCCTACAAGAAGAATGTTGTATTCTAATTGTTTATATTGAACATCAAAAACAAGACTACAATGGTTAAAAGAATAATTATTCTAATTCTGTTTATGGCTTTTATTGTTTACGGTCAGAGTGTAGGAGGCGCTTTTATGCTTGGGATTCCGCAGGGTGAATTTAAAAATAATGTAGACCGTCTTGGCTATGGTATCCAGTTTCAGGGGCAATTGTGGGAAACAACGCATGATATGCCATATACTTTTGGACTTAGTTTTAGTTATATGGTCTATGGCGAGGTTTCAGAATCAAGGCCATTTCCCGGCTTTCCAGAGGTCTTTCTGGATGTAGAAAGAATGAATAATATGGCCAATGCGCATCTCCTTTTTTATCTATCGCCATTCGAAGGTGTATTTAAGCCATATCTTGAAGGCTTGTTTGGTGGGTCGTATCTTTTCACGACATCAAAAGTCAAAAGTCGACATTCAGATGAACCTTTCGCAGAAGATACTAATTTTGACGATTTCAACTGGAGTTATGGTGGCGGATTTGGAAGCCTGTTTTTGCTTACCGACAACATACCAGGAATAAAGTCGCTCCATCTTGATGTTAAAATCAGATACTTATACGGCACCGAAGCCGAATATCTCACCGAAGAAGACATTGAAATTATTTCTGCAACGCAAGTGCGTTACAATATAAGACGCTCACGAACTGACTTGCTGACATTCGGAATCGGTGTTGTCGTAAATTTTTAGTCGTTTCTTTATTTAGTACTTAGATTTTTATATAATTGTTTAGTTAATATTTACAAACTAATATAAAAAGGTGGAATTATGATATCCTACAAGGAATTGGGTCTGGTTAATTCCAGGGAATTATTCAAAAAAGCAGTCGATGGCGGTTATGCAATACCTGCATTCAATTTTAATAATCTCGAACAGTTGCAGGCAATTATAAGTGCATGTGTTGAAACTAAATCGCCCGTCATTCTTCAGGTTTCCAGCGGGGCACGTAAATATGCAAATCAAACTTTACTGAAAAATCTTGCAAAGGGTGCCGTAGAATACGCTGAAGAACTTGGATATAAAATTCCGATTGTATTGCATCTGGATCATGGCGATACTTTTGAATTATGCAAATCGTGCATCGAAATGGGCTTTTCTTCTGTAATGATTGATGGTTCACATCATCCTTACGAAAAAAATGTGGAATTGACCGCTCAGGTGGTTAAATACGCTCATAAATACGATGTTACAGTTGAAGGTGAACTCGGTGTTTTGGCCGGTATTGAAGATGAAGTGCAAAGTGAAGTTACTCATTATACAAAACCCGAAGAAGTTGAAGACTTCGTTAAAAAGACAGGTGTTGATTCACTTGCAATATCAATTGGTACGTCGCACGGAGCGAATAAATTCAAACCAGAGCAGTGTACACGTACTGAAGACGGAATTTTAATTCCTCCGCCGTTGAGATTCGACATTCTTGAAGAAATCGAAAAGAGAATACCCGGCTTCCCGATTGTGCTTCACGGCGCTTCTTCAGTGCCACCAGAGCTGGTAAAAATCATCAACAATAATGGTGGACGTCTGAAAGATGCAGTAGGAATTCCAGAAGAACAACTTAGAAGAGCTGCCCGCTCGGCTGTTTGCAAAATCAATATCGATTCCGACGGAAGACTTGCAATGACTGCCGCAATCAGAAAATACTTGAACGAACATCCGGAAGAATTCGACCCGCGTAAATATCTCGGTCCTGCTCGCGAGGCGTTGAAAGAACTCTACAAACACAAAATTGTAAACGTGCTTGGCAGTAACGACAAAGCTTAATTAATTACAAAAAAAAGAGGCTGTCAATTGACAGCCTCCTAAACTTACATTAAAGTCCCTTCAAAATTATTTTTCTAGTAAGAAGTCTGCAATTTTCCCGAGGTCTTTTACATCCAGATTGTTGTAGGCTGGCATTACTATGTTTTTATATTTTAATTTATATTCCTTAAAACGTTCGTCGCTGCTGTAAGACGATGGATTACGCAAGTAGTTAATTAATCTATCCCGTGTCCAGTGTTCCTTTATATTTACCAGTGCAGGAGCAATCGTGCTGCCTTCGAGGTTTTGACCATGACACGATACACATCCATTCTGTCGAATTAATGTCATTGCGTCCAACTCCTGATTCGACTGCATCGTTTTTTCGGAATAATTTTCGGGCAGCGACAACGTCTCTTCTTTTTGAAGAATTCTGCCCAGAATGAAGAGCAACAAAAAAATACCAAAAAATGCAGTAAGCCATTTCTGTGCATTTGTCATTTTTAAATTCCTTTCCTGAATTTTGAATGTAAAGTTATTATTACCACGATTATAAAACAAATTAATTTGAGATTATTTCTTTGTGATAATATTCTCTGTATTTAATAATTGCGTTGAAAATCGATTCGGCTATTTCTTTTTGGCCTTTGCTACTTTTAAGATACTCCTCGTCGTGTCGATTGGAAATATACCCTGTTTCAATTAATACAGACGGCATAGATGCGCCAACCAGCACATAAAATCCAGCCTGTTTAACGCCGTTAGTCGGGATATTAACTTTTCTCTTCCATTCATCGTTAAGAATTTCAGCAAACTTTTCAGAATAGCGCATATATTGTGAGTGAGCCATGCTCACGAGTATAAAATTTTCATCCGTCAGTTCCTTGTATCTATCTGGATTATCTTCGTATGCAATTACACTATTTTCAAATTCTGCAATAGCTATGGCTTCTTGAGTTCTGCCGGGTCTCAAAAGATAAACTTCGAAACCTCTCTGAGTGCTTTTTTTCTTTGGCATAGAATTGCAGTGGATCGATATGAACAATTTACCGTTTGCTTCGTTAGCAATTTTACCTCTTTTATAAAGTTCAATAAAGCTGTCGTCGGTGCGTGTATAAACCACTTTGACTTCTGGTACTGACTTCTCAATCAATTTTCCGAGTTCGAGAGCAATTTTGAGATTGATATCTTTTTCTTTTACGCCCGTTGTCCCGATGGCGCCAGGGTCCTTGCCGCCGTGCCCGGCATCAATTACAATTGTATCAAAAATCCATTTCTCCAGAGGGGGATTATTATCAGCAGTAAACAATTTGCTGTGAACGGTTACAATTAATTCTCCGTTTGATGGATTGCGTATTATTTCGGCGTCGGAATAATCGCCTGATAATCCGAATTCTATCTGTTTGCTATTCGGTGAGATATTTATAAGTCTAATTGATTTGATAAATCCTTTGGGACTAAATTGAGTTACTAATTCTGGATTGATTTTTTCAGAAGAGAAAAAAAGAAATAGTTTGTTGTCTTTTATCGAAATTCGCGGAGTAATCACGCGCTCGGAAATTTTTAATCTTATTAATGAGCCATTCGCTTTCTCTTCTACGCTAATATTTTGAACGTCATAAAAATTTCTATCTGCAGGCAGACTTTCTTCTGATAAAGGCTTCTTCGATAAAATTAAATGTTTTCTGGATGGGATGAATTTAATGTTGTAGCCCGAAGTTTTCTCGAGATAGCCGATCATATACGACAAGGGAAAAAAGACGTCGTTTTTAATAAATAGTGTGGATAAGGGTAATTGATAAACTTCCTGTTTGCCCGAATTTTTGTCGGTTAAAACTATAAATTGGCTCTTGGCTGTAAGCTTGATATTATATAATTCGTATTTTAATTCGACTTTTTGAGTTTTGTCGGTATAATAAACCCCGGCAGAAGTAATCGATGCAAATTCGGTTGCCGATATGTAAATGTTTCCTTTTTTTGTTACAAAAGAAAGATGAGCTGAAGTATCAGGTAATTCAACCGAAAGTTGGTATAAACGCTGAGCCGAAACCGTAATTGTGAATGATAGTATTAATAAAAGGAGATGAATAAATTTCATTACAGGTCACCCAATAAAAGGTATCATAAAAGAAGTTGATTTTTTATAGTTTCTGTACTCTTCGCCCAAGTGTTTTTCGAGCAATTTATCTTCCAGGACTGCCCTAAGTACGAATAGGGGCAATTCAACCAACAGAACAATTGGTATGATTAAGTAACTCGCAAAAGCCAAGCCAGCACCCAGATCGCTCAGTACCTGACTCAGATATTGTGGATGACGAATGAATCGATAAGGTCCATTCGTAATTAATTTGTGGTTTTTCAATATAGCTACGTCCTGTGTATAATAATCCCCGAGCGTTTTATAAGACTTAATTTGCAACCATGAAAAAACAATGTAAAGTAATAAGCCGATTGTCCTGACGTAGAGAAATTTTTCATCGCTAAGGTTATTCAAAGTGCCGACACCGAAGAATGAGAGAATAATCAATACTATTATCAAAGCAGATATATTTGGTGGAATTTTTTGAAGATAAGTAGCCGGTCGCTCTACTACTTTTGTAATCGATGTTTTTAGTCCTTTGCGCGCGCCACTCCAGTTTGCACTGCTTGATACTATTAAATTAATTAGTACCAGTATCGATATTGCATCCATTGTGTAATCCAGATAATAGTTTGTTGATAATATAATAACTTTGTGATATAAATCTCTAATATTAGTTGCCTCTGCAAATTTTACATGTTAAATTTACATTCGAGCAAAGCCATTAAATAAAATGTTGTCTGTTTTCGATAATTTAATAAATAGCACGCATTTTGAAGCTAGTAAATAGAATATCAGCTCTTCAGAAGGGTTGAAGATGAATACAGGACAGATGTTAATAACAATCGGGGCTATCTTTCTGCTGACGACGGTAATATTGAATGTCAATAGGGGTTTGATGACCACGACAACTACAATGTACGACAGTCGTTATCATATTATGGGCATTTCATTAGCCACATCAACAATTGAAAGAGCGACAGGACTGGCTTTTGATAACGAGAGCGATACGACGGATCTAACCTCGCTATCGCAACTGACTTTACCAGAGAATCTCGGCATTGAAAGTGGGGAATCGTCGAGCAATCCAGAGGCCTTCAATGATTTTGATGATTATAATTGTTACCGCTACGTACCGAAAGCCGACACAATAAGATTGGAAGGAACTGACAGCCTTTTAGTTTACAATACCCTCTGCCAGGTCGACTATGTGGACCCTGACAATCCGGAACAAGTATCGTCCAATAGAACATGGCATAAGAGAATAGTGGTAAAAGTATTCAGCGATAGCATGTCCGATACAGTGTCGATGTCTACTGTTTTTAGCTATTGGTATTTCAGGTGAAAAATGGGATTCAGTACATTATTAGACATATTGGGTTCAACAATAGTCGGTGGAATGCTCCTTTTGATCCTATTCAGGATGAACGACGCGGCCGTTGAAAATAATTATAATTTCAGCGGTGAAAAAATTGTTCAGCAAAATTTAACTGAAGTGGTTAGACTGCTCGAATACGATTTTCGTAAAATCGGTTATTGTAAAGATTGGTCAAAAATTCCCGATCCTACAAAGGCAATTCTATATGCCGATTCAAATGGAATTAGATTTTTAACAGATATAGTCACAACTACTGATCCTCTTGGGGACGGAGTTCCCGACGAAATTTATTATTATATTGACCCGAATGATACCCTGACATCTCAGACTCCCAATCCGAATGATGTAATACTTTACAGAGTGGTTAATAATGAAACACCCAAAGGAGCTAACCTCGGAATTACAAAATTCAAGCTTACATACTATGATGCACTTGGAAATGAAATTACGAATTTTCCTGAGGCTCCACCTTTGGGTATTTCGACTATACAAATTGATATCGCAGTTGAAAATCCGTACGCATACGGCAATGATTATTCGTTTGACAAAAGAGTTATATGGCGTCAAATCAGACTGGCCGCAAGAAATTTGGGTAATAGATAGTAAGGTATATTAATGGGTGGTAAAGCTGCAATATTGTTAGTGCTCGGATTCAGCCTTGTTTTTATGGTCGCCGGCATGAATTTCAATCGTATGTCGACCGAGACAGTCGATAATATGGCTACTTATTTCTACGAAACAAAAGCTCATCATATTGCTACTGCAGGAGTAAACTTAATAGCAAATAAAGTTTTCTTAAATAATGATCTACCAGACGGCAATTATAATTATAATTTTGACGGTGGTACTATTAGTATAAGTCTGGTTACAATTAATCCTTCGCAGGATTTAAGAGAGATTACATCAATTGCTAATTATAAAGGAATTTCTTCAACCGTCAAAATTTTATTAAAGCCAAGTAGCTTTTCAAAATACGCCTATTTTTCTGACACAGAGGGAGCAAATATCTGGTGGACTACAAGAGATACGGTTTGGGGCCCATTTCATACGAACGGACAATTGAGAGTAGCCGACGAACCGGTATTTTACGGAAAAGTAACAATTGATGGCAAAGTAGTAAAATATTCGAACACTGCAAATCCACATTTCTACGGTGGTCTTGAAACAGGTGTACATAAAGATATTCCTGAAGACGGCGTTGAAAGAGTTGGAACGGCGGCTGCTGCAGGCGGCAGAATTATAAGCGGACAAAACAAAGTTTATCTCGAATTCAGAGGAGACAGTGTGAGATACCGTTATAGCACAGGCTCACCATGGAATTATGAACTCGCTTCTACGTTTGCACCAAATGGCGTTATCTATGTGGAAAACGCAGAACTTCATGTTAGCGGTACAGTCAAAGGACAATATACGGTTGGAGTTTCAGGAACTGGGAGCAATCGGGGTAAAATCTTTCTTGAAGACAATATAGTTTGTTATAATAATCCTGAAACCAATCCAAACTCGACTGATGTAATTGGATTGGTTGCAAAACGTGATGTAGTCATTGTAAACAATACTCCCAACAGTAACGATATCATAATACAGGCTGCAATCTATGCAGAAAGAGGTTCGTTCACTGTACAAGATTATCAGCACGGTTCTCCAAGAGGCACTATTAAACTTTATGGTGGCATTACTCAATATACCAGAGGGCCAGTAGGACAGTTTACTACTGACTGGTGGGGTAATACATATATCATTCATGGATATAATAAAAGATATAGATATGATGATAGATTAATGCTGCTCAGTCCCCCTGCTTTCCCTGGGACGGGCGGTTTCGAAATTGTTTCCTGGTTTGAATAATCAAGAAATCAAATTTTCCAAAGCCTCTCTTATATTCTGAAATGTAAAACTAAATCCTTCAGAAGTAATTCTTTTCGGTCTTACTGGAGCGCCGCTTAATAAAATTTCGGAAGCTTCTCCCATCACCAATCGAATTAATGATTCAGGAATTCTAAAAAGAACGGGTCTGTTTAATAATTCTCCAGCGGTTTTAATTAGTTCTTCCATTGTGATTGTATCAGGATTTACTGCATTATAAATGCCACTTGATTTTTTTCCCATAAGAAAATCAATCATTCTCACCGCGTCTTCAATATGAATCCAGGGGAAAAATTGCTTACCCGAACCAGGTACGGCGCCTGCAAAATATTTAATTGGCTTGATTATTTTGGGCAAGGCTCCGCCTTTAGCACTTAATACTGCTCCGAATCTCAAACATGCAGTCCGTACTTCCAATTGTTCAGCTTCTAAAGCGGACTTTTCCCATTCAGCTGTTAATTCAGACAAAAATCCATTTCCCTGAGGCGAATTCTCGTCAACAGGATTTGTAGTATTGCCGTAATATCCTACAGCAGAAGCCGATATAAAATATGATGGTTTGTGCGTCATTAAAGCAAATGACTTTACCAAATTTTGCGTAAGTTTCACACGACTTTCTCGGATTGACTTTTTGATCTCGGAATTCCATCTGCCCGAAGCCAGATTCTTTCCAGCCAGATTTATTATAACTTCTGAGCCTTCGATCGATTTTATCCATTCGCTTTGTTCATAATAATTCCACGTCACGTACTCAATATCTTCAAGAATATCTTTTGGAATGTTCCTTGTTAAAACGATTACTTTATATCCTTTATTTCTTAGAAACAAAGTTAAGGCCTGTCCAATTAATCCGGTACCACCTGCAATGACTATCTTACCTTTCATAAGTTCATCCCTTTGTATATTTTAATAACTACACTATTTTATTACTTAAGATAAAAAACGCAAACGTATGATAAAATTATTTTTTATTACTCTGCTAATATTTCCACTCCTTATATTTTCTCAGCAGTACAATATCACCGGTAAAATAACAGACGAAGAAAACAATGCACTGCCATATTCCAATTTGAGAATTGAAGGTACTTTGAGAGGAACCTCGGCCAATGAAGATGGAAACTATTTTTTAAAGCTCGATAAAGGTAGATATAAATTTATTGTTTCTTTTATTGGTTATAAATCGGATACAGCTTTGATAGATTTGAACAGAGATACGACAGTCAATTTCAGGTTAACACGCTCTGCCATTGTTTTAGAACAGGTAACTGTTTTGCCGGTGGAAAATCCCGCCTTAGCTTTGATGACAAAAGCCATCGAATACAAGAAAATCCGTAAACAGATACTTGATTCTTATGAATATCATGCTTTCACTAAAATTCTGATTAAAACAAACCAAGATTTAGAAGCAACTGATAAAAGTTTGGGAATTAGCACGAGCGAGAATTCCGAAGACTTAAAGATTACTGGAATTATTGAAAACGAAAGCAAAGGATATTTCCGTAAACCCGATAACTTTAAAGAAATAATTTTGGCCAGAAAACAAACTGCGAATACTCCATCTGAAATTAATATTATCACAGGTGCGAGATTGCTAAAGGATTTTTACAGGGAAGAGATTGATTTTTTTAATAGACCGCTTAAAAGTCCTTTAGCCGACGATGCCCTCGATTATTATTACTTCATCATATCCGATACATTAACACGGGATAACACCGCAATATTCGAAGTAACTTTCGAGCCGAGGGACACTACCGACAAAGGTTTTAAAGGAATATTGTTAATTGCTGATAAAACATTTGCACTGGCAGGACTTAAAGTTCATGTGAACAAGTACGGGTTTCCGGGTGGATTCCTCGACAGTATATCGGTATCGCAGCAATTCTATCCTTATGAAGATGTCTATATGCCAATCGATTATCGACTGTCGGTAGGGGGCAACATTTTTAATGCTATAAAATTTGCTTTCGATGTTAATACCATTTTCTTCGATTATTGCATCAACGACAAAATCGATCTGAATTTTGATTATGCAACAATTAAAGTATTACCCGAAGCTGATAGCAGGGATTCTCTCTACTGGTTTTCAGTACAGACAATCCCCTATTCAATTACGGAACTCGAAGCTTACAGAAGAATTGATAGTTTAAGTGGAATCGAAAAAACATTCTGGGATAATTTTTCCTTACTTTCGCCGCGCCTGAATATATGGCGTAACCTGAGTGTTAACGGACCTCTGACTTTATATAGCTTTAATAAAGTGTCGGGTCATCTGGTAAGTTTAAATGTAATGCTGGAAAAAGCCTTGAACAGAAGACTTAATTCCGAATTTGAAATTTCATACGGCTTTAACGATAGAAAAACAAACGTTGGACTCTCTGCCGAATATCAATTCGGAACTTACAGAACGGGTTTTGTTGGGTTCAAAGCCTATGATAAATTATACGAACTCTTTGGCGATGCCATTTCTTATAATAAGTTTACTTCAACTATTTCAAGTCTCTTCTATAAATATGATTTTATGGATTACTATTATTCAAAAGGAATCGAACTTTATTTCGGTGGCGACTTACTACCGTTTATGAACCTTAGCGGTGGTATTGTATTGCGTACCGACAAAAGTTCGGTGAATAATTCTGATTTTTCATTTTTTTATCGGGATAGAAAATTCAGTGCTAACAAACAAATCTTCGACGGAAATATAAACGGCTTTAAGTTTGGAATTAATCTCGATTTCAGAAAATATATTGAGGACGGATATACCAGAAGAAGAATCAACAACGACAAAGGATATCTCCTGTTGAACGGGGAAATATTTAGCAGCAATAAGGATTTGCTCAACAGTTCAATTGAATTCAGTACTTACAAAGTTGACATGAAAGGAGGCACTAGAACTTTCGGTGCAGCTGAATTTCAGTTTATTGCAGAATTTTTTTACTCAAAAGGAGCTGTCCCTATACAAATGTTACATTCTCTTTCAGGCAATATCAACTCAGCCGGTAAATCATTTTCTTTCAGAACGATCAGACCGGGCGAAGTGTATGGCGATAGATGTCTGGCAATTTTTACCGAACATGATTTTAAAGATGAATTATTTAGCCTGATCCCTTTTATGAAAAATTCCAGGTTAATCTTTACTCTTCATTTGAATGCAGCATTAATTAACCTATCGGAAAAAAGCAGGCAAATTATGAACAATGAACCAAAATTATTTATCCATCCTTTTATTGAAGCGGGTTTCGGAATCGGTCACCTGATAAGTCCTTTTGTTCTGGAATTTACATGGAAATTAAATCAACTGGACGGAAACAACTTTGTTATCGGTTTGAATTCATTCATATTCTGATAATAACTAAACTTTATCAAAGATTACTCTGAAAACGCTCCCTTCATTCTTTTGACTTTCAACCTCAATTACGGCATCATTCAAATCACAATGTTTTTTTACAACTGCTAGTCCCAAACCAGTGCCATCAAACATTCGTGAATAACTGTTATCCTCCTGCGAAAAGGTCGAAAAAAGATACGGTATATATTCTTTTTTAATCCCAACTCCAGTATCTCTCACTTCAACACTAATTTTTCCTGAATGCTCTGCAATCAAAATAAGAACTTCGCCTTCGGGAGTGTATTTAATGGCATTGTCTATTAACTGTGTGAATATTTGAAGGCAGCTGTATTTGTCAGCTTTTATTACGGGTGAGTCGGTTTCGTTAACTACCAATAATTTAATATTTTTTTTACGGGCTTCGTCGATATATTTTGCTTCTACCTCCTTAATCAATTTGTATAAATCAACGGGTTCAGGGTTAATATCGAAATTGTTGGCTGCAAGTTGGGACATTTCGAGAATTAATCCGATTGTGCGCTGTATCCTGCGCGTTTCAGTATCAATAATAGCTGTACTTTCAATTATCTCTCTGTCAACATCCATGCTGGCTAAATCTGATTTAAGAATTTGAACAAGATTCAGAATAACATTAATAGGCGTGCGTATTTCATGAGAAATTGTAGCAAGGAATTCAGTTTTCAATTTTTCAAGATTCTTTTTTTGTGCCTCGGTTTCTAAAAGGCTTAACTCTGCTTCTTGTTGTTTTGTAATATCAATGAAGCTAATATCGAAGTAGACGATATTCCCTTTCGCATCCTTAACAGGTATGAGTGTCTCTTTGAAATACAATATCCTGCCTTTGTTGCTGATGCAGGCTGTAGTAATATTTTTAACGATTTTACCGGCGGCGGCTTCTTGCTTGTATTTGTTATGTTCTTCAAGATTCAAAAATGTATTCTGTTCGAAATTTTCTTTGTCGATATCCTCTTCGGATTTGTAACCCAGCATCTTTCGCAGAGTTTTGTTTATCGAAATCAATTTCCCAGATGGAGATATTCTGCAGCAACCGATCTTTATTTCATTGCAAATGTTACTCAGCTGATTGTCCCTGGAACGTACTTCTTCCTGTGCCTTTTTTATTTCGGTTATGTCGCGGTTGTTAATGTATCTACCGATATATTTATTATTGTCGTCGTATACTGCCTGACAGTTATGAGCAATCCATTTAGTTTGTCCGTCTTTAGTAATTATTCTAAATTCTTCTGAGCAAAAAACTTTTCCTCTAATAACATCGCGTGTATGAGAAATAAAACGCTTTCTATCTTCCGGTGCAATAATTTTAATTAATAATGACTGATCGGAAAAAAAGTCCTCTTTCGAATAACCTGTAATGTAACGACAGGAAGGTGAGTTATAAATTAATTTATTGTGAGGGTCTAACCAGTAGATCCAATCGATAGAAAATTCGGTGATAATTCTGTAAAGATTTTCGAGCTCAATATGGTCGTGAGGGAAAACCGATTCGTCATAAATAGTTTTTTTAATTGATCCCAAAATTTACATCCTTTCATATTTATAACTTCCGGCTGGGATTCATCTGACTAAAAAATTAAGTGGAATCGAAACATTTGATATTTCTTAAATCATTTTCGATTCCACTTCTCAGAGGGTGCACAACAAAAATAAATTTTATGAGGGGAGAAAATAATAGTTTTTAGACGAGCGATTAAATAAATAGACAAGCGATAATTTTATAGGACAAATTGCTTGATTTTTTTTACCGATCGCTGGCTAACATCGAATTCTTTCTCGTATCCTTTTAATTTAATCAAGTATCGATTGCTGCTGCTTTTTTTGAACGATTCTACAAATTCGATATTGATTATTGTCTGACGATGAATTCTTATAAACTTATTTGCGGGTAATTGCTTCTCCCAATCTTTCATCGATTTGCGCAACAGGAACATCCTGCCGTCGCGTATATTGACTTTTGAGTAATCCTTCATGCTTATTATGCAGGTTATATCCTGAACTTTATAAAAGCCAGGATGCTTTTTATCGTTAATAAAGATGTAATCATTCATTGTCAATAATTCTTTTGCGCCTTCATTATTGTCGATTATTCTTCCGTGCGTCTTAATAAATTTATTTCGCTTTTCCAGTTGAGCTTTAATTGAATTTAGAAGTTCTGCATAAGTAAATGGTTTGGGAATATAATCGTCTGCTCCGAGTTCCATCCCTTTTCTTATGTCGATACGTTCACCTTTAGCCGTAAGAAAAATAAATATGGGCGGTTCTATATCATCTATTTTTTTAATGCTCGACAGGATTTTATATCCACTTAAATCGGGCAACATTATGTCGCATAAAACAATGTCGGGATGAATCTTAAATAAAGTTTTCAATCCCTCGGAACCATTATATGCGCAATAGGTTTCATAACCGAATTCTTTCAGTAACAATACAATGTTTTCGGCCAGGTCTTTGTTGTCTTCTATTATTAGAACTCTCTTCATTTATAAAACAAGTTTAAATTCAGTGCCTTTACTGATTGTGCTTTCAACTTCGATCTCAGCTTGAAGCAGAGCGGATAATTTTTTAACAATTGAAAGTCCGAGACCTGCTCCTTCTATTTCTGAGGTATTTGAGCCTCTAAAAAACGGTTCGAATACTTTGTTGATGTCTGATGCCGGTATTCCCATCCCTTCATCTTTGACCGATAGAATGGTTCTGTTACCTCTTCTGGCAGCAGTTATTTTTATCTGTCCTCCTTCGGGCGAGTATTTTATGGCGTTTGTAACCAGATTCAATAAAATTTCTTTTAATATCAGTTCATCGGAGAAAATTGTCTCTGCTGAATTTTCTATGTCAACGTTGATAAAATGTTTATCGGATGTATCTGTAATTACGATTTCGATTATATCATTAATTAATTCGCGTAAATTAAACTCCTTTTTTGTAAGGCTGAGTTTGTTTGTCTCTGCTTTATAAATTAACGTGGATTGATCGATAATCTTTCTAAGTTCATTCAAACCTTTTTTAACTTTGTTGAGTATTTGCAATTGACGAGCTTTGTTTCCCTTTCGAATATACAACTCGAGCAGGTCGACCGAGCTTTGAACTGTAGAAAGTGGAGTTCTCAATTGATGTGTAATCAGCTCGATATAATTATTTTTAGAATCCCTCTTTTTCATTTAATGATGCAGCTTCCCGTAATTTTTTTCACCTGCTGTAATTCTTAGATTCAAATAATTTTGTTTTGGCGGCAATGGACATGTAGCATATCTGGAAAAAGCGCATGGCGGATTATATGCCATATTAAAATCGATGATTACTGTACCAGTTGAATCAGGTTTATCGGTATAGAGGAATCTGCCTGCTCCGTATGTTTCAGTTCCGCTTGTTTTGTCTGCAAAAACAATAAATAATTTATCGCCTGAGTCAATTGCATCTAATCGATAAGTTATTCCATCCTTTTCAAATATCAATGCTCCTGGGGACATTTCTTCTTCGATTGTCCCGATAATTGTAGGGATGTTAATTTTTTTTGGAGGATTATAGGGTTCGAATCTGGCTTCAATTCTCCAATCGCTATTGACAGGAAACGTTTCTATTCCTTCGAAGTTTTTTAAGAGAGGACTTTCGAGGTCTCTGAGTCGAATACCAAAGAGATTGCCGCGTTTAATCACAAACCATTTAAATCGTTCTAACTGTAAAACTGTTGTGCTATCTTCCATGTCGTTGTGCATTACTTTTTCTTTTACTGGTGTGTTGTTTTCATAAACTTCAATATTATCGTCAATTTTAACCGTGACCGTTGAATCTTTTAAAATAAAATAACCGATATGAGCAGGTGCTTCGGGAGGGAAAATAATATCGTTCGAAGGATCGCTACCAAAACTGTTTTTTCCCTCTTTGAGCCAGTAAAGTCCAGCTAAATTCAACCATCCATTTTCCTTTTTTAGATTCTCAATTCTTTTCTTGTGCCAATCTTTAATTTGTTTGATATATTCCGGCGATCCTTTTTCCTGCAGACTATCAGTGCAATAGAGAAAAATGAGCGATAGTAGAATGGGTAAATAACGTTTCATAACAAATATTCCCGAGTTATTAACACAAGATAAAAAAATAAGGTCTGGAATTCTATAGAAATGAAAATGCGGCTCTATTCGAGCCGCATCGGTTACATTAATTTTTCTTTAAGGTAGGCAATAAGTTTATCGATCGAGACTCTTACCTGTTCCATTGAGTCGCGCTCTCGTATTGTTACGGTATTGTCCTGGAGTGTTTGAGTGTCGACTGTAATGCAATAGGGAGTGCCGGCTTCGTCCATTCTTCTATATCTTCTACCGATAGCACCTTTGTCGTCATAAAATATTTTGAAATGCGGGCGCAGCTCCGATTCAATTTTACGTGCGATTTCCGGCATTCCGTCCTTGTTAACGAGGGGCAAAATAGCTGCCTTAATTGGCGCCAGCTTCGGATGAAAACGGAGAACACTTCTGATTTCGCCATTAACTTCTTCTTCATAATAAGCATCGATTAAAAATGCCATAAATGACCTGCTGGCACCGGCTGAAGTTTCGATGATATAAGGAATATATTTTTCTTTTAAAACGTCGTCATAATATTGTTGTGATTTACCCGAATATTCCTGATGGCGGCTAAGGTCGTAATCTGTTCTGTTGTGAATGCCTTCGATTTCGCCCCAGCCAAAAGGAAATTCGTACTCGATATCGGTTGCTTCTTTAGCATAATGAGCAAGCTTGTTTGCAGGGTGATCGTGAAAGCGGAGTTTGGATGGCGTCATCCCGAGGGATTTGAACCACTGTATGCGTATTTCTTTCCAGTAGTCGTAGTATTCTTTGTCGGTTCCAGGCTTTACGAAATATTGCATTTCCATCTGCTCGAATTCACGTGTTCTAAAGAGAAAATTCTTCGTGTTAATTTCATTTCGAAATGCTTTTCCGATTTGAGCAATTCCAAAGGGCAACTTTTGCCTGCTTGAATTAGCAACGTTCAAAAAGTTGACATAAATTCCCTGAGCTGTCTCAGGTCGAAGATATATTACGTTATTCGTATCTTCGACAGGGCCTAAAAAAGTTTTGAACATCAGGTTAAATTTTCTGGGTTGTGTAAAAGTGCCTTTGTTGCCGCACTGGGGACAACTTATTAAGTTCAAAAGCTGCGGCGCTGTTTCAGGCTTTTCGAGTAATGATGTAAATTTATCGTCGAGTGTTTCGCCTTCCACCTCATTAAATTCTTTGAGAGCTTTTTCTTTGTTTTTGTCGGATATAAGTTCGGCGAGTGTATCGAGACGGAAACGCGCCTTGCATTGTTTGCAATCGATCATCGGGTCAGTAAAATTTTCGACGTGTCCGCTGGCTTCCCAAACACGGGGATGCATAAGGATTGCAGCATCCAATCCTTCGATGTCGTCACGATAGGTCATTGCCTTCCACCATTCATCCTTGATGTTTCTGAGTAGTTCTACTCCGAGCGGACCATAATCCCAGCATCCGTTCAAACCGCCATAAATTTCACTTGATTGAAATACGAATCCGCGTCGCTTTGCAAGCGATACGATTTTTTCCACTGTTTCGTTACGACTATTTTCGATGGCACACCTCACTGTTTTTTTAGCTGCAAATATAAGAAAAGAAGCTCAAAAATATTTATTGCTTATCGAGATGTTCATATTTTATTCTGAATCCCGCCGTCAGCCATCTGCCAGGTAGAAGTACGCCCGGTATCTCTTCGTATTTTACGTTGAATAAATTTGTTATTCGAATGTAAAATTGGTAGGAAGAATTGCTGTAATTAAATTGTGTGTCCGTTAAAAAATTTGTGCCGTAGTTTAAGCGATCTTCGTATTTAACAATCCAGGTTTGATTTACGTTGAACGGTAGTTCGTACGCAAGCGAGCATACGAGCTGATGCTTCAAATTGTCGATCAAGTATTTCGATTGATAACCTTCCGCTTTACGATCGTACGATAAATATGTGTAACTCAGATTAATGTTTTTAATGAAAAAATCGGAAATATAAAAAGATGGATTAATTCCAAAGCTAAACTCGAATCCCGTTGTATTCAATTCCGTTACATTCTCCACGCGCCATGGATCGGAATCCGATTTTCTTACCCAATCGATTAAATTGTAACCAGATCTTAAAAATAAATTCAGGTCGTAAGTATAATTAATAGCGCGGCTGCTTAGTCCGATTTCATAATTAGTCACTTCCTCGTATGCTAAATCTGGATTGCCTTTATTGGCAGGGCTGTCGTAATATAATTCTGTGAATGTAGGAATTCTGAACGACTTACCGAGCGTTGTGTAGATTTTCGTTGTGTGATTGAGATTGTATGCAAAGTCGAATCCAGGCCATATTTTCCATCCGGCTCGATCGTATTTATAGACAAAAAATCCGAAAGATGAATTTATTTTATCGGTGGGAGAAAACATTTGCTCGATATAAAATCCCTTTTTTTCTCTCCTGTGATTGCCCAGATTATTACTTTCAATTTCGTCCCCGCTATATTCTCCTCCGAATGAGAGTTTACCGAAATCCGAGACAAGCGTCGATTGTAACTCAAATCCATAAGAAGTTGACTTATGAATATTGTGATACCAGTCAGGTCTTGTATAGTCGAGCAGATAATCGTCGTGATTTTTGCGTAGATAAACTTTGGGAGATAAATAAAAAACTTCTGACAGATTTAATTCGGATGAAACATAAAATAATTGCGTAGTGGTTTCTTCCCTTTGATTCGGAAAACGGTCGCTGTAAAAATTATATGCTCCGAATTTTTTATTCGTATAACCGTAATACCAGTTAATCGGTCGGGAAGCAATACCTGCATTTTGACTAATTGAAAAATCGGTTATGTCATAATCCGTATTTGCAATATAACCGTCCGATTTTTTCTTACCGAATGTAACTGTATTATTTATGAATGAAGTGGGAAGCGAGGCGGAGAATGAATATGAATATGAATTGAAACTTCCAGTTTCAGCCGTTGCATCAGCACTCGGGTCGTTTTTCTTCTTTGTAATTATATTTATTACCCCACTAAAGGCATTAGCGCCGAAAATTCTGGAGCCGTGTCCTTTTAGAATTTCGATACGTTCTATGTTGGAAACCGAAACGGGTAAGTTCATATTATGATGTCCCGTTTGGGGGTCGTTAACTTTTATTCCGTCGATGAGGATTAATGTCTGTTCAAAGGTGCCACCACGAATACCGGCATCACTCTGAACGCCGTTTGCACCTCTGGTGCGGATATCGACGGAATTTACCGCACCAATTAAATCTTCCAGACTCGCTGCTGGAAGGTTCTTGATTTCTTCGGAAGTAATTACAACGATACTGCGGGCGATTTCCTTAAATGTAATTGGCGCTCTACCAGCAGTTACGTATATTTCATCTAACTTATATTCTTTTTCCTGTGCTACAAGCGATATTGCAAAAAGTATGAAGAAGAAATTAATATAGTATTTCATCGGCGTCTCTCCGCTTATAATGTCTTGCTTTATGTGAAAATTAAAAAGGTGTGGAATATGTAACGGAAACAATACAAACTCAAATTGGGGCTTGCATTGTTCCCGTTAATTTAGATGAACTGAATAATACTCAAAGAACGATTATAAACTTATAAGGTCGTTGTAAATTATAAATGCCATCAACATCAAAAGAATAATAAAGCCGGCATTCTGGATAGCAATTTTGACTTTGACCGGTAACTCTCTTCTTAAAATTCCTTCGATAAGAATTATAAGCAAGTGTCCTCCGTCGAGAGCAGGGAATGGGAGGATATTGATGATAGCCAAACTCAAACTTAACATTGCAAGAAAGAGTAAGAATGACATAATTCCACTGTCGGCAGACTTAGCTGCATACTGAGCTATTTTTACAGGGCCTCCGAATGCTTGATTGAAAGCAATATTTCCTGTAATTACTTTTTTCAATAGTGAAAAAGTAAGTACAGTATAATTACCGATGTTCGATATACTGTGTGTAATTGATTCCCATGCGCCATATTTAATTATATCATAATCTCCCGAGTAAATGTCGGATATGACAATTCCGATTTTTCCTTCATCTGTGGGCGTTACCTCAGTTAAAAGTGTATCTTGATTCCTGAGTATTTTAATTTCGAGTTTATTGTTAGGATTTGATGAAATTAAGTCAACTGCTCGTTCCCTGTCGGTCAATTCGATTTTATTAATTGTCAGGAAAATATCGCCAGGTTTAATGCCAGCTTTTTGGGCGGGAGAATTTTCTAATACATCCTGAATATAAGGTCTTGTCGGATATGGATAGATAAAAAATCCTTCCTGTGAACTTTCGGCAATAACATTGTGAGGAATGGTAAGTGTATATTCCTTGTTGTCTCTTAAAATTGTGACGTTGATATTCTTTTTACTTTGAATGAGCATATGGGAAATTACGTCTTCCCAGTTGTTAACCGGAGTATCATTGACTTTTAAAATTTTATCGTAGGATTTAAAACCTGCCTTTTCGGCTACACTTCCTGGTAGTACTTTGTCAACAGTGGTAGATTTTATTACCTGCTTGCCCTGGAAATAATTAATGCCCCAGAAAATCATCAAAGTTAACGCCAGATTCATAATTACTCCGGCGCTAATGACGAACAATTTTTGCAAAGTCGATTTTGAACGGAATTCATACGGCTGCGGTTCGCTCTCGGTAAATTTGGTGTCAAAACTCTCGTCTACCATACCAGCTATTTTAACGTAGCCGCCCAGTGGAAAAAGACACAGACGATAATCAGTGTGTCCATTTCCGTCCCAGTCTTCGGGTAAATTGCCGAAAGTAAAACCAGTGACTTTATTCCAGCCAAATAACCGTTTACCAAATCCGATTGCAAAAATATCCACTCTCATTTTTGAAAGTTTAGCTGCCGCAAAATGACCGAATTCGTGTACAAAGACAAGGATTCCAATGGTTATTGCGAAGTATATTATATAGTCCATAACATTCTTTTTTTATTTATATCTATTGTTTATGTAATTGCGCGTTCTCTGGTCGTATTTTTCAATAATTTCTAACGACAATTCTACATCTTCATAAAGATTGACGAGCGCATCTTCAATTAATTCGGGAATTTGGGAAAACTTGATTTTACCCGACAAAAATTTATCAACCGCAAGTTCGTTTGCTGCATTTAATATGCAGGGTGCAATGCCTCCACTTTCGATAGCATTGTATGCCAATTTAAGACATACAAATTTATCAAAATCTGGCTCAAAAAACGTCAGTTGCGCAATTTTTTTGAAGTCTGTCTTAACGCCGCCATAATTGAGTCTGCTGGGATATGTTAGTGCATAGAGAATTGGCAGTTTCATATCGGGCGTACTCAATTGCGCTTTGATTGAGCCGTCTTGAAATGCAACCATCGAATGAATGACAGATTGCGGATGAATTAAAACTTCGATTTGTTCTTTTTTTAATCCGAACAACCAATAAGCTTCTATTACTTCAAGTCCTTTGTTCATCATCGTAGCGGAGTCAATCGTAATTTTATTACCCATATTCCAATTAGGATGGCTGAGAGCTTCTTGAATTGTAACGCTTTCGAAATCAGCTTTGTTTCTGTTTAAGAAAGGTCCCCCAGAAGCTGTTAAAATGATTTTATCTATCTCTTTTTTCGATTCACCCTGCAAGCATTGAAAAATTGCGCTATGTTCGGAATCGACCGGAATAATTTCTGAATTAAATTGCCTTGCAAGTTCCATTATTAATTCGCCAGCTACTACCAGAGTCTCTTTGTTGGCAAGTGCAATCCTCTTACCGAGTTTAATCGATTCAATAGTTGGTTTCAGACCTGCAAAGCCAACGATGGCAGAAAGTAGAATGTCGTAATTGTTTCTTTGGGCAATTTCTATAAGACCATCTTCACCGTAAAGAATTTCACAGCGCCCATTAATCCTTTCTTTTAAGATTTTTGCATTTTGTTCGTCACCGACCACCACTGCCGGAGGGTTAAATTCTTCTATCTGCTTTTCCAGCAAATCGATGTTACTGTGGGCTGTTAATCCCGCAATTTTAAACTCGTCCCTAAACTCCTTGACCAGCCTCAGGGCGTTTTTACCGATGGAGCCAGTTGAACCTAATACTAATATGTTTTTCATTATTTCCGATTATCCGAAAAATCGATGCGTTATTGCAAAAAGAAAATTAATTAATACCAGAACGTTTACAATCGTATTTAATTTATAGATTTTTTTCAAATTAGTATTCAGTTCATCACTCTTTTCTTTTATACTCTTTCTGAGGACCTTTGAGGTGGGTATAACGTATATAAAAATTATCAAAAGAATGACAACCATTAGTATTTGTTTTGATAAGAGCCAGTGATTAGATGTAAATTCAAAAAAGCCATAGACCGGATTGAAGATGACCATCAAAATACCGGTGAGTAATATGCCTATTGAAGCTACCATCCCCAGTTTATTAGTCAACACGAGATATAGCTCTACCAGTTTATCTTTCGTGTTTGCTTCATTAATATAATTCTTAAAAGGTTGATCTATCAATGCGCTGAAAATCCAGCCGCCTGCAAATATTATATGGAATGTTAATAATGTCGGATAATACTCCATTTTTTTCCTTTCAAACTAATTGTTAATATCTAATATATAAAAAGAATTTTAACTTTGCCCATCGGCAATGAACTTGTATGAGCACTCCTCTGTTTTGAATTTATCAAACGGAGGCTTTATGTCTAAGTTAATCAGAGTGGCTATAGTCCTGTCGTTTTTCGTATCTACAACAATATTAATTTCAAGAGGGTTTCGTACTTCGAAGATTCCGAACGGAAATAAATTTGATTGTGCAAATTGTCATGTAAATCCTTCTGGAGGCGGAGTAAGAAATTCATTTGGAAAAGCAGTCGAAGCGCTTGTTTCACCTGGCGGTTTTGAGGATTTCTGGAATGAAAATCTGGCAAATATCGATTCAGATGGCGATGGTTTTACTAACGGTCAGGAATTGCAAGATCCTGCCGGATTGTGGCGTACGGGTCAGCCAAATCCAGGGGACATAAACCTTGTTACAAATCCTGGCGATCCAAATAGTAAACCAGCTCCTACATCACTCGACGATATTATTTTGTCGGCAAAGTATGAACTTCATAACAATTTCCCAAATCCATTTAATCCTTCGACTAATATTTCATTTACCATTCCGCGCAGTGAATTTGTAACGCTGAAAATTTATGATATAAAAGGGCAGGAAATCAGAACGCTCGTAAATGGTAATTATCCTGCAGGTACATATCAATTTGAATGGAACGGTAAAGATAACAATAACATAAGTGTGGCAGCTGGAGTTTATATTTATTCGATTCAAGCGGGTCATTTTAACAAATCAGCTCGAATGATTTTGCTTAAATAATTATGCGAAGAAATATGAAAATCTTTTCTCTTTTATTCGGACTTTTTATGATTTCCGAAATAATAGCCTTACCTCGTTTTGCAATTAAACAGGGTGACCGTTGTGTCGATTGTCACGTTAATCCAACAGGTGGCATTATAAGGAACGAGGACGGATTTTATTTTGGAAAGAACACGCTGAGTTTGATTTCTCCGCATCAAAAAGATCTTCCCCTGTCGCCAGCTATTACGGATAATTTAATTATCGGATTCGACTACAGAACACAAATACTTTATTCACAGGAAAAGAATCGTTCCGACTTCCAGGACATGAGTGGGAGTCTCTATATGAACGCTTCAATATCCGAAAAGATCGACGTTATTACACGATACGATTTTGTACAATCTATCTGGGAAGCCTATGCCGTGGGGCGCATTTTACCGAACGAGAGCTACATAAAAGTGGGTTCCTTCGTTCCCTATTACGGAATACGTATCGACGATCATACGGCGTATTCAAAAGGCGGGGATTTCGGTCTGCTTTTTTCACTCGGAAGAATTCAGGGGATGTTCTATAATCCATTTTATATTGAAACTGGCATTGAATTGGGAGCGTATTTAACTGACAATACATTAATTACAGCAAGTATGGGGAAACCAAAATCAAGTTCATTATTTTCGAGCGACCCGACTTTTACATTGCGATTCGAAACTACCCGACAAATGGGAGATGCTAACATACTTGTAGGCGCTTCTTACGTAGCCTTCGAAAGGAAAGTTTTGTCTTCATCACTTCAATCTAAAATGTATGGTGGTTTTGCTGGGTTCGGATTAAAATACTTCTCGCTTATGGGAGAATACGATATTGCTCGGAATTATGTGGCTGAAGGAATCTACAGCAGAGCTGTAATGCTGGAAGCCGCTTATAAAGTTTACGTGGGCATCGATGCTATAGTTCGATATGATTACTTCGATTATGACGATTCTACGCCGGACAATGAATTCGAGCATATAATTCTTGGATTTGAATTTTTTCCGTACAGTTTTATTGAAGTCAGGCCACAGTACAGAATAAATCTCGAATCGGCGGGAATTAAGAACAATGCCTTTGTGCTTCAATTTCACTTCTGGTATTAATCGAACCAGACTCTGAATATTTTATCGTAGCTGGAAAAGTCGCTCTCCTCAAGGTTAAAGCTGATGAACTGTGCAAAATTGTCGAGTGCTATAATTGCATTGCAACTGGCATCCTGGTTTTCGAGTTGTGCAATTTTTTGTGATATTATGCGATTGATATCGAGAATTTGTGCATATAAATCGTGCAGGTGCTTCATTTCCCAATCGGCATCCAATCCTTTTAAATGTCTGAGATATTGAGCAAACAAATACATCGAATAAACGCGATATTCGGTTTCTTCAATTGATGAAAAAGGTAAATGATATTTAACCAGAGGTTTTAATTTACCGAGTATGGGACATCCGCTGCTAGGCATTATAATTCCGATTAAACTGCTTACTGCGTTTTGGATAGTAGTCTCTTTTGAATAATGTCTTCCGTTTATATCGGCGGTTATAAAGACCTTTTCGTAGGAAACTCTGTCGCTGAAGAATCTTATTATCTTATCGAGGTGCAGCGCAATGGGGCAGTATTGAGTGTTTGAGTTATTGCACTTTTCAGAATTACAGGGAAAGTCGGAATTGTATGCCCATTCGGGAATTTCCTCCGTCTCGCGGGTAATAATATTGAGCGTCTCGGCATCAAGCTGAATAGTAAAAACTTTTTCCGATCCGTCTTCGAATTTAAAAGTATAGATATATTCTAATGTCTGCGGTTCGTTATTCATTGCAAATATCCCTTAGATTTTTTATTGCATCGACTGTTTCTTTCAATAGATTCTCAATTACAATTTTTGCAGGAAGAATTTCTTTGATTGAATTGAGGGATTGTCCTGCTTCTAAAAGTCCGTTTTCAAGATCGCCTTCAAAAATTCCGAGTCGTTCCCGTTTACGACCTAATTTATTTAAAAGCAGGGTTTTGTCTGCGCCTGATTCTTCGAGTTCTTTTAATTCCAGAGCAAAACGGTTTTTGATTACTCTAACAGGTGCAATTTTTCTGAGGATCAATACTGAATCTTCGTTTTCGGATTCGACCAATTTCTTTTTATAATCAATATGTGCCGAGGATTCAATTGTAGCGGCAAAGCGTGTCCCGATTTGTACTCCTTCGGCACCGAGCGCCATAGCAGCGGCGATCGATCTGCCGTTTGAAATTCCACCCGCCGCTATAATTGGTATGCCGATAGAATCTTTTAATTGTGGAATAAGACTGAAAGTGGTTATTTCGTCAATCCCATTGTGACCGCCTGCTTCAATTCCTTCGCCCACAACGGCATCGCACCCAGCGGATTGAGCTTTTAGAGCATATTTCAGTGAAGGGACAACATGAACCACTGTAATTTCTTTCGCTTTTAATTTGTCAATAAACTTACCAGGATGGCCAGCTGACGTGAATACAATCTTTACGTCGTTCTCAATTACCGTTTCAATTAAATCGGCTGCGTCCTCGCGCAACAGAGGAATGTTAACCCCGAACGGTTTATCGGTGGCACTTCTGCATTTGTCAATATGTTCTCTTAAAATTTCGGGTTTCATCGAGCCAGCGCCAATTAAGCCGAGACAACCCGCTTCCGATACTGCAGATGCCAGTTTCCACCCACTTACCCATACCATCCCAGCTTGAATTATCGGATATCGAATGCCGAATAATTTCGTTATGTTATTTTGAATTATCATTGCCACTCGCTACGTTTAAATTCATAAAGACATATTAAATAAGCAATATAATGGAAATAATTAATAGATTATTTGTAAATTATAAACCGATTTTAGACAATATCGTATGCTGAAAAAATATATTAGAACACTTCTCCTGTTCTTAAACTACGCCGTCTCCATTAATGGTCAGACGGATTACCTGATATTCAATGCCATCAATAAGGTAAACGTCGACAGTCTGAAAGCAAATCTGAGAATTCTGACTGGAGTCGACTCGTTTTATATCAACGGTGGATATAAAAAGATTACATCCAGACACAAAGAAAGCCCGGGAAATGTTTATGCACGCGAATATTTGATCGCAAAATTAAGTTCTTACGGTTTGAAAGTCGAGGTCGAAAAATTTGAAGAGGACGGCGAAAATATTGAAAATATTATAGTAGTCCAAAAAGGGAGAGCTGCATCAAATCGTTATGTGATTATTTGTGCGCATTATGACAGCATGCCGTCGAAAGGAGACGCACCTGGAGCCGACGACAATGGTTCTGGCACCGCTGCAGTTATCGAGACAGCGCGCATAATTTCGAGTTACGATACTAAATATTCTGTGGTCTATGCGTTCTGGGACAACGAAGAACAGGGATTGCACGGCAGTAATTTTTATGCTACAAATGCTGCACTCAGAGGCGACTCGATTATTGCCGTTATTAATCTTGATATGATTGGATGGGACGGCAACAACGACTTTAAAGCCGACCTCCATTCAGATGGCAAACCGCTTACTTCGCTGCTTGCAGAGGAAATTATATCGATTAACAAAAATTATCTAATTAATCTCGATATTGAATTAATCTATCCTGGCACTTCACGTAGCGACCATTATTCTTTCTGGTTGCAAAACTATCCTGCGGTTTTACTTATTGAAGATTTTTATTCACCCAAAGATACACCGAACGATTTCAACCCTTATTATCATTCACCTATGGATCAGATGTGGCGCATCAATTACGACTTTTATAAAAAAATGACACAGCTTGCACTGGCATCGGTTTCTTCAAGAGCTGAAATTTTATCTAAAGAGGGACAAATTCCACTCGTAAACATTCTTTATCAAAATTATCCAAATCCGTTTAACAGCTCTACTGTAATTAGTTATTTCCTTGCAAATGATGGGAATGCGAAATTAAAAATTTATGATCTTACCGGCAGGGAAGTGGCAAGTCTGGTCGATAGATATCACGCAAAAGGCTTATACCAGACTAACTTTGCTCCTGAGGGTAAGCTCGCAAGTGGCATTTATTACTACGCTTTAATTACAGAGAGCGGAAGCGAAATTCGCAAACTGCTCATTCTTAAGTAAAATCTCTATGATTATATCCGCTTAAATTTATAAATTGATGTAAGCAAATGAACCACTTTTATGACAGAATACAGCGAAGATAAATATACTTCTGGCGGTAAGATGCTGAAACTAAGAGCGATGTTTGAAGCCGCACCTGTAGGTATTTTGATCTTTTCAAATGAATTCAAAGTACGTTTTGTCAATCAGACATTCTTTGGTTTTAAAGGTATTAAGCACGTTGAGTCGGCTGATATAACTGGCGAGAATATTGAAAAGATCGGTCTATTTGAAGATAAAGAGATCTATTCTATTCTCAAAGAAAATCAGCCCTTCGAAAAGGAAATTTATTCGTCAGTAACTGCTGCTGGCGAAAGGATGGCTGTTCTTATTAAATATGTGCCAGTCATTTTAGAGCGCCAGTTTGAAGGCGGTGTAGTTGTACTTGAGGACATTAAATATAAGTATTCTTATGGCGAAAGCGGCGGACTGAATTATAAAAAGATTTTCGAATCGATTTGCGATTGCTATTTGATTTGCGACGTGGACGGTAAGATCAATTATTCCTCTGAAGAGTGCTGGCGGTATAATTTTCTTTTCGAGGCAGCAACATCAAAAGAAGAAAAGCCGAAACGTCTATCTGGCATTTTATTTAAAAAGCTTCTTGAACAAATCGAAAAGTCGAATTCAACGATATGGATGGAAATTCCGTATGTTAAAGATGACCGACAACAGATTGCTGTTGTGGCATTGATTCCATTAGACGGCAATTTATTGTTGCTTATTCGAAATAAAGAAATCGATAGGAAAGAAAAAGAATTACTTCAGGAAGAAATAAAAGAACTTAGAAAGTACGAGTATATTATTTCCAATATGGTCGATGCGGTTTTTTTGACCGACGATATGAACCGTATCGTTTACTGGAACGAATCGGCTGCGCGGCTCTTCGGTTTAAAAAGGAGCGAAGTCTACGGCAATGAAGCTTCCAGATTATTTCCTAAAATCGACAGGAATTATCTGCATACTGTATCTCAAAAATTGATCGATAACAAGTATGTCGATGATCTTGTAAAACTGGGCGACGATAATCAATCTGCCGAGTATTATACAATTCGTATTGCAAAATTAAAAGAAGGAATAAAAGAATATTTCGTGTTTATCTGCACCGACTCCACATTGAGGATTCGTAAAGAACTGGAACTTAAAAATTCAGAAGAGCAATTCAGAAAAATAGTGACTCACACACAGGAGTTCATTTGCATTCTTGATCTGAATGGGAAAATTCAATATGCAAATCCTGCAATGTTGCAATCGTTCAGTTATACCGAACAGGAAATTACTTCGCTTTACTTTGTGGATTTAATTGAACCATATTATTTAATGACAAATGGATTTAATCTCCATGAACTGGAGGAAATAAAAAAGGAAACTATCGAACTTCCTCTCATAACGAAACACGACCAGAAAATTTACGTTCATGCCAGTATATCGACTGTTTACGACGATAGGGGAATGCCGATTTATTATAATGTATTTTTAACGGACATTTCGATGTTGAAAGAAGCTGAAAAAGATTTAATGCTTATACGGTCGATTTTCGAGGCTTCGCACGACGGCATTGCTCTTATCAATAGAAGAAAACTGTTCCTTGTCAACGAAGCTTTCGTTAAAATGTTCGGATATAAAAGCGCAAGTGAAATTATCGGTAAGGACCCGCTCGATTTTGTTGACGTTGACGATATTATGAAGGTGGGAAGAAACATTCAGAGTCTGGAAGAAGGAAAAGAGTCGCCCTCACGTTTTGAATTCAAGGGGGTGAAGGGAGACGGATCGACAATCGAACTTGAAAGTTCGGTTTCTTCTTACGACGCTGAGGGTGAAAAGTTTATAGTCTGGTCATTACGCGATATTACGCCTCAAAAGAAAGCTCTCGAAGCTTTACGACTTTCGGAGGAAAGATATCGGAGCATTACAGAAAATATTGACGAGAGTTTCTGGACTGCAGAAAGAATAAGAGGGAAATTAGTGCAGGTATTTTATACGCCGGCAATCGAAAAAATAACTGGATATAAACCCCAGCAATTTTTGAACGACCGTTTTTTATGGAAAAAAATTATTCATCCCGACGACCTCTCTGATGTTATTAAAAACCTGAAACGGCTTTATAAATTATCCGACAAAAATTTTGAAAAACTCGAATACCGTATAATCGACAGTCTTGGTAATATAATCTGGATTGAGAATAAAATATCTGTTCAGAGGGACAGTAGCGGAAAAATCACTAAAATTTTCGGCATTGTTAACGATATTACACTTTCCAAACGAGCTCAAGACGAATTGAAGAGGTCTGCAAGTGAATTGAAAGAATTAAACGAAACCAAAGACCGCTTTATTTCAATTATTTCTCACGACTTGCGTACACCCTTCAGTTCAATTTTGGGCTTTACCGATTTCCTTCTGAACGAAAAAGATCTCACGGAAGAAAAACGAACTCAGTACATACGTTTTATCGAAGAATCAGCCAGGAATATGCTGGAGCTGGTTAATTCACTGCTTGATTGGACACGTCTTCAAACGGGTAGAATCAAATTCGAACCGAAGAAAATCAAAGCTAAGCAGGCGGTCGATAAATCGATTCAAATTTTATCTGGCGCCGCTCTTAGAAAAGGAATCGAATTGAAATCTGAAGTTGACGATAATTTGCTTATTCACGCAGACGAAAATCTATTACTTCAAGCAATTAACAATCTCGTTTCAAACTCCATTAAATTTACACCCACAGGAGGTACCATTACAATCAGTGCAGTGCCCGATGTAAAAAACAAGAACGTGACATTTTCAGTTAAAGATACTGGTACTGGAATTAAAGAGGAAGATATTCCAAAACTTTTCAAAGTTGATACAAAATTTACGACACCTGGAACTGCCGGTGAAAAAGGAAGCGGTTTGGGTTTATCTCTCGTACGGGAAATTATTCTTAAACACGGCGGAGATATAAAGGTCAAGAGCCAGTTCGGCAAAGGCTCTGAATTTATTTTTACTATTCCTATCTCTTCCACCACAATTTTACTTGTGGATGATATTAAGTCTGACAGAATACTCTATTCTAAATTGATTAAAAACTTAATCGATGGCTATACAATAGCCGAAGCCGAAAACGGAAAAGAAGCTCTCGATGCAGTTAAAAGTACATCGCCTGCTTTGATAATTAGCGATCATTTTATGCCGATTATGAATGGCTACGATTTCGTTAAACAATTGACGTTGGCAGATTTGAAATTCAAGCCACCGGTTATTATTCTTAGTAGCGATATTAATCCCGCCATCGAAGAGGAATACAAAAAGTTAGGAGTCGAATTTGTTTTTCGTAAACCGGTCAATCTTACTACATTCAAAAACGCTATCGAAAAATCCCTCCGAAAAGCATTTTTTGGTTGATCTAATAAATTACAAGCGCTATTTTAAGAATAAAATTTTTTGAGGGAATTTTAATCTAATTTTACCGCCTTAAATTAATTCCGGAGTTAAATGTAGTCATAGCTACTATATCCCCGTTCAAAAAAGAAGACAAGCTATGAAATACTTAATCGCAGTTGCTTTCTTTTTCTTTACGCTGAATTGTCATGCGCAATTTATCAATTCAGTTGAATTTAAAGGTGGTTTGCACGATACAAAAGGCGCCAGCACTCAAGGCTACAATTTAACTCTCCAGCTTAAACACAACCTGAGCCAGCGGTATCATTTATATGCCGTTGCAGCTAATTACTGGTGGGACAGAAATGTGGTCAATGCCCTCGCTGAAAATAAAATTTTTAGTTCCTATAACGAAAGCGACCATAGAATGTATCTTCTCGGATTTGGACTTCGTAGAGTTATGGACACAGTAAAAACCCTCTCGTTTTTTTTAGAAATGGAGATCGGAGTTTCTTATATCTCGTATTATGTGTACAACAATTATTTACAGGAAGTCGACGGAAAACCGATTTATCTTGCTGCAATTAAAGCCGGAGAAGTTAATGAATATTCGTTCCTGGCGGGATTTGGTGCTGGTATCGTTCATCACTTGAATGAAAATCTATCTTTAGTTGTCGAATTCAAACTAAACGCTTTCAAAATAAACGGAGAATCGTTAACGAATTACATGGTCATGTCGGGATTCAATTTCGGTCTTTAATCATTTTTAATACACTTCCAGAAATGGCTGGTATTACAATGTTTCCGGATACTTCGCCCAATTTTTCGATCCCAGCCTGTTTATCATTGACCAATATCTCCCAATTGCCGGGGGGGAGTGGGAATTCAAGATCGTTTTCCTGCTCGGCATTAAACAATACGGTAAAATGCTCTCCTTGGTACTTTAGTAAATATGCCAGTCCAAATTCGCTTTTGACATGGTCGAAAAAAGCGATGTCGTTATAATTTGCTCTTCTGAAGGCTTCATATTTATTGCGTAAGGCTATTAATCCTTTATAATAATCAAACAGTTCTTTATTTATTTCTGCGTGAGCATAATTAATGTAATTTGTTTTATTATCCTTGTTGTATGAGTCGGTATCCATTGTACCTTTTCTTGGGTCGGGTGTTTTGATATTGTAAGGAATTACTTTCGAGCGTGCGAATTCCTGTCCTTCGTGAATCATTACCATTCCTTGTGAAGTGAAAAGGAAGAGGGCGGCTAATTTATTCAGCTTTAATTGACGAGGTGAAAGTTTTACAAACTCGTCTACATTTCTGATTATTTTATGTGCGTCTATTTCACCGCTGGCAATTCTGATAAAATCTCCCAGAGTATAATTGTCGTGCGATTCGAGGTAATTTACGGAGTGTTCTTTTTTGAGATATATTCCATATTCATCGCGTCTTAAAGTGCCGTTGACATAACTTTTAATTCTTCTGGGTGAATTGTTACCGAACCATTTACCGAATATCCATCCTTTCCCGTTAAATGGATTTTCGCCTTTGATTCCATTTCTAATTTGGTCATTCCACGCAGCCCAGTCTCTGTCTGAAAATCCTCCTGGATTATAACCACCGCCGCCCCATGGCTCGGCTATTAAAATTACGTTCGGATTTATTTTTTTTGCCTCGGCAGTAAATTTTTCAATTGTTTCCCAGTCGATTAACGTCGCAATATCGAATCTGAAACCGTCAATGTGATATTCTTTCATCCAGTAAATCAAACTTTCTATTATTAAACGACGGACCATTGGACGTTCGGTTTTCAAGTCGTTGCCACACCAGCTTTTCGATTCAAAATTCCCGTTTTCATCTAATCTGAAATAGTATTCCTTATCGATTTGTTTGAGATTACCGAGTTCATATTCTGAAAAATGATTATAAACAACGTCGAGTATTACAGCAATATTTTCCTTATGAAACGCTTTGACCATTTCTTTGAAATCTTCAATCTGTTTTCCATCTTTCCCAATCCATCTATTCCAGCGGAAAGTGGGCATCTTTTCGGAATAGTATGCTGCCGGGGCAAAATAAGCAGCAGTCATATATCCCCAGTAATTTCTTTCATAAGGATTGATGTTGTTGATAGAATTGTTTTTTAGTGCACCGTAAGGAAGTTCGCAGTAACCATATTCGTGTACAGGCAGAAGTTCAACTGCATTGACGCCTAATGATTTAATATAATTCAGACCACCTTTTATATCTGATTCGATCAGTCCTTTATAAGTGCCTGCACTTTTTGCACCGGAACTTTTGTCGATGGTCATGTCGCGTACGTGGCATTCATAAATAATCAAATCTCTCCAGTCGTGGCGTACATATTCCGTCCCTTCCCAATCAAACTCTTTTCTTTTAATTACAATTGAACGTCTCGGGTTTTGATAAGTTGTAAACGTGGCAACTGCTTTTGAATAAGGATCAACACAGATTGGTTTATTTGGATTGGAGATATCTTCGCCAGTGTGATAAACTTTGTGGCCGTAAAATTTGCCTGTCAAATCTTCGTCGATCAAAATTTCCCATACACCATCGTCGTCCCTTTCCATGAAATATTCACTGCAAATTGAAGATTCTAATTTATCAAACACACAAAGCCTTACCTGAATAGCTGATGGTGCAAACAGTCTGAATATCGTATTGTTGTCCTTAACAATAGAGCCCAGTTCTTTTTCAGAAAAGTAACGGTCTAATTCCTGATATCTTTTTTGAAATTCTGAAAGCTTTCTTTCTTTTACTATTGACTTGTTTTCTGTTACAAACATTAAAAATTCCTTTCAAGACAATATTATAACGTGTCGTGTATAATTATCGAATAATAAATCGAATTCTTGAACTCAATTAGTTTATTGATAATAAATCATTTTTTTATTGTAATATTAAATAAAACAGAGTAATGCACTCTGATTATCATGTCAGCAAAGATATAAATCGGAGGTGAGAAAAAGAAATAGATAATTAGCCTACGAAAAACGAGAGCAAAATACCTGCGGCCACGGCCGAGCCAATTACTCCAGCCACATTTGGTGCCATTGCATGCATCAAAAGATGATTTGTGGGATCGTATTGAAGTCCGATAATTTGAGAAACGCGTGCGCTATCCGGCACTGCAGATACTCCTGCATTTCCGATAAGTGGATTAATTTTGTTATTTTCGCTCAAGAAAAGATTCATAAATTTTACGAACAATACTCCACCCATAGTAGCAATAACAAAAGAGGCCGCACCGAGTACAAAAATTCCGATCGATTTAGCCGTAAGAAAAGTTGTTGCTTGAGTGGAAGCTCCTACAGTAAGTCCTATTAAAATTGTTACAATGTCGATCAAAGCATTGCGTGCCGTTTCAGCCAATCTTTTTGTAACGCCGCTTTCTTTCAACAAATTGCCAAAGAATAACATGCCCAGCAACGGAATAGCTGATGGTGTTATTGAGCATGTAAGCAATAAACCAACAATTGGAAAGAGTACTTTCTCCAGTTTTGATACCTGCCGCGGCGGTTTCATACGGATTATTCTTTCTTTCGGTGTGGTTAAAAGCTTCATTATTGGCGGTTGTATCACAGGCACAAGCGCCATATAAGAATATGCAGAAATGGCGATTGCACCGGTAAGTTCGGGTGCAAGTTTTGAAGAGAGAAATATAGCTGTTGGGCCGTCGGCTCCACCTATAATACCAATTGCAGCTGCCTGCTGAGGAAGATATCCTAAAGCAAGTGCAATTGTGTATGCGCCAAAAATCCCAATCTGTGCAGCAGCTCCAAGTATAATTAGTTTGGGATTAGACAAGAGAGTTGAAAAGTCGGTCATGGCACCGATGCCCAAAAAAATTAATGGAGGATAAATCCCCTGAGTAACTCCGTAATACAAATAATTCAGTACACTCCCTTCTTCATAAATTCCAACTTTTAAATTTGCCGCTTCGGCAAATGGTATGTTCCCAATTAAAATTCCAAATCCAATGGGCACGAGAAGCAGCGGTTCATATTCTTTTGCGATAGCAAGGTAAAGAAATATCAATCCAACGGTAATCATAATTAAATGACCAACAGTAACATTTGCAAATGCTGTATATTGCATGAAAATATCAAAACCATGACCAATAAATTTGAAAAACTCTATCATATTTAGCTCCCGATTTCTACTAAAATATCCCCTTCAAGCACAGAATCGCCCGGTTTAACTTTGATAGAAATAACTTTACCTTCTTTGTCTGAGTTGATATTATTCTCCATTTTCATGGCTTCGAGTATTATAAGTTTATCTCCTATCTTAACAGAATCGCCTTCTTTTACGTGAACAGACAAAATTACCCCCGGTAAAGGCGATTTAACAAATCCGGTACCTTTTTTTTCGGTTGGTTTACTTGTCTTTTTAGTTGAGACGTCAATATCGGTGCTCGGGGCAGCGGTACTCCGTACAAGTTTCGGCGTCTTGGGTGTCTGTAACTTCTTTTCGAGTTCTACGTGGTAACGGGTACCATTAACTTCCAGTTCTGCTATATTATCTTCAAAACTTAGGATTTCGACGTCGTAGTTGTTACCGTTTATGGTAAACTTAAATTTTCTCATGTTAACCTCTTGAACGTGGATAATGGCGCAAGCCGTAAATTTTGGAGCTCCACGGCGAATAAATCCGTGCAACGCGATTAATCGTCAAAACCATGTTTTCTTTGTCGTGAAGTTCATTCAGGTACAGAAAAATTGCTGTCGAAATTGCAGCGTTTACTTCACCTGACAATTCATAGCTCTCCGTTTTAACTGTGCTCGGAGTTTGTTTTTTCTTGATCCTGTTGTTAATTAATTTAGTCAGATTATAAAACACAATATAGAGCAATAAGAGTGAGGCAAAGACGACGGACATTCCGATAAACGTAAGTCCGATTCCGAATGCGTCGAGTTGACTGAATTTTTCCGCATTTTGTTCGATTCTACTGCGTGTCAAAGTATCTATTGCCGAATTCTGAAAAGCAAGCAAGAACATGTTTCACCTATAAGGGAATATTCGAATGTTTTTTGGGCGGATTCGTGTCTTTTTTTGTCGATAAAGACTGAAGCGCCCTAATTATTCTGAACCGCGTATTTCGGGGCTCAATGACATCGTCTATGTAACCGTATTTAGCGGCTACGTATGGATTTGCAAATTTTTCTTTATATTCTTTTTCTTTTTGAAGGATAAATTGTGCCCGTTCTGAGTCGTCGGCAATGCTGGAAATTTCTTTATTATGTAAAACCTCGATTGCGCCTCGTGGTCCCATTACGGCAATTTCTGCAATAGGCCATGCGTAGTTAATGTCGCCTCTAAGGTGTTTCGAACCCATTACATCGTATGCACCGCCGTATGCTTTTCTGAGAATTATAGTAATTTTTGGAACTGTTGCTTCGCCGTAAGCAAATAAGAGTTTTGCCCCATGTAAAATAATTCCGCCGTATTCCTGCGCAGTTCCCGGTAGAAATCCAGGTACGTCTACGAGAGTTACTATTGGTATATTAAAAGCATCGCAGAAGCGGACGAAGCGACCGGCTTTTCTGGAAGCGTTTATGTCAAGAACTCCTGCCAGATAATTCGGCTGGTTGGCAACGATACCAACTGGCATCCCATTAAAACGCGCAAACCCAATTACAATGTTAGGAGCGAAATACCTTTGAATCTCAAGGAACTCATTGTTGTCTACAATTGAATGAATAATATCTTTAACGTCATAGGGCTTGTTCGGATTTTCTGGAATTACTTCATTTAAAAAGTCGTCTACTCTATCTATCGGATCGTCGCATTGAATTATTGGCGGGTCTTCCAGATTATTCTGAGGCAGATAGCTCAACAATTTTCTGATGAGCATAATTCCTTCTTCTTCGTTCTCAGCCACGAAGTGTGTAACGCCCGATTTAGTAGCGTGAACCATTGCACCGCCAAGTTCTTCTTCGGTAACGACTTCACCGGTTACAGTTTTAACTACTTTCGGACCTGTAACGAACATATAGCTCGTGTCTTTTGACATGATTGTAAAATCGGTCAAAGCAGGTGAATAAACTGCACCACCAGCGCATGGTCCAAATATTGCAGAAATTTGTGGAATTACACCCGATGCAAGAATATTTCTCTGGAATATATCGGCATAGCCTGCAAGACTTCGCACCCCTTCTTGAATTCTTGCGCCGCCGCTGTCGTTAATTCCAATTACAGGAGCTCCCATTTTGAGAGCTTTGTCCATTATTTTGCATATTTTCTGGGCATAAGTTTCGGAGAGTGAGCCTCCAAAAACTGTAAAATCCTGCGAAAAAACATAGACCAATCTACCGTCGACTGTACCGTATCCTGTAACTACTCCATCGGAGAGATACGATTTTTTATCGAGTCCAAATTCAGTTGTTCTGTGAGTTACAAACATGTCGAATTCTTCAAAACTTCCTTCGTCAAGGAGCAGTTCAATTCTTTCGCGGGCTGTCAATTTTCCTTTGCTATGTTGAGCTTCGATGCGGGATTTTCCGCCGCCAAGACGTGCCTCTTCCCGCATTTCCATCAGTACTTTTATCTTTTCGCTTATCGACATTCTATTAAACCAGTTTATTTATTGTCGTTTTCAGGGTGCTCACACAATTCAGTTAAAACACCTCTGGTTGATTTTGGATGCAGAAATGCAATTCTCAAACCTTCTGCACCGAGCTTAGGTTCTTCGTCGATTAGAGTAATGCCTTTAGAAGAAGCTTCTTTTAAAGCTTCGGGTAAGTTTTTTACGGCAAATGCTATATGATGAATCCCTTCACCCTTTGCTTCGATAAATCTTCCAATAGGTCCGTATGGCTCGGTAGATTCAAGGAGCTCGATCTTTGTTTGTCCAACCATAAAAAAAGCTGTACGCGTTTTTTGAGTTCTAATTTCTTCAACTGAATAGCATTTAAGACCGAGTACATCCTCGTAATATTTAATTGCAGCTTCAAGATTTTTAACGGCTATGCCGATATGTTCTATATGCGTGATTTCCATTTTCGCCTCCATTTTAAATTATGACTTGTTCTTTGTATTCTCCGAAGACAGAGCGGAGCGTGTTACAAATTTCCCCTATGCTTGAATACGCTTTGACCGCATCGATAATGTAGGGCATTAAATTTGTATCGGTTTCGGCTGCCGTTTTTAATTCTTTTAATTTCTGTTCGACTAAATGATTATTGCGTTCCGATTTAATTTTTTTCAGGAAATTAATTTGTTCTTTCTGAATGTGTTCGTCTATTTTCAGTATTTTGCCTTTATGTTCTTCCTTCTCAGTGAATTTATTTAAACCGATTATAATTCGTTCGCCTTTTTCGACTTCTTGCTGATATTTGTAAGCGGATTTTTGAATTTCACTTTGAATATATCCAAGTTCAATTGCGGATACCATTCCACCGAGTGCGTCGATTTTATTTATATATTCTTCCGCTTCTTTTTCAATCTGATTCGTAAGGGTTTCCACGTAGTACGATCCGGCAAGAGGGTCAATTGTATTTGTAATTCCACTTTCGTATGCAACTATCTGTTGCGTTCGCAGAGCAATTTTAACCGACTCTTCTGTGGGGAGTGCCAGCGCCTCGTCTTTTGAATTAGTATGAAGGCTTTGAGCTCCGCCGAGCACAGCAGCTAATGTTTGAATTGTAACGCGAATAATGTTATTGTCCACTTGTTGAGCAGTCAATGCCGAGCCGGCAGTTTGAGCGTGAAATCTCAGCATCATCGATTTAGGTTTGGTCGCTTTGAAGCGGTTTTTCATGATTTTAGCCCATAACCGTCTCGCAGCTCTAAATTTTGCCACTTCTTCGAACAGGTCGTTATGAGAATTAAAGAAAAAGGAGAGTTGACCGGCAAAATCGTCCACATTCAAGCCGGAATTTATTGCTGCTTCGACATACGCAATGCCATCTGCCAGCGTAAATCCAACTTCCTGAGCCGCTGTTGAACCAGCTTCTCTTATATGATAGCCCGATATCGAAATTGTATTCCATTTTGGAATTTCAACCGAGCAGAACTTGAAAATGTCGGTAATAAGACGCATCGATGGTTTGGGCGGGAAGATGTAAGTGCCGCGCGCAACGTATTCTTTCAGTATGTCGTTCTGAATAGTACCACTCAATTTTTCTTTGCCAACGCCTTGCTTTTCGGCTACCGCAATGTACATTGCAAGTAAAATTGATGCAGGTGCATTGATTGTCATCGAGGTGGAAACTTTATCAAGTGGAATTTGATCAAATAAAATTTCCATATCTGCCAGAGTGTCGATTGCAACGCCAACTTTTCCAACCTCACCTAAAGCCATCGGATCGTCGCTGTCGTATCCGATTTGTGTAGGCAAATCGAAAGCAACAGACAATCCCATTTGACCTTGCGATAATAAGAAGCGATACCGTTCGTTCGACTCCCGCGCCGTACCAAAACCGGCATACTGTCGCATTGTCCAGAGCCTGCCTCTGTACATCGTAGGTTGAACGCCACGTGTAAAAGGAAATTTACCAGGGTATCCGATTTCTTCGAGATAATTTTCGAATGAATAGTCGTTGGGTGTATAGAGTTGTTTTATTTTTGTAAAAGAAGGAGTTGTAAATTCAGGCTGTCGTTCCGGGGTTCGGTCTATGGTTTTTTTGTAATAATTTTCTTCCCAATCTGCATAGGTTTCTTCTATTTTCTTCCTCAATTCCTCTAAATCCATTTTAATAACTCCTTATAAGAATAAAAGTTTACATCAATAAGTGTGCCGTATTATAATAAATATGAACTAAGTGCAATAAGCGGTCAAAAAAAGACAATAACGTCACAAAATAATGATCAGCTTCTCATATTTTAGAAAGATAAAGTCAATAAATGGAAAATACCAGATATTTTTTTCATATTTATACTTGACAAAAGTTAGAATAAACTCTATTTTTTGACTCGATTTTTTTAATCACTCGTTCTTATAAAATATTCCGCGTTAGCTCAATGGTAGAGCATGCGGCTGTTAACCGCAGGGTTGCAGGTTCGAGTCCTGCACGCGGAGCAAAAACAAATAGAGCCCCAGTAAGATTAAGGGGCTTTTTATTTATGTACACAGTATATGTTTTATATTCTCGCCATCACAATAAAATTTATATTGGACAGACCGAAGATTTGCA